>NZ_CAXREX010000239.1:0-11437 GCF_964229645.1 Nioella sp. | reverse complement strand
GCTCGATGCGCGCGACATGGGGATCATGGCCGATCTCGCCGACCGGCACCCGGCCTGACAGCTGCCGTGCGCCGGTTTTCTGTCGAAGAAAACCGGTCGAAATCCGCGCCGGATTTCGCGGCCGCTCTTGACGGCCCCGGTTGTGCCCCCCTAGATGCCCGTCGCGCGGAGGGCTGGATGGCCGCGGGCGGGGCGACCCGGTCGAGGAAAGTCCGGACTCCCTGAAGCAACGGTGCCGGGTAACGCCCGGGCGGAGCAATCCGACGGAAAGCGCCACAGAAATGAAACCGCCACCGGGCCGGTCGGGCAACCGATACCGCCGGCGGTAAGGGTGAAACGGTGGAGTAAGAGACCACCGCGGGCCTGGCAACAGGACCGGCACGGCAAGCCCCACCGGGAGCAATGCCAAATAGGGACCTCGCGTGCGTGTCACAGGGCCGCTTCAGCCCGAGAGGTCCGGGTTGGCAGCTAGAGCCTGCGGGCAATCGCAGGCCGAGAGGAATGGTCATCCATCCGCAGGGAAACCTGCGGGGGACAGAATCCGGCTTACAGGCCCTCCGCGCGTTTCCTTTTGCCTTTCGTCGTCCTCTTGGGGCTCTGCCCCAAACCCCGGGATATTTGCGGAACAATGAAGCCGGGGCTTGTCTATCCTGTCGAAGCCGGGTCCAAGGGAGACAGGCAGGAGGGGACCATGGCAGACGATCGACGATCATTGGCGGAACTGGCGCGCGTCTTCGGGCGGATCGGGCTTCTGTCCTTCGGTGGTCCGGCAGCGCAGATTGCCCTGATGCATCGCGAGCTGGTCGAGACCCGCGACTGGCTGAGCGAACGTCAGTTCCTGGGCGCGCTGTCCTTCACGATGCTGCTGCCCGGACCCGAAGCGATGCAACTGGCCACCTATGCGGGCTGGCGGCTCGACGGCACGCGCGGCGGGCTTCTGGCGGGGGGGCTTTTCGTGCTGCCCGGGGCGCTGGTGGTTCTGCTCCTTGCGGCGCTTTACGCCATTTTCGGTCAGCTGCCCCTCGTCGCCGCGCTTTTCCTGGGGATCAAGGCCACCGTCATCGTGGTGGTGATCGAGGCCCTCCTGCGCGTGGGGCGCAAGGCGCTGAAGGGGGCGGTGGCCTATGGGCTGGCGGCTCTGGCCTTTCTCAGCCTCTTCGCCTTTGCGCTTCCCTTCCCCCTCATCATCGCGGGGGCGGCTCTTGCGGGTGCCCTTTGGATGCAGGCGGAGGCCGACGCCGCCGTTGCCGCCGCACCGCGCGTCCGAACGGCCCGCACGCTGACGACGGTGGCGGCCTGGGGCGCGCTCTGGCTGGTGCCGCTACTTCTGCTGTGGCTGGTCGCCCCCGAGGGTCTGCTGACGCAGGTGGGGCTCTTCTTCGCCAAGCTGGCCGTTGTGACCTTCGGCGGAGCCTACGCGGTGTTGGCCTACATGGTTCAGCAGGTGGTGGGCGATTACGGCTGGCTGACAACGGGGCAGATGATGGATGCGCTCGGGCTTGCGGAGACCACGCCGGGGCCCCTGATCCTGGTGACCGAGTTCGTGGGCTTCCTGGCCGGGGCCGGGCAGGGCGGGCTGTGGCTTGGCCTGGCGGCGGCGCTTGTCACGCTCTGGGTCACCTTCGTGCCCTGCTTCCTCTGGATCTTCGCCTTTGCCCCCTACGTGGAGTGGATCACCGGCCAGCCGCGGCTCAACGGGGCCCTCTCGGGCATCACCGCCGCCGTGGTGGGGGTGATTCTGAACCTCTCGCTCTGGTTCGCGCTGCATGTCTTTTTCGGCAGCGTGACGCAGGTGGCCCTGGGGCCCGCGCAGCTTTGGCTGCCCGATCCGGCCACGGTCGATCTCGGGGCGATTCTGCTGGCAGGGCTTGCGGGATGGCTGCTTCTGCACCGTAAGTGGGGGCTTTTGAGCGTTCTGGGCACCATGGCGCTGGCCGGGGCGGGGTGGAGCCTCGCAATTTGGCCCCTTTTCGGTTGACACCATCCCGCCGGGCGGTAAAAGACGCGCTCAACCAGAGACACGAGCGCCGGGCCAACGCCCCTGCGCCCCGCTTTGCAGGAGTTTGACATGGCGAAGCCGACCACCATCAAGATCCGCCTGAATTCCACGGCGGGCACCGGCCACTTCTACGTGACCAAGAAGAACGCACGCACCATGACCGAGAAAATGGTCGTCCGGAAATATGACCCGGTTGTTCGCAAGCACGTGGAATACAAGGAAGGCAAGATCAAGTAAGATCCTGCATCCAGGGTTATCCGGGACCGGGCCGCGCTGATCCAGCTGCGGCCCGGTGTCGTTTTGGGCTCAGGGCAGCGCAGATGGCCCCGGCAGCAGATGAGGGCCCAAGGTCTCGGCCCAGACCCGATAGGCAAGGGGCGCGGGGTGGAACCCGTCCCGCGCCATGTAGTCGGGACGGAAGGGCAGCGTGAAGGGCAGGTATTGGAAGCCCGCTTGCGGCGCGGCCTCTGTAAGGGCGCGGTCCAGCCGGGCGGCCCGCTGACCGAGCCGGCCGCGCAGGGGCCGTGGCAAGAGCGGAAAGACCCCCATCGGGGGCACACCCGTCATCACCACGTTGGAGGCACCGAAATCCTCCCGCAGCCTGTTCGCAATCTCGATGCGCCGCTCCAGGACCCTGGAAAGGTCGCTCAGCCGGGTCACGTCGTTCGCGCCAAGCACCACGAGGGCGGCGTCGATGGGCTGGCGGGGCAGGGTGGCAAGGCGGGCTGCCGCACTGGCCGTCGTGGCCCCCGTCGCGGCCTCCAGCTGCCAATGCAGCCGCACATGGGGGCAGAGCACGCGGGCCAGCTGCCCGCTCAGCGCGTCTTCCTGCCGCTCGGCCCCGACCCCTGCCGCGGAACTGTCCCCCAGGATCAGAAGGCGCAGGTCGGGGCCATCTCCACCAACTCCTGAGCGCGGCCCCGGCGGCTCTGGCAGGCGTTCGGCCCGCGCGACGACCCAGAGGGCCTGAATGGCAAACAAGGGAAAGAGGGCAACATCGGCAAACTGGGTCATGGGGTGAAACCTAGCGCGCCGCGCCCCCCGCTCAACGAAAAAGGGCCAGCACGAGGCTGGCCCTTCCGTCTGGTCATCCGCTCTGCGCGTTACTCGCGATTGCCGAGGAACTGCAGCAGGAACATGAACAGGTTGATGAAGTCGAGATAGAGGTTCAGCGCGCCCATGATCGCGGCCTTGCCGAGCCACTCTTCATCCATGTGGCGGGCGTGGTCGATATAGGTGTTCTTGATCGTCTGCGTGTCATAGGCGGTCAGGCCAGCGAAGATCAGCACACCCAGAACCGAGATCACGAAATGCAGCGCCGACGAGGCGAGGAAGATGTTCACGATCGAGGCCACGATGATACCGATCAGGCCCATGATCAGGAACGTGCCCATCCCCGACAGGTTACGCTTGGTGGTGTAGCCATAAAGGCTGAGCCCGGCGAATGCGATCGCGGTGATCAGGAAGGTCTGGACGATGGAAATCCCGGTGAAGACCGAGAAGATCCAGCTGATCGAGATGCCCATCACGGCCGAGAAGGCGTAGAAGAACAGCTGCGCGCCGGCCGCCGACAGGCGGTTGATCATGGCGCCGAAGGCAAAGACCATGATCAGCGGTGCGAACATGACGGCCCAGCCCAGGATGTTGGGTTGCAGGGTCATCGGGTCACGGAAGATGGACAGCATGGCCGGCGAGGTGCCGATGCCCCAGGCCGCGCCTGCCGTCACCAGCAGACCCACGGACATGGTGGCATAGACCTTGTTCATATGGGCGCGAAGCCCCTCGTCGATCTGGGCGGCACTGATGCCGCCGGCGCGTGCGCGCATCGTGTCGTATTGAGCCATCTGGTCCTCCGATAAAGGCGTTGTTGGGTGGCGGAACGCGAAAACGCCCCGCCTTGCCCGACAATATCGGTAAGGCGGGGCGTTTTTTCAAGATTCACCCGACAGGGAGAGTGCTGTTTTTCGAGTGGTGAATCCGGGGGCGGTCAGTAGCGCCAGCTTTGCGGCACGTCCCAGGCCGGACGGGTGGCTTCGCGGGCGATGTCCGCTTCGCTCAGCCCCATGTCGGCCATTGCGCTGGCATCAAGGCGCTGCAACGCGCGGCGCTGGCGCCAGGCGGCGAGGGCGGCGCGGGCGAAGGCAAGGGTGCCCATGCGGCGCGGGGCATAGACGGCAGAGCGGTCGGCAATGTAGGTCATCGGCTTTTCTTTCCAAATCTTGAATATCGGCGGGGTTCATATCTCGATGATTGATATATACAGCAGGCCATGACATAAGAAAAATGAATGTTTTTGAAATCTATCATCACAAGGCTTGATGAAATGAGAAACCTCGACATGACCGCAATGCGCGCCTTCGTCACCGTGGCTGACGCGGGCGGGGTGACCAAGGCCTCGGGGTTGCTCAACCTCACGCAGTCAGCGGTGTCGATGCAGCTCAAGCGGCTGGAAGAAAGCGTGGGCGTATCGCTGATCGACCGCTCGGCGCGCAAGCTCGGCCTGACCAACGAGGGTGAACAGATGCTGAGCTATGCCCGGCGCATGCTCGACCTCAATGACGAGGTGCTGGCCCGTCTGACCGCGCAGGATTACGAGGGCGAGCTGATGCTCGGCGTGCCCCATGACATCGTCTACCCCGCGATCCCGCAGGTGCTGCACCGCTTCAACGCCGCCTATCCGCGCATGAAGGTGCAGCTTGTCAGCTCCTATACCTCGCGCCTGCGCCGCATGCTTGAGAGGGGCGAGTTGCACCTTGCCCTGACCACGGAATCGGCGCTCGATGCGGGGGGTGAGACGCTTCAGGAACGCCCGCTGGTCTGGGTGGGCGCGATTGACGGAAACGAATGGCGGCAGCGCCCGTTGCGGCTGGCCTTCGAACAGCTCTGCATTTTCCGCAAGCCGGTGCAGGAGGCGCTGGACCGTGCCGGGATCAGCTGGGAAATGGCAGTGGACAGCGACAATTCCCGCACCGTCGAGGCCTCGATCAGCGCCGACCTGGCCGTGCATGCCTGCGTGAAGGGGGCCGAGCCTCCTTACGTGGAGCGGATCAAGCACAGCGGTGCCTTGCCCGACCTGCCGCGCATCAAGATCAACATGTATGGCGCGGAAATGGCCAAGACCGAACCCGTGCGCGCCTTGGCGGACATGGTGCGCAAGGCCTACCAGGCCATGTAAGCGTTCACTCGGGGGCCGGGCCCAGGGTCTGGCGGCGGATCAGACAGGTATCCAGCCGGATGCTGTCGCCTGTGGCTTCGCCATTCAGCGCCTCGACCAGCATGCGCGCGGCTTTCCGGCCCATATCGCGATGGGGCACGTGCACCGTCGTCAGCGGGGGCTCGACCAGTTGCGCCAGTTCGATGTCGTCAAAGCCGGTGATCGACACGTCACCGGGAACCGACAGCCCCATGCGCCGGGCCGCGCGCAGCGCCCCCACGGCCAGAACGTCGTTGCCGCACAAGACTGCCGTGGGCGGCGCGCTGCCCGCCATAACCTCGCCAAAGGCGCGATCGCCGTTCTCGACGGAATAGGGTGTTTCGACCAGGTGCAGCCCGGTGGGGTCCAGCCCATGGGCCGCCATCGCCTCGCGGATGCCTTCGACGCGCTCGCTGGCGCGGTCATTCGCGGCCGTGGGGGCCGAGATCACGGCCAGCCTGCGATGCCCTTCGGAAATGACCGTCTCGGCCATCTCGCGCATGGCGGCGCGGTTGTCGAACCCGATCGACGATCTTCCGCGCGAGGGCTGATAGGCCCAGGCCACCAGCACGGGGATCGACCGGTCGTCGAGGAAGTCGTAGATCCCGGCATCGCGGTGATGCCCGATCAGCAGCAGCGCATCGGCCCCGCGGGCGCAAAGCGTGCGCACCTGCTCGCGCTCGACCTCTTCGCTATAGGACGACGAGGCCACCAGCAGCGTCATGCCATGCAGGCCCAGCTCTTCCTGGAAGGCCTGGATGCCGCGCGCGAAGATCGCGTTTTCCATCGTCGGGATGATCGCGCCGATCGTGTTGGTGCGCTTCGCGGCCAGCGCCCGGGCCCCGAAATTGGGTGCGTATCCCAGCCGATCGACCGCTGCCATCACCCGCTCGCGCGTGGATTTCACCACCCGGTCGGGCGAGTTCAGACAGCGGGAAACCGTGGCCGTCGAGACCTCGGCAAGCCTGGCCACATCTTCCAGCGTGGGAACGCCCTTGCCCTGTTTTTGCGGCCTGCTCGGCATTGTCGCCCCGGTCCTTTCCATCTTGTGTCGTCGCGCTACTTTCCGTTCTAGACCAATTACCGTCCGGCGGGAAGAAGCGTGTAAGCGCTTGCATGGATATATGTAAGCGCTTACACTCAATCCGAATCGGCGATCAAGCCGGGCTCGGGAGGGGGCCATGATCTTCGGACTTTCAGCAGTTCTGTTTCTTGTCTTCGTGACGAACGTGGCCTTGGGCGCGTTTGGCGGGGCGTCGTTCATGAACGACGTGCAAGAGATGATCGTGCTGTTTCTGACATCCATCACTTTCGTCGTCGGCATTCTCATGCGGGAGGCCCGGCGGAAAGCTGAAGAGAAGAACCGCTAAGAAAATCTAAGGGAGGAAGCGGAATGGACTTCAAAGACAAGCAGGAGCTGAAATCGGCCGAACGGCGGAATTTCCTGAAGCTGGCCGGGACCGGCAGCTTCACCGCGGCGATGGTCGCCGGGGCAGGGGGTGTTCTGTGGTCCGATCAGGCCGCCGCACAGACCGCGCAGGAGGAGCGCGCGCGTGAGGATGCCGCCGATCACATCATGACCCTGGCCACCGCCTACGTGCTTGGCGCGTCGCGCAGCTACCCGATCATGCAGCTGGACCTTAAGGAAAACATCCAGAACATGACCAACGGCAAGGTCTATGTGCGCCTTGCCCCCGGTGGTCAGCTCGGCGCCGGTGGCGCGCTGGCCCAGGCCGTTCAGAGCGGCACCATCCAGTGTGCGCAGCACTCGCTGTCGAACTTCGCGCCCTTCGCCTCGGCGGTTGACCTGATCAACCTGCCCTATTTCTGTGGCTCCAACCAGCGCTTCACCAACCTGGTGAACTCCGACACCTGGAACACCGTGGTGCATCCGCGCGTCGAGGCGGCGGGCTTCAAGGCGCTCTACTACGTCGTGATCGACCCGCGCGTTGTGGCCGTGCGCCGTGGCGGCGACGCGATCATCACCCCGGCCGACATGGAAGGCGTCAAGTTCCGCGTTCCCGGCTCGGCGATGCTGCAGCAGTATTACCGCATGGTCGGCGCCAACCCGACGCCGGTGGCCTGGGGCGAAACCCCCTCGGCGATCCGTCAGGGCGTGGCCGATGCGCTCGACCCCTCGGTCGGCGCGCTGCATGTCTTCGGCTTCGGCGAGATCCTCAGCCACGTCACCTTCACCCAGGCGGTGCCGGACGGGCAGGTCTTCTCGATGAACCTCGAATGGTTCAACTCGCTTCCCGCCGATGTGCAGGAAGGCATCGAGTTCGCAGGCGAGATCACCACGCAGCAGAACCTGGCCAAGGTTCCGGCGGCCCGCGCCTATGCAATGGCCGAACTGCGCAACTTCGGCGTGGAGTTCCACTCGCTCAGCGATGACCAACTGGGCGAATGGCAGGCCGCAGGCGGCTACCAGCGCAGCGAATGGGACGAGTTCAAGATGGAGCTCGCCGGCGACATGGATACCTTCGCCAGCCTCGAAGAGGCGGCAGGCACCATGGGCCGCTACTACGTCCACGACGCCTAAGAGCGACAACACAATGGGCTGGCGCGCGACGGGCGCGCCAGCCTGCACCCCGACCCGCGCGGTATACGCGACGGGAGGGAACCGGTGACGCCGGGGCGCGTTCGGAGGGGCCATGTCCAGACTCTACAATGCAATAGACAGGAACGCCGAGCGCTGGCTGCTCCTCGTCTTTTACGTGATGCTGGTCATCACAATGGCGATCGAGGTTCTGCGGCGAGAGCTGCTGTCCTTCTCGTCGATCTGGGGCGAGGAAATCGTCCGCTACTCCTTTATCTACCTGGCCTGGATCGGTGCTGCCGCGGCGGTGCGCGAACGTGGCCATATCCGCATCGACGTGATCATGAATTACGTCGGCCCCCGGGTGAAAGCCGTTCTCTACATCTTCGGCGATATCGTGATGTTCATCGTCGCGGTCATCGCGATCTACTGGTCGTGGGAGGCGGTGCATGTCTCCTGGACCTATGGCTCGGTCACGCACGGGCTTCGGATCGGGCTCTACCTGTTCCTCTTCGCCGTGCCGTTCGGCTTTGCCCTGGTGATCTTCCGCCTGGTGCAGTCGTTCCTTCGTGACCTCTCCGATCTTCGTAACGGGCGGCCCGTTTACGAAGGCGACAAGCTCTTCGATTAAGGGAGGACCCGCGCCATGATGTGGCAAGCGCTTCAGGAAACTTCCCTTGAACTGGGGTGGGATTTTTACGGTCCCGTTATCATCTTCGTCATTCTCATCGCCTTGGCCGTGCCGGTCTGGGCGGCCATCGGGGCCGCGTCGATCCTGATGCTGCACTGGTCCGGCGCCCTGCCGCTGAGCCTGTTGGGCGAAAAGCTCTTCACCGGCATCGACGCCTTCGCGCTGACGGCCGTGCCGCTCTTCATCCTGACCGGCGACGTTCTGGTGCGAACGGGGCTCAGTCGAAAATTCCTCGACGTGGCCGAGGCGCTGACCTGTTGGGCCAAGGGCGGCTTCGGCTCTGCCACGGTCCTGGTCTGCGGCATGTTCGCCGCGATCTCGGGCTCGGACGCGGCCGGTGCGGCCGCCGTGGGCCGGATGACGATCGACCGGCTGGTGGAATCGGGCTACCCGCGCCCCTATGCCTGCGCCCTGGTGGCCGCTGGCGCCTGTACCGGCATCCTGATCCCGCCCTCGATCGCCTATATCATCATCGGCCTCGTCCTGGGCATTGCCGTTTCGACCCTGTTTCTTGCCGCGCTCATCCCCGGCCTGCTGATCCTGCTGTCGATCCTGGCCACCAACGTGGTGATGAACCGCCTCAACGCCTGGGAAGGCGGGGGGATCATGACCGCCGCCGAATGGCGGGCGAACCTGTGGCGGACCATCAAGTCCGGCTGGTATGCCTTCCTGGTGCCCGGCATCATCTTCTACGGCATCTTCTCGGGCCGCCTGACGCCGACCGAGGCAGGGGCCGTGGCCGTGGTGGTGACCATCGCGATGGGCTTCATCCTGGGCACGCTGAAACTGTCGGACTTCCCGGCCATGCTGGTCAGCTCCGCCAAGGTCAACGGGGTCATCCTGCCCATCATCGCCTTCTCGATCCCGCTGGCCGAGGCACTGGCCATCATCGGGGTGCCGCAGGGCTTCGTGGGCGCGCTGACATCGCTCTCGGACAATGAATACGTGCTGATCGGCATGATGGTCCTGATCCTGATCGCGGCGGGCTGCGTCATGGAAACCACGCCCAATATCGTGATCCTCGCGCCGATCCTGAAGCCGCTCGCTGACAATATCGGCATGAACGAGGTTCAGTTCTGCATCATGATGATCACCGCGCTTGGGGTGGGCTTCATCACCCCGCCGCTCGGGCTCAACCTCTTCGTCGTCTCCGGTATCACCGGAGAGTCGATCCTGAGGATCGCCAACAGGGCCATCCCCTTCGTGTTCTTCATGCTCATCGTGACCCTTCTGATCGCCTACGTGCCCGCGATCTCCACCACCCTGCTTCCAGAACTATACAGGTAATCAAAATGCCGAGAGAGTATCTCAAGAAAGCCAGCCTGACCTCGAAGAGCGATGCCTCCGAGACCCACAAGATCGTGCAGGGGATTCTCGACGACATCGAGCAGGGGAGAGATGCCAAGGCCCTGGAATATGCCGCCAAGTTCGACCAGTACGAAGGCAGCATCATCCTGAGCCCCGAGGAAATCGAAGCCGCCTGCGCGCTGGTGCCCGAAAAGCTCAAGGCCGATATCCGCTTTGCCCATGACAACGTCAAACGCTTCGCAGAGAAGCAGAAGGACACCGTCGCAAACGTGGAATACGAGGTGGTGCCGGGCCTGATCGCGGGGCAGAAGGCGATCCCGGTTGATGCGGCGGGATGTTACGTGCCCGGGGGGCGCTACAGCCACGTGGCCAGCGCCATCATGACCGTAACCACCGCCAAGGTGGCCGGCTGCCGTCACATCACCGCCTGTTCGCCGCCGCGCCCGGGCGTGGGGGTGGCACCTGCCATCATCTACGCGGCCCATATCTGCGGTGCCGACACGATCATGGCCATGGGCGGCGTGCAGGGCGTTGCGGCGATGACTTTCGGCCTTTTCGGGCTGCCCAAGGCCAATATCCTCGTCGGTCCGGGCAACCAGTTCGTGGCCGAGGCCAAGCGCATCCTCTTTGGTCGCGTCGGTATCGACATGATCGCGGGCCCGACCGACAGCCTGATCCTGGCCGATGCGAGTGCCGATCCGCTGGTGGTGGCGACCGACCTGGTGGGCCAGGCCGAGCATGGCTACAACTCGCCCGTCTGGCTGGTGACCGATGACCGCGCACTGGCCGAAGAGGTGATGCGCCTTGTGCCCGATCTCATCGCGGACCTGCCCGACGTGAACCGCGACAATGCCGCCGCCGCCTGGCGCGACTATGCCGAGGTCATCCTGTGCGACAACCGCGAGGAAATGGCAGCCACCTCTGACGATTACGCGCCCGAACACCTGACGGTGCAGGCCGAGGACCTTGACTGGTGGCTCGACCGGCTGACCTGCTATGGCTCGCTCTTCCTGGGCGAGGAGACCACCGTGGCCTTTGGCGACAAGGCGTCTGGCACCAACCACGTTCTGCCCACCT
Source organism: Nioella sp. (assembly GCF_964229645.1). GTDB lineage: Bacteria > Pseudomonadota > Alphaproteobacteria > Rhodobacterales > Rhodobacteraceae > Nioella. The sequence continues at coordinate 630 of NZ_CAXREX010000239.1, read as the reverse complement.
CGGGCGCGGCCAGCTACACCGGCGGGCTCAGCGTGCACAAATACATGAAGATCGTGACGTGGCAGCGCGCCACGCGTGAAGGCGCCAAGCCCGTGGCCGAGGCCACCGCGCGCATCGCCCGTCTGGAAGGCATGGAGGGGCACGCGCGCACAGCCGACATCCGGCTGCACAAGTATTTCCCCGACGAGGTATTCGACCTCAGCGCCGAGGCCTGACATGGACAACCCATCCGGGCTCTTCGACCTGACGGGCCGCGTGGCCTGCGTCACCGGGGCCCGTTCTGGCCTCGGGCGTCGGGCGGCGTCGGTGCTGGCGGCGGCGGGCGCGCGGGTCGTGGGCGTCGCCCGCCGGGCCGAGGCGCTTGCCGACTGGCAGGCTGAGACCGGGGACCGGGCCGCCGTGGTGGCCTGCGACCTTGCGGACCGCGCCGCGCGGGAGGGGTTGGCGGAGCGTCTCTCCGCCCCCTTTGGCGCGCCCGACATCCTGGTGACGGCGGCGGGTGTGAATACCCGACAGCCCGCCGATGACGTGACCGAAGAGGGCTGGGACCTGACGCTGGAGCTCAACCTCTCGGTGCCCTTTTTCCTGGCGCAGATGCTGGCCCCCGCGATGAAGGACAAGGGCTGGGGC
>NZ_CAXREX010000238.1:0-2874 GCF_964229645.1 Nioella sp. | reverse complement strand
CGGCTGAGGCGCAGGTGGTCCCCCACATCTGCCCCGCCCAGGATCGCCAGACGCCGCAGCGGATCGGCGGGAAGATCGCCTTCCAAATGAACCAGAACGGCCAGCGCCCGGTCGTCGGCGCCGGGCAGCACATGGCCCAGCACGCCGGTCTGGCGCATGGCGGCCACGGCGGGCGCGGGATCGGGGGCGCGCAGCAGCTTGATCACCTCGTGCCCGATGCGTTCGCGGGACAGCTGCGCCAGCCCCTCGGCCCCGGCGGCAATGGCCGCGAGGGCATCGGGATCCATCCCACGGTCGGGATCGCCATACCAGGCGTGAAACCGGAAATAGCGCAGGATACGCAGGTAATCCTCGGCAATGCGCTGATCCGGGTCGCCCACAAATCGCAGGTGCCGCGCATTCAGATCCGCCAGCCCGCCAAGCGGGTCAACCAACGTGCCGTCAGGCCGGGCATAAAGCGCATTCATGGTGAAATCGCGCCGCGCCGCATCCGCGGCCACGTCGGTGGAAAAGGCCACGGTGGCGTGGCGGCCATCGGTGTCGACGTCATGGCGGAAGGTCGTGACCTCGTGCCCCAGCCCCTCGGCCACAAGGGTGACGGTGCCGTGGTCAATACCCGTGGGCACCGCCTTGAGGCCCGAGGCCCTGGCCGCCGCGATCACCTGATCGGGCGTGGCGTCGGTGGCAATGTCGATATCCCCGACAACACGGCCCAGCAAAGCGTCACGCACGCAGCCGCCGACAAACAGCGCCTGATGCCCGGCCCCGGTCAGCGCATCACAGACGGCGCGCGTTCCCGGATGCGTCAGCCAGGCACCCGTGACCCGCATCACGCCATCCGATCCGCAAGAACCCGACAGATCCGCGCCGTGGCACCCCAGATGTAGTAGGGCCCATAGGGCACGGCGTAATAATACCGGCGCTGCCCGCGCCAGCGGCGCCCGTGCACCAGGTAATTCGCCGGATCAAGAAGATGCGCCAGGGGTACCTCGAACGCCTCTTCGACCTCACCGGGTTCGGGGCGTTTGACGAAATCCGCCGTCACCCGCGCCACCACGGGCGTCATGGAAAAGACGCTGACGGTTTCATGCTTTGGCAGGTAGCCCAGAACCTCGACCAGCTCGGGCGGCAGGCCGATTTCCTCGTGGGATTCGCGCAGCGCGGCGGCGGTGACATCGGCATCAGTCGGTTCGACCTTGCCCCCGGGAAAGGCGATCTGCCCGGGATGATGTTTCAGATGCGAGGTCCGCTTGGTCAGGATCACGTTGACCTGGCCGTCGCGTTCGATCAGCGGCACCAGCACACCGGCCGGCCGCAGCTTGGAGGGATCCGCGATCCCCCCAGCCCCGTTCAGATCAAAATCCGAGGAGCCCTGCCCCGGGCGGGACAGGGCGTCGCGGATGCGATCATAGACGCGGGCGTCAGCCTTCATCCGATGTCCCGGCCTCGAAGCCGACGCTTTTCGGATCCAGCACGTAATGCGCGCCGCAGAACTGGCAATCCGCCGTGACCTGGCCGTCGTCGGTGGTCATTTTCTCGATATCCTTGGCGGAATAGATCGACAGGGACTGACGCACGCGATCCTCGGAACAGGTGCAGCCAAAGCGCACCGGCTGGGACCCGAAGACGCGCGGCTGTTCCTCGTGAAACAGTCGGACCAGCAGATCGGTCGGCGCGACGCTTGGGCCGATCAACTCTAGATCGTCGACCGTATCAAGGTGGAAGTTCACGCGGTTCCAATCCTCTTCCCGGTCGCCTTCGACCAGGTCCGAGGCCACTAGAAGACCGCCTTCGCCTGTGCCGCCCTCACCGGCGACATGTTCGCCGGCCTCGGGCATCACCTGGATCATCACGCCGCCGGCGCGCCAGTGTTCGACACCGCCCGCTTCGGTCGACTTGCCGAAGGACAGCGAAAACCGGGTCGGAAGCTGTTCGGACTGGGCAAAGTAGGCCTCGGCGCAGGCGCGCAGCGATCCACCGGCCAGCGGGGTGATCCCCTGGTAGGGCTGCATACCCTTGCCCTGGTCGATCAGGATCGCGAAATAGCCTTCGCCGATCTGGTCAAAGGGTGCGCTGTCGGTCAGCCGGTCACGGTCAAAGCTGGCATAGGCCCGGATGCGGGCCGGGTCGCCCTCTTTCTCGGGGCCGTAGTAATCGGTGGCGATCATGCGCACCGCGCCCTTGGACTGCACCTGAAGCGACAGTTTCCAGCGCAGCTTGATCGTCTGGCCGATCAGCGCGGTCAGCAGGGCCATCTCGGCGACCAGCGCCTCGACCTGCGGGGGGTAGTCATGTTGCTTGAGGATGCCGCCAAGCACGCCGTCCAGCCGCGCCACGCGGCCGCGCACGTCAGAAGCATCAAGCTGAAAGGGCAGGACGGTGTCGTCCCAGGCCAGTTTCGATCCGATCATCGTGGGGTTTCCTTCTGAGCCTGTCACAGGCATATCTTGGCCAGCACCTAGGGGCAATGATGCCCCGTTACAAGGCAGAGCCCCATGCGCCGTTACGGAGAGCCCCCCGAAAAGCATCGCCGCTATGCGTTCCGCGCAGGAGTCTACGCGATCCTTCCGCTGAACGGATCGCTTCTTCTGACCCATCAGGCCGAACCCACGCCCGAGTTCCAGCTGCCCGGCGGCGGCATTGATCCGGGCGAACATCCCCTGACTGCCCTGCACCGCGAGGTGTTCGAGGAAACCGGCTATCGCATCGCCGCCCCCCGTCGCATCGGAGCCTTCCGGCGGTTCACCTACATGCCAGACTACGACAAATGGGCCGAAAAGATCTGCGCCATCTATGTCGCCCGTCCGATCCGCCCCCATGGGCCGCCGCGCGAACCCGGCCATACCGCGATCTGGACGCCCGCCGATCTGGCGG
>NZ_CAXREX010000237.1:0-5899 GCF_964229645.1 Nioella sp. | reverse complement strand
CAGGGCGGCCTGATGTGGGGCACCGAGGCGGTAGGCAAGCTGACCGCAGGTGCGGACGCGCTCAAGCCCGTTGCCGTCGCTTTCGTCGATGACGAGGCACGCGAGGATGTGGCGCAGAAGGTCCAGCGCCGCGTGCAGCATTGCATTGTTCGCAAGGTCGCTGCCCTTTTCGAGCCGATGATCGCCATGCAGCGCGACGAGGCGCTGAGCGGCATGGCAAAGGGCTTTGCCTTCCGTCTGGGCGAGGGCTTTGGCATCGTCCCGCGTGGCGAGGTGGCCGAGGACGTGAAGGCGCTCGATCAAGAGGCGCGTGGTGCGCTACGCAAGCATGGCATCCGCTTTGGCCAATTCACCATTTTCATGCCGCTTCTCCTCAAGCCTGCGCCGACCCGTCTGCGCCTAGTTTTGTGGAGCCTTGCCAAAGGCTTGGCCGAATTCCCCGAAGCGCCGCCGCCGGGCCTTGTGACCGTGCCAACCGTCGATGGCCTCGTGCCGGGCACCTATGCGATGGCGGGCTATCGCGCCGCCGGCGCGCGGGCGATCCGTATTGATATGCTAGAGCGCCTCGCCGATATGCTGCGCGACAAAGACAGCAAGGGCGGCTTTGAAGCCAATCCCGATATGCTCTCGATCACCGGCATGACGCTGGACCAATTTTCTGATCTGATGCAGGGCCTTGGCTACAAGGCCGAGCGCGGCGAGCGGCCCAAGGCCAAGCCGGTTGTGGAGGCGCCTGCTGAAGGCGCTGAACCCGTTGAAGCAGCGCCCGAGCCATCACCCGAGGCAGAAGCCGCGCCCGAGGTCGGGGTGTTCTACACCTTCACTTGGGGTGGCCGTGCCGCACGGGCCGAACGCCCGGCCCGTCCGCAGCGCGAGAAACGCCGCGAAGGGGGCAAGCCCGCCGAGGGCGGCGAACGTCCGCGCGGCAAGGGCGGCAAAAAGGATCGCCACAAGGGCAAGAAGCCCGAAGGCGGCCAAAAGCCCAAGGCCTTTGAGGCGCGCCCGCAGCGCGAGAAGAAGATCGACCCCGACAATCCCTTCGCCGCAGCACTTGCCGGCTTCAAGACGAAGTGACCGACGCGGCCCGGCCAAGCATCCGCATCGACAAATGGCTCTGGCATGCGCGCTTCTTCAAAACGCGCACGCTGGCGGCCTCGGTCGTCGCGGCGGGCAAGGTTAGGGTTGACGGCACACCCGTGAGCAAGACCTCGCGAGCGGTGAGCCCCGGCATGGTTTTGACCTTCGTCAAAGAGGGCGAGGTGAAAGTGGTCAAGATCCTCGCCTGTGGCGAGAGGCGCGGGCCCGCTCCCGAGGCGCAAAGCCTCTATGAGGATCTCTCGCCCGAGCCAGAGCCGCGGCCGATGACAAATCCCGGATACGAGGGGAAGGGGCGGCCAAACCGCAAGGATCGGGAAAACGCCGCGGCATTTGATCCCGCCCGGCACCCTTTCGATCTTGAATGAGGGCCGCTCTTGGCCTAGCTAGTCGCGCGACAGCCGAATTGGACCCGATCCCATGACCTATATCGTCAACGACGCCTGCATCGCCTGCAAATACACCGACTGTGTCGAGGTATGCCCGGTGGATTGTTTCTACGAAGGCGAGAACATGCTGGTGATCCATCCCGACGAATGCATCGACTGCGGCGTTTGCGAGCCCGAGTGCCCCGCCGACGCGATCCGCCCCGATACCGAGCCGGACATGGAGAAATGGGTCGAGTTCAACCGCAAGTACTCCGAGGAATGGCCCGTCATCATCACCAAGAAGGACCCGCTGCCCGGCGCCGAAGAGCGCGACGGCGAGACCGACAAGGTGAACAAGTACTTCTCGGAGAAGCCGGGCGAGGGGGGCTGACCCTCTTCCTTGCCCGCGCCCGATCCGGTGCCGAGTACCCGCCGACCCTTGTCCGCGGGGTCGACCGGGTGAGTCGGCGATTCGGCGGGTTTCTTCTGCACGACCTGTGCCAAAAGAGGCAACGCATTGATTTGATGCGTTATTCCCCGGCGAGGCAGGATGCTAGGAGCCCGACCGATTTTATGTTATAAATCTGGTCTACGTGATGACATCTTGCGCAGGGCTCAATGCCTGAACTGCCTCTGGGGGCCTGATAACCGACGATACGACCAAGTGAACGGGAATCGCAACGATTGCCGCGCACTTTTTGTGTCTCTGCTGTCTCTGCCCTGCGCTTTCCGTGTCGGTGCTGCGAGGAACGAAATATATGACCAAAGCGAAAAAATCCGAATTCCGTCCTAACGACTACGTGGTCTACCCGGCGCACGGCGTCGGACAGATCGTGTCGATCGAGGAGCAGGAGATCGCCGGCATCAGCCTCGAGCTCTTCGTGATCTCCTTCGAGAAGGACAAGATGACCCTGCGCGTTCCCACGCACAAGGCATCGGAAGTCGGTATGCGGTCGCTCAGCTCCCCTGACGTGGTGAGCGAGGCGATGAAGACGCTGAAGGGCAAGGCCAAGGTGAAGCGGGCGATGTGGTCGCGCCGCGCACAGGAGTACGAGCAGAAGATCAACTCGGGCGACCTGATCGCGATTGCCGAAGTAGTGCGCGATCTGCACCGCGCCGACGACCAGCGCGAACAGTCCTATTCCGAGCGTCAGCTGTACGAAGCGGCGCTGGAGCGTCTGACCCGCGAAGTTGCGGCCGTGACCGGTGACGAAGCCGCGGCTGCCAAGCAGGTGGACGAGGTCCTGGGCCTGCGCGCCGCGTAACGGCCTGTCTGAAACGAATTGAAAAGGCGCCCCGGTGTGGGGCGCCTTTTTCTTTGTCCGTGCATGGCTTGCGGCCGCTTCGGCCGTGCCGTTGTTATGCCACGTCCTTCTTCCCGCGCTCGTCCAGCGCGGTGAAGAGGGCGGTCTCAAGTTCCTTCTCCAACTCCTTGGCGCGGGCGATGTAGGGCTCGTTCTCGGAAGCCGGGACGGCGGGATTCCACAGTTTCGCCAGTTCGCGGACCGTGTGGCGGTCGTGGTGGTAGAAGGTCTCCTCGGCGATGGCGGCCTCGTATTCGCTCATCCCAATGTTCTCCAGCACGTAGCGGCCAGCGCGCAGCGAGCTGTCGAACATCTCGCGCACGATGTCGTCGGCCCCGGCCTGGTAGAGGGCGTAGACGTGGTTGCGGTCGCGGGCGCGGGCAACGATGTGCAGGTCGGGCCGGATGCGCCGGGCATAGGCCACCAGCTTGGTCGTTGCCTTGTGGTCGTCCAGCGCCGCCACCAGAACCCGCGCCGATCCCAGCCCCGCCGCGTGCAGCAGTTCGGGCCGCGTGGGGTCGCCGAAGAAGCCCTTGAATCCGAAGCGGCGCATCAGCTGGATGGTCTGCATGTCGTGATCGAGCACCACGGTCCGGTAGCCCGAGCTTTGCACCAGCCGGTTCACCACCTGCCCGAAGCGGCCGATGCCGGCGATGATGACCGGGCCTTCCTCGTCTATCTCGTCCGCCTCGGCGGTCTCGGCGTTCTCCTGGAATTTGCGTGCGAGGTGGTCGAAAAGCAGGAACAGAAGCGGCGTGATCATCATCGACAGAGCGACGACCAGAAGCAACCGGTCCGCCAGCGGCTCCGGGAAGACGTTGAGTTGCAGCGCGAAGGACACGAGGACAAAACCGAATTCGCCCGCCTGCGCCAGCCCAAGCGTGAACAGCCAAAGCCCGCGACGGCCCAGTCCGAAGGCGCGGCCGAGGCCGTAGAGGACGGCGCCCTTGATGAAGATGACCGCCACGGCGAGGCCGACGACAAGGAACGGCTCTGCCGCAAGGCGCTCCACATCGATGCCCGCGCCGACAGTAATGAAGAACAGGCCAAGCAGCAGGCCCTTGAACGGCTCGATGCTCGATTCCAGTTCGTGCCGGAATTCGGAGTTCGCCAGCACCACGCCCGCAAGGAAAGTGCCAAGCGCAGGGGAGAGGCCGATAAGCGTCATCAGAAAGGCGATGCCGATGACGATCAGCAGGGCGACTGCGGTGTACATCTCCTGCAGGCGCGCGGAGTGGATGAACCGGAAGAGCGGGCGGGCGCCGTAGATGCCCGCCAGGATGATGACCGCGATGATACCCAGCGTGACCAGCGCGGCCTGCCAACCTTCCAGGCCGTCGACCAGCGACATGGCCGCGCCGTGGCCGTCACCGGCGTGCTCGGTCGCGTGTTCCGCGTCGGTGGCTCGGCGGATACTGCCATCGGGGTTGATCGCGACGGAGGGCATGACCGCCAGCAGGGGCAGGGCGATCAACATCGGGATCACCGCGATGTCCTGCGTCAACAGAACGGAAAACGCAGAGCGCCCGCCATTGGTCTGCATCAGGCCCTTTTCCGACAGCGTCTGCAGCACGATGGCGGTCGAGGACAGCGCCAGCGTCATGCCGACGGCAAGCGACGTCTGCCATGCCAGATCCAGCGCGATTGCGCCCAGCATGATGGCGGTGGTGGTCAGCACGATCTGCAGCCCGCCGAGGCCGATCAGCCGGTGCCGCATGTCCCAGAGCGCCCGGGGTTCCAGTTCCAGACCGATGAGGAACAGCATCAAGACGACGCCGAACTCCCCGAAATGACGGAGGTCGTCGGTATTCGCCACAAGGCCAAGGCCCGGCCCGATCACGATCCCGGCCAGCAGGTATCCAAGGACCGAGCCAAGGCCCAGTCGGGCGGCGATGGGCACCGCGATCACCGCGGCGGCGAGGAAGACTGAGGCCTGAAAAAGGAATTCGTACACTTGGGCTGGGGCTCCTTGCTGTCCGCATCATGATGCGTGGCCTTGGCGGTCAAACGCAACATGCGGATCGATGCAAAGTTACCTTCCGGGCAAATTGTTCAGCGGTAAATGGCCGTATCTTGAAATACGGGCGATGCGAAAGGTCATTCGGCGGGCAGGCCAAGCGGCGTGCGCAGGGGCAGGCGTGGCAGGATGCGCGACCAGCGGGGCGTTCCCGCCTCCGGCAGGAGCGCGCGCAGGCGGCCAAGCGGCAGCGTGTTCGAGAGGAACGCGGTATAAAGCGGGAAGACCCCGGCGCGCAGGTAGGGCGACCAGTGACAGACCAGCCGCTGCGGTTCGGCGATTGGAAAGCCCGCGGTGCGCAGGGCCTCAAGGCTGGCGGCGTCGTCCAGTTGCAGCGTCACGAGGTTGGGCAGGGCGGGGTTGCCGTGACCAAGCATCCTGTCGTTCGGCTTGTCCGGTGCCACCAGCCGTTCCATCAGGAAATCGTACAGGTCGTTCTCGCGGCTGGTGACGTTCAGCACCTGCGTTGCCCGACCCGACGCGCCGGTCAGGGCATCTCGGGCAACCCCGGCGTATTCCGCCGCGGCCAGAAGGACGGCCCGGGTGACCGCGCCGGGCCTGCCGCATGCGATGGCCGTCAGGGCGACCCGCGCCCCCAGCGAATGCGCCACGAGGTTCACGGGTCGCGCCGGTGCGTGCCGTCGTACCTCGGCCAGAAGGTGCGCCAGGGCCTCGCCGGCCACCGCGGCCTCGGCGTGGGCGTCCCAGATCGTGCCACGTGCATTCCATCCGAAGGATATGCCCAGACCCTCGCCCTGCTGGCCGCGCAGGCCCAGGTGGCGTGGCCAGCCGATCACGCGGGGATCGGTGACCGAAGGGGCGCGGGCAAAGATCGTGTCGTGCGGGCAGTGCCGGGGGTGGCCGGGCAGGTACTTGTAGCCGTGAACCATGACGGTCACCGGGCCGGGGTCCTCTGCCAGCGCCCGGCGCAGGGTCGGGGACAGCGGCGCCGTAGCGCCATGCAGGCGCGCTTTGCCGTCCGTCACAGTGATGCGTAGCATTGGCATGGCAGCGTCCCACTACATCTTGTGGATGACCCGTACGCCCAGCCTGCGAAACATTGATGAAAGCGCGGTGACCGCTGTGTGACGCTCTTGAAATGTGTCCTTAAGGTC
>NZ_CAXREX010000236.1:0-30197 GCF_964229645.1 Nioella sp. | reverse complement strand
GACCCTGAAGATGGTGGCCTATGTCGGCCTGTCGCCCGTGTTGGCAGCTGCCCTGGCGCATGTGCCGAGAAAGGTGGTTCTGGTGGGCGCGGACCTGATCCGGGCGGGGGTGGCGCTGGCCTTGCCGTTCATCGATTCCGTCTGGCAGATCTATGCGCTTATCTTTCTCCTTCAGACGGCCTCGGCCAGTTTCACGCCTGCCTTCCAGGCGACGATCCCGGATGTTCTGACCGAGGAGGAGGACTACACCAATGCTCTGTCGCTGTCGCGGCTGGCCTATGATCTTGAAAACCTGCTGAGTCCGACGATCGCGGGGCTTTTGCTGCTGGTTGTCAGCTATTCGATGCTGTTCGTCGGCACGGTTGCGGGCTTCATTCTGTCGGCGCTGCTGATCGTGAGCCTGCGCCTGCCGGAACGCGCCGGTGCGCGGCAGCGGCCGTTTCGTCAACGTCTGACTCGTGGGGGCTTCATCTACCTGGCGACACCCAGGCTGCGCGGGCTGCTGGCGCTGAACTTGGCGGTGGCCTCGGTCATTGCCTTCGTGCTGGTCGACACCGTCGTCCTTGTGCGGGGCCGGTTCGGTGGGGGCGAGGGCGAGGTTGCCCTGGCAATGGCGGCCTTCGGGGCAGGGTCCATGATGGCGGCACTTGCTCTACCTGCGATCCTGGGCCGGGTGCGAGACCGGAACGTCATGCTGCTTGGCGGATCGGGGCTCGCGGTGATCGGGCTTGGATACGGGGGGCTTCTTGGCTGGGCGGAGCCGGGCTGGGGCGCCTTGCTGGCGGTCTGGGCGCTGCTGGGCCTGGCGAATTCGGCCGTGATGACCCCATCTGGCCGGCTGCTGCGACGCTCAGCCCACGAGGAGGATCGCCCGGCGATCTTCACCGCCCAGTTCGCCCTGTCCCATGCCTGCTGGCTGGTAGCCTATCCGGTGGCGGGGTGGCTGGGGCCATGGGTGGGGCTGGAGGCGACGCTGCTCGTCCTGTCTCTGGTGGCGGGCGGGGCTGTGCTGCTGGCGGCCCGGCTGTGGCCGGGGGAGGAGGCGGGAGCGGTGAGCCACGAGCATCCGGACCTGCCGCCGGATCATCCGCATTTGCAGGCCCATGGCGGCGCACGGCACCACAGTCACGAGATCATCATCGACGACGAACACCTGCACTGGCCCGCCCGGGGGTAGGGGCAGGGCCTTTCAGCAGGTCCGGTTTTGACCCGGTGCCGGGCGTGCACCCCCCGTACACCCCCTGTGCACCCCCCGTGCAGACAGATGGCGGTTTCGCCGCGCGTTGCGCGTCGACCCGGGAACGCGCCTCGTCACCCCCCCGCTTGCACGGGGGGCCTCCTCGGCGCGTGCTGCCGCGCGCCCGTGGAGATGGAAGGGGCGATGCGAGAGACTTTCCCTGCGGGGTGAGGGCGGGAGCCTCCGGCGGGGATATTTGTCGGAACAATGAAGCTCAGGCGCCAAGGCGGTCGACGAGGCCGGGAAGCTGAGACAGGTCGGTGATCTCGTGGAAGCGGGGGTGGTCGGACGGGGCCTCGGCATGTTCGAGTTCCCAGGTCAGGCCGTGGGGGACATAGGTGCCGAAGGCGCCTGCGGCGATGGCGGGGACAACATCGGATTTCATCGAGTTTCCCACCATCATGGCGCTTTCTGCCCCGGCCCCGTGGCGGGCGAAGGCGCGGGCATAGACCGCGGGCGTCTTGTCGGAGACGATCTCGACCCCGTGAAAGAGGTCGCCCAGGCCCGACTGGGCCAGCTTGCGTTCCTGGTCGAGCAGGTCGCCCTTGGTGATGAGCACGATCCGGTGCGTGTCCGCGAGCGCCTCGACCGCTCGCTGGGCATGGGGCAGCAGGTGAATGGGGTGGCTCAGCATCTCCTGGCCAGCGGCGAGGATCTCGGCGATGACCGAGGCGGGCACGCGCCGGTCGGTCACGTCGATGGCGGTTTCGATCATCGACAGCATGAAGCCCTTGATGCCGAATCCGTAGTGCCCGATGTTGCGCTTCTCGGCGGCGAGCAGGCGGTCCATCAGATGGGCTTTTTCCGTGTAGTCGGCCAAGAGCTCGGCAAAGCGGTCCTGCGTGATGCGAAAGAAGGTTTCGTTCTGCCACAGCGTATCGTCTGCATCGAAGCCGATCGTCTTGAGTTTCACCGGTCTTTCCTTTCCCATCAGGCATGGGGTGACAAACGCCCCCTTTTCTGACAGAGGGGGCAGCTTATATAGTCCTTTCTAGCGAAACACGGCGACCCTTCGAAAGACGTGATGGCACCTGAGTTCCCGATATCCATGGCGGACAAGACCGATCCGGGCGGGCAGAGCGATGTGCTCACCCAGACCAAGCCCAAGACGCAGCGCCCGCCGATGTACAAGGTTCTGCTTCTCAACGACGATTACACGCCGATGGAATTCGTCGTGCATGTGCTGGAACGCTTTTTCGGCATCTCGCACGGGCAGGCGGTCGAGATCATGCTGACCGTGCACAAGAAGGGCGTGGCGGTCGTGGGGGTGTTTTCCTACGAGATCGCGGAAACCAAGGTGGCGCAGGTGATGGATTTCGCTCGGCGCAACCAGCATCCCCTGCAATGCACCATGGAGAAAGAGGAGTAAGCGGCCCCCCTGGCCGTGGCTCCCATGCTCATGACCCCCGACAGATGGACCCTCGCGCTGGAAAACGGCGACATGGCCTGGCCCGCGGGGGCGCGGGTCCTGGTCTTGCGTGCGCGTGGCGCATCGGATTTCAGCGCACTGGGTGCGGCGCAGATACAGGCGGTTCAAGGTTTCGCGCCGGAACATGACCGGCTGGCCGTGCGCGGGATCGAGGTCGATATCGCGCCGGAGGGCAGTTTTGGCGCAGCGCTGGTGCAGATCGTGAAATCCAAGGGCGAGACCCTGTCGCTGGTGGCCGAGGCGCTGGCACATGTGGAGCCCGGAGGTGTCATTGCCGTCGATGGCCAGAAGGACGAGGGGATCGAATCGATCCTGAAGGCGGTGAAGACGGTGATGCCGGTGGACGGGGTCCTGTCGAAGGCCCATGGCAAGCTGTTCTGGCTGACCCGCCCTGACAGGCTGCCCGATGCGGTGGCCGACTGGGTGGCCGAGCCGGGAGAGACCGATGAGGGGTTCGTGACCGCGCCGGGCATGTTCTCGCCCGATGGGCCGGACCAGGGGTCGGAGCTGCTGGTCGCGCTGGTGCCGCAGTTGAAAGGCCGCGTGGCCGACCTTGGAGCGGGCTGGGGCTACCTGTCGGCGGTGCTGCTGGAAGAACAGGCGGGGATCGACAGCCTCGACCTGATCGAAGCGGAATGGTCGGCGCTGGAGGCCGCGCGGATCAACGTGGCCGATGAGCGGGCGCGTTTCTTCTGGGCCGATGCCACCAGCTTCGAGCCCGACGCGAAATATGACGCGATCATCTCGAACCCGCCATTTCATGCCGGGCGGGCGGCGGATGTGTCGCTTGGGCAGGCTTTCATCGCCTCCGCGGCGCGGATGCTGAAGCCCTCGGGGCAGTTCTTCATGGTGGCGAACCGCCATTTGCCCTATGAAACCACGCTGAAGGCGCATTTCGGGACCGGCAGCCTGCTGGCCGAAATCGCGGGATACAAGCTCTACCAGGCGGGCAAGCCGAAATCGGCGCGGCGCGGTTGAGCAAGGGGAGACGGGGACATGTCGCTTTCCATCCAGGGCAAGACCGCCATCATCACCGGTGCCGCAAATGGCGTCGGACTGGCCATTGCACGCCACTTCATCGAGCGCGGTGCGCGCGTGATGCTGGCCGACCGAGACGAGGCCGGGCTGATCGACGAGGTGGGCGATGCCGCACAGGAAGAGGGGCAGGTGCGTTATTTCGCCGGTGACCTGCGCGAGAAGCTGACAATCGCCAACCTGCTGTCGGCCACGATCGACGCCTTTGACCGGGTGGATATCCTGGTAAACGCTTCGCGCCAGGTCATGGCTTCGGACCCGCTCGACCCGTCGGACAAGACCGTCGAGACGCTGATGGAGCAGAACATGTTCACCGCGCTGCGGCTGAGCCAGGCGGTGGCCAAGCGCATGATCGCCCAGGCCGAGGAAGACGGCAGCGAGGAGGGTCCGATCGGGGCCATCGTGAACCTGTCGTCCATCGCGGCGCGGCGGACGCATCCCGACCTGCTGGCCTATTCGATCAGCTCGGCGGCGCTGGACCAGGCGACGCGAAGCCTTGCGGTGGCGCTGGCGCCGCACCGGATCCGGGTCAATGGCGTGGCCTTTGGGTCGCTCATGTCCAACAGCTTGCAGGAAACCCTGAAGGATGACCGCAAGCTGCGCGAAGAGATCAAGGATTGCACCCCGATGGGGCGCATCGCTTCCGCCCGCGAGGTGACGGGGGCGGTGCAGTTCCTGTGTTCGGACGGGGCGGCCTTCGTCACCGGCGAGGTGATCACCGTCGATGGCGGGCGCACGCTGCTTGATAGCGTGACCCGCGCGGCGCACTAGCCGGCGTGCACGTCGCAGTCGATATGGCCCAGGCCCACGGGTGCCCAACCGTGGCGGCGATCGGCCTCGTCCTCGCCTTCGCTCCAGACCAGGGCATAGTCCCAGATCCCCTCGTTTAGAAAAAGAAAGCTGATGTCGTCGCCGGGGCGCAACGCGCCGATCACCCGTTCGTCGGGCCCGGGGGCCGCGCGGAGCGACTGGACCGGGCCCCGGTAGCCCACGCAGGCGCTTTCATCTTCGACCGGGGCGGGGATCACGTCGAGCAGACGCAGGCGGTCGAGAGCCTCCTGGTGTTCCAGCCGGGATGCGGCGCTGTCGATGGCGCAGTCGAGTATTGCCTCAAGGTCCCTGATATGGTCGACGGCGGCGCGGTCGCGGTCTGACAGGACCACGTCGGTGCCGATGCAATCCGAGTTGTCGAAGAGTGCCTGGCCAAGGGGTGAGCCGAAACAGTAGCCCGCCCTGTCGAAGATCAGGTTGCGGGCGAACCAGGGAAGCTCGCAATAAAACGCGTCGGCCCGGGCCGGCAGGGGAAGGGCCAGAAGGGCCAGGACAAGACAACAAACACGCATGAAACCGGTTCCGTTCAAGAAGGCCGGTGCAGGGTAGGGCAGGTCCGCGGGCGGATCAATTCGCAGGCACGGGCGCAAGAAAAAGCCCCGGAAGCGTGACGCGTCCGGGGCTTGTGATCGGTGGTCGGTCCAAAGCCGTATCAGCGCCTCAGGGCTGTTCGTCTTCGTCGTCGTCCCCGCCGGCGGGCAGGTTGAAGAAGCTGTCGGCGTCGAGCACGTCGTCTTCCTTGTCTTCCTCGTCACCGCGCGGATCGGACAGCGAGAAGGTTTCCAGCCCCGAGATTGCCGTCGGCATGCGCGGTTCGGGATCCATGCCGAGCGACTGTTCGGTCGAAACCAGCTTGCGCCGTTCGTCATCGGTCATCGCCCCGCCTTCGCGGGCCGCCTTGGCCGCGGCCTTCTGCACGGCCGCGTCGAGTTCGGTCTGTTTGCACAGGCCAAGCGCCACGGGATCGATCGGCTGCATGTTCGAGATGTTCCAGTGGGTCCGGTCGCGGATCGACTGGATCGTTGGCTTGGTGGTGCCCACCAGCTTGGCGATCTGGCCGTCGGTCAGTTCCGGGTGGAACTTGACCAGCCACAGGATCGAGTTGGGACGGTCCTGGCGCTTGGACAGCGGCGTGTAGCGCGGCCCGCGGCGCTTTTCCTCGCCCACGGCGGCGGGGTTGAACTTGAGCGCCAGCTTGTGGGCGGGGTCGGCCTCGCCCTTGTCGATTTCGTCCTGGGTCAGCTGGTTGTTGGCAATCGGGTCGAAGCCCTTGACGCCGGTGGCCACGTCACCATCGGCGATGCCCTGGACTTCCAGCTCGTGCAGGCCGCAGAAATCGCCGATCTGCTTGAAGCTGAGCGTGGTGTTGTCCACCAGCCAGACGGCGGTGGCCTTGGCCATGATCGGTTTGTTCATCTCTCAGGCTCCTTCGAAAAAGCACGCCTCCCTCGGTGCCGGAAATCGGCTCGCGGGGTCGGGCCCTCGCGTGTCCTCATTGTAAGGGAGGTTGCGGGGTATATAAGGGGATCGAGCCAAAAGGGGAAGGGCAAATGATGCGTGCGGTACTGGTGGGGCTTTTGATGCTGGCGGCGGGCGTTGTGCGCGCCGATGGCGAGCGGGCCGGAGAGTTCGATTACTACGTGATGGCACTGAGCTGGACCCCGAGCTGGTGTGCGCTGGAAGGCGATGCGCGCGGGTCCGAACAATGCGAGCCGGGTCAGGGTTTCGGCTTCACCCTGCATGGGCTCTGGCCGCAATACGAAGATGGCTGGCCCGCCTTCTGTCCCACGGTGGAACGGAACCCGTCGCGCCGGATGACCGCCGAGATGGCCGATATCTTCGGCACGTCGGGGCTGGCCTGGTACCAGTGGAACAAGCACGGGGTCTGCACAGGGTTGTCGGCTCCGGATTACTACGCCCTGTCGCGGCTGGCCTATGAGAGCGTGACCCGGCCCGAGATCCTGCGCCAGCTCGATCGCGAGGTCCGGTTGCCGGCCGACGTGATCGAAGAGGCTTTCCTGGAGGCCAATCCCGGGCTGGAAGACGAGATGCTGACCGTCACCTGTCAGGCCGGGCGGGTGCAGGAGGTGCGGATCTGCCTGACGCGCGCGCTGGAGCCCAGGGCCTGTGCCCCGGACGTGGCACGCGATTGCACGCTGACGGATGCGCTCTTTTCCCCGATGCGCTGAGTATCTGCGGTTTCGGCGCCTTTGGCGCCGACCCGCGCGATCCGTGACGGATCGCGGATCATTTTCCGTGTCGGAAAATGACGCGCCGCACCGGCACGGTGCGGCCCGGGGATCAGCCGTAGAGACTGTTGAGCAGCGATGCCGCGAGAGCGTTGCCTGCCACGGCGAACAAGGTCGCCATGGCAAAATAGACGGTCGCAGCCTTGACCAGAAACGCCACTCGGCCGCTGAATACCCCGCTTTTCCACAGGTATCCGCCGCTGGCCAGCCCGAGGAGATGGGCAAAGACGAATGCCGAGGTCAGGACAAGGCCGATGGCCTGGAACACGCTTTGAGGCGAGGGGCCGCGAAGGGCCGCGTAGCCCCAGATGAGCGCGACGAAGAGGCTGAGCAGGGCAAGCGCTGCGAGGAGCAGCTTGTGGCGCACGCTGGCCATGGTCAGAAGGACTTGCGCGCGCGCAGCGCGGCCGAGATGGTGCCGTCATCGAGATAGTCGAGCTCACCACCGACGGGCACGCCCTGGGCCAGCGAGGACACGGTCACGCCGCCGCCCTCCAACTCTCCCGCGATGTAATGGGCGGTGGTCTGCCCATCCACCGTTGCATTGAGGGCCAGGATCACTTCACCAATGCCTTCGCGCCGGACCCGGTCGAGCAGCTTGGGGATGCGCAAATCCTCGGGCCCCACGTCATCGAGCGCTGAAAGCGTGCCGCCAAGCACATGGTAGCGGCCCTGGAAGGCATGGCCCCGTTCCATCGCCCACAGGTCGGCCACGTCCTCGACAACGCAGATCTGGCCATTGGCGCGGGCGTCACTGGCGCAGATTGCGCAGGTGTCGGAGGTGCCGATATTGCCGCAGGTCAGGCATTCGCGGGCGCTGGCAGCCACATGGGTCATCGCATCGGCCAGGGGCTGCATCAGAAGCGCGCGCTTCTTGATCAGGTGCAGCACGGCGCGGCGGGCAGACCGGGGCCCGAGCCCCGGCAGCTTGGCCATGATGTCGATCAGGGCCTCGATATCCTCGGTGCCGCCAGCCACGCCTTGGGGCCTCAGAAGGGCAGCTTGACGCCGGCGGGCAGGTTGAGCCCCTCGGTCAGGCGGGCCATTTCCTGCTGGCTGCGCTCGGCGGCCTTGGCCTGCGCATCCTTGATCGCGGCCAGGATCAGGTCCTCGACCACTTCCTTTTCATTCGGATCGAAGATCGACGGATCGATTTCCAGGGCGGTCAGCTCGCCCTTGCAGGTGGCGGTTGCCCGCACGAGACCTGCCCCGGACTCGCCTTCGACGGTCATGGTGGCCAGCTGCTCCTGCATCTCGGCCATCTTGCCCTGCATTTCCTGTGCCTGTTTCATGATCTTGGCCATGTCGCCAAGCTGGCCCAGTCCTTTCAGCATTGCGTCTCTCCTGCGGAGTTGAAATCGGTTCCTGCCTAGATACGGGCGCTGGTAGCGGCAGGCAAGGCGGCGCTCAGTCCTCTTCGAACGGATCCCACTCGTCCTCGACCTCGGGCAGGGCGTCGGCTTCTGCTTCGGCGTCGAGCTCGGCGCGGCTGCGGATTTCGGTGATCCTGGCCTCGGGGAAGGCCGCCAGCACCGCTTGCATCATCGGGTGCTGAAGCGCCTCGTTTTCCAGATCGCGCGCCTTGGCGTTTTCCACCTCCTCGATGGTTTCGCCGCCGCCCTCGTTGGCCAGGGTCACGGTCCAGCGCACGCCTGTCCAGTTCTTGAGGCTCTGGGCCAGGCGCGGGGCCAGGTCCTTGGGCGCGCGATCGGTGGGCTGGAAGGTGATGCGGCCCGGCGCGTAGGAAATGATCCGAACGCAGGTCTTCACCTCGATCAGCAGCTTGATGTCACGGTTCGACTCGATGAGCGCAACGACGGTGTCGAAGTTGTGGTAATGCGCCAGGGCCGTTTCCGGGGCTTCCGCCAGGGCTGTCGCGGCGCCGCCGCCGGATGCCCCGCCCCGCGGGGCCGAGGTGGCGCGGGGGCCTGTGCCCCCGCCCTGCGGCACCGGACCGGTGCCGCCACCGCCACCGCCTGCCGGGGGGGGCGGTGTCGCATCTTTCAGGCGGCGCACCAGGTCCTCGGGCGGCGGCAGGTCAGCCACGTGGGTCAGGCGAATGATCGCCATCTCGGCGGCCATCATCGCATTGGGGGCCAGGGCCACCTCTTCCAGCGCCTTGAGCAGCATCTGCCATGTTCGCGCCAGGATCCGCATGGAGAGCCGCTGCGCCAGGGCCTGCCCACGGGTGCGTTCATCGGGGCCGATCGTGGGGTCGTTCGCAGCCTCGGGCGTGATGTTGATGACCGAAAGCCAGTGGGTCAGTTCCGCCAGGTCACGCAGAACCGCCATCGGGTCGGCCCCGTCGGCATATTGCGCCCCAAGCTCATCTAGCGCGCCCGCCGCGTCGCCGGTCATGACCTTCTCAAAGAGGTCCATGACCCGGCCCCGGTCGGCCAGCCCCAGCATCGCGCGGACCTGGTCGGCGGTGGTTTCTCCCGCGCCGTGCGAGATCGCCTGGTCCATCAGGCTCATCGCGTCGCGGACCGATCCTTCGGCGGCCCGCGTGATGAGCGCCAGGGCGTCCTCGGCAATCTCGGCCCCTTCCTTCTGCGCGACGCCCTGAAGATGGGCGATCATCACCTCGGGTTCGATCCGCCGCAGGTCGAAGCGCTGGCATCGGCTGAGCACCGTGACAGGGACCTTGCGTATCTCGGTAGTGGCGAAGATGAATTTCACGTGGGCGGGCGGTTCTTCCAGCGTCTTGAGAAGCGCGTTGAACGCGCTGTTCGACAGCATGTGAACTTCGTCGATGATATAGACCTTGTAGCGGGCCGAAGCCGCCCGGTAATGCACGCTTTCGATGATCTCGCGGATGTCGTTCACGCCGGTATGGCTGGCGGCGTCCATCTCGATCACGTCGACATGGCGGCCTTCCGAGATCGCCTTGCAGTGTTCGCAGCTGCCGCACGGGTCCGTCGTGGGCTTGCCGGTGCCATCAGCGCCGGTGCAGTTGAGCCCCTTGGCCACGATCCGCGCGGTGGTGGTCTTGCCGGTGCCGCGAATGCCCGTGAGGATGAAGGCCTGGGCGATGCGGTCGGCCTCGAACGCGTTCTTGAGCGTACGGACCATGGCGTCCTGCCCGATCAGGTCGGCAAAGCTGGCAGGGCGATACTTTCGCGCCAGAACCTGGTAGCCGGTAGTGCTGCTCTCGGACATGAGGCCTCTTTCCGTGTTGTCTTGGCCGCAGGTTAGTGGGTTTTGGCCGGGGGGTGAACAGGGGATTGCGGCCCGTGCACCCCGTGGTTTCGGCAGGACGCCTCCGGCGGGAGTATTTGGGCCAAGAAGAAGGGGGCGGGCGCGTTAAGGTTAACGGGCGAGCGTTCAGGCCCTGTTAAGCGGTGCGGGCTTGGCGCAGCCGTTAGGCTGGACTAGGATGAAGGGGCCGCGAGGGGCGGCATCCAGGTCCGCGGACAGCCGTCACCGGCACCCCTGTCTCGACAAGAAGACCGTTTCGCGGTGTTTCTCCTGCCCGGATCAGCGGACCTGTGGGCGTTTCGTGAGGAAACCGACAGATGAAATCCCTCGACCAGTTGCGCCGCGATGCCAAGGCGCTGAAGAAGGTCCATGCGGCCGGAGACCCCGTTGCCCTCGAGCGCCTCGCCGTGCATCCGCCGCGTGAGGCCGGGGCCGTGTTGAAGCACGCGGACTACCTTCACGTGATCGCTCAGGAGGCGGGCTTTGCCAGTTGGCCAGCGTTGAAGGACGCGGTGGAGCTGCAGGGCATGGACCGGGCGGCGCGGCTTCAGTGGCTGAAAATCGCACTGGCCCATGGGCAGAATGCCCGCGTGGACCGGTTGCTGGCGGAGACGCCAGATCTGGCCCTGGGGGTGTTCGGGCTTCAGGTGGCGCTGTTGGAGCGAGACGCCGTGGCACGGATGCTGGCAGAGGATCCGGGCCGGGCGACGCGCGTGGTGGCGCACCAGTCGCCGCTTTGCTTCCTGGCCTTTTCGAAGCGCATCCATGCGCAGCCCGAGCGCGAGGGCGACATGATCGCCATCGCCGAGATGCTGTTGGCCCACGGGGCGGATGTGAATGACGGGCGACCGGTCGGGCCGGGCAGCGAGCACCGGCTCTCGGTGCTTTACGGTGCAATCGGGCATGCCAACAACATGGTGCTGGGGCGCTGGCTGCTGGACCACGGCGCCGATCCGAACGATGGCGAGTCGCTCTATCACGCGACGGAGCTCGGACATCACGAGGGGTTGCGGATGCTGCTGGAGGCGGGGGCGGACCCGCGGGGCACCAATGCGCTGCTGCGCGCCATGGATTTCCATGACCCCGTGGCGGTGCGGATGCTGTTGGCGCACGGGGCGCGGGCGGATGACTTCGATGATACGCCTGTGGGGGGCGAATCCCCCTGGGTCGTGCCCGCCCTGCACCAGGCTGCACGGCGCATGTGCGGGCCAGAGATGATTGATGTGTTGCTGGAGGCTGGGGCGGATCCGGGCCGCGTTCATGAAGGCTGCACGGCTTATGGCTATGCGAGGGTTTTCGGCAATGAAGCCCTTTCGCGGGCCATCGAGGCGCGGGGGAATTTTCCCGATCTGACCGAAGCAGAGCGGTTGCTGGTGCAGGCCGTCGAGGGGCCCGTGCCGGAGGGCCGCTATGTCGACCCCGCGACGCTGCCCGAGGCCTATCGCAACCTCATTCGGCTGATCCTGCATCTTCCGGGCAAGCTGCCCCATGTGAAACGCCTGGTGGCCATGGGTCTGGAATACGACCGTCCGGATGGGGAGGGGCTGACGCCGGTGCAGATCGCGGGATGGGAAGGTTTGCCGGACGTCATGGGCTATCTTCTGTCGCTGCGGCCTGATCTGAGCCATGTCAACGGCTATGGCGGCACGCTTTTGTCAACGATCATTCACGGGTCTGAAAACAACCCCCACAGGGCGGAGCGCGATCACCTTGGGTGCCTGCGTCTGGCGCTGGAACAGGGGGTTGCCTTGCCGCGCCCGTCGATCGAATTTGCCGGGGATGAGGAAGTTGCCGCCTTCCTGGCGGACTGGGCCGAGGCGCATCCGGGGCAGGTGGTGGATCAGGGGGTTTCCTGACATGGGATTCGTGATCGCCGAGCTTGAGGCAGGGGGTGGAGTGCTGGGCATCTGCCCCTTGCCGGGGCGGTTCAACCCCTATGCGGAGGATCTCGCAACCGTCCTGGCATGGCGCCCGGACGTGGTTCTGAGCATGACAACGCTGCCCGAGATGGTCCTGCATGGTGCGGAAGGGATAGGGACCGACCTGGCCGCCCGAGGTATCGGGTGGCGGCACCTGCCGGTCCCCGATTTCGGCGTGCCGCCCGAGGACGTGCAAAGCCTTTGGCCCGAGTCGGCGGCGCTCCTGTCTGGGGGCGGGCGGGTGCTGGCGCATTGCTATGGCGGGTGCGGCCGGTCGGGCATGGCGCTGTTGCGGATGATGGTCGACACAGGGGAACTGGGGTCGCAGGCGCTGGCGCGATTGCGCGCGGTACGGCCCTGCGCGGTCGAGACCGAGGAGCAGAGGCTTTGGGCCGTTTCGGGAGGTGGTGCAGAACCCGCGACCTGATGCAGACGCTGAACCCGTTGCACTGTTGACTTACGTGCCCGCCGCGCCCGACCTGTCCCGACGCTCTGGCACCTGCCGGAGGCTTGATGCGGGTCAGGGTGGTCGTGGCCGCTATGCCGAGGCTGCGCTAGCTGTCCCGCCTGCGGGTTTTTTCCTTCATCACGTTCCGCACCATCTTGCCGAAGCTCTTGTCGCGGGCGCGGGCCTCGGCCAGCGTTTCGGAATTGCGGGCATCCTCTGCGCGCAGTTTCTGCCAGCGGCGCAGGCGCTCGGGCGCGACCTCGCCCGCCGCGATGGCGGCGGCGATGGCGCAGCCCGGTTCACCCTCGTGCCGGCAGTCGGAAAAGCGACAGGTGCGGGCGATCTCATCAAGATCGGCGAAGACCGCGTCGACCCCCGCGCGCGCATCTGACAGGCGCAGGGCCCGCATGCCCGGCGTGTCGATCAGCCAGCCGCCCGCGCGCGTCCGGTAAAGGCCCCGCGCGGTCGTGGTGTGGCGACCCTTGGCGTCATCCTCGCGAATCCCCGCCGTGGCCAGGTGCCCGCCGATCAGCGCGTTGGACAGCGTCGACTTGCCCACGCCGGACGAGCCCACCAGTGCCAGCGTCTGCCCCGCCCGGCACCATGGTGCCAGCAGCGCTGCATCATCGGGGTCCGTGGCATTCACGGCGATCGCGGTCACCAGTGGCGAGAGACGCTCGGCTCGGCGCACGAAGGCGCGCGGGTCGTCGCATTGATCGGCCTTGGTCAGCACGATGAGCGGTAGGGCCCCCGCCGTTGCGGCCAGCGCAAGGTAACGCTCCAGCCGCGCCTCGTTGAAATCGGCATTGCAGGAGGTGACGATGCCGAGCGTGTCGACATTGGCGGCGATCAGCTGCCGCTCTGCCCCGGTTCCCGCCGCCCGGCGCGTGAGTTCCGTGACTGGGCTCAGCCGCCGGATCACGCGCTGGCGGGTGGGGTCTATCAGCACCCAATCGCCCACGGCGAAGGTGCCGGTCGAGCGGTCCGAGGGCGGCAGCAGCAGGCGTTCACCATCGGGGGCAAGCCCAGTCAGCCGGTCGCGCGCGACGGCGGACAGGCGAAAAACGTTGGCAATCTGCGCAGGATCGTCAGCGATCTCGGCGGCGAAGCGGGCCGACCATCCAAGGTCGGAAAGGGTCATGTCGGTCAATGATCTGGTCCCGGTAAGACACGAGAGGAGGCCGCCCCTGCGGGGCGGGGTTCTCAGGGGCCGGGCGGACGGTGCCGGGCAGGGTCAGGCAGCGCGGGCCCGGAGGGGTGCGGCGATATCCATCAATCCTCCGGTGTCTTGAGGGGTGAGAGGTTGGACATCGACCCAAGCGGGGCTCGTTGTGGCTGCTACCTTCCGGTCCTGACCAGGTTGGCGAGGCGCTTGCCCGCGCCAACCTCTCGACTCGGCATGTAAGGGATCAGGGGGCGTTTCGCAAGGGCAGGGCTAGGCGGGCCTGCCCCCTGTGAGCTAGGCTTCCGACCAAGGTTATTTGTTGAGGGATTTTACCATGCGCCTTCGAAACGTGTCCCGCAGTCGCAATGTCGTGGATCGGCGGGGAAGGGGTGGTCGGGCGGCTGGCGGCATCGGTGGAATTGGGCTGCTGGTCGTTCTGGCGATCGGCTATTTCGCCGGGATCGACGTGACACCGCTGCTGGAGCAGGCGGGACCATCGCAGCAATCCTCTGAACCGCGCGAGTTGACCGAGGCCGAGCAACAGGCCGGGGATTTCGCGGCGCGGGTGCTCAGCACCACCGAAGGGGTCTGGGCCGAGCTCTTTCCTGCGCAGGTCGGGCGCAGTTACACGCCGCCGCAACTCGTGCTGTTCAGCGAGGTGACGCAAAGCGGTTGTGGCGGAGCGTCAGGCTCTTCCGGGCCGTTCTACTGCCCGGCCGATCGGCGCGCGTATCTTGATACCGCCTTTTTCGGCTTTCTCGCAGACCGGCTTGGCGCCGAAGGAGACTTCGCCGCGGCATATGTGATCGCCCATGAAGTCGCCCATCACGTTCAGAATGAACTGGGCATCCTGGGCCAGGTGCAGCAACTGCGCGCAGGCGCGAGCGAGCGTGAGTCCAATGCGCTCCAGGTGCGGGTGGAGCTTCAGGCCGATTGCCTGTCGGGGGTCTGGGCGCATCACGTGGCGGAGCTACTGGACAGCGGGGATGTCGAGGAGGCACTGAACGCGGCGCACCGGATCGGCGACGATTACCTGCAGGCGCGCGCGGGGCGTCAGCCGAACCCGCATACTTTCACCCACGGCACCTCGGACCAGCGGGCGCGGTGGTTCGAGATCGGCCGCGCCGCAGGCCGTGTCGGCGATTGCGATACTTTCAACGCCGATCGGCTGTGATCGTCAGAGGCGAAGGGTGAAACGGAAGAAACCCCCGTCCGCAGGGCCGACCGGTGCAAGCCCGAGAGCGTCCATGCGCTCGGTATGGGTCACGGCCCCCGGTCCCGTTTCGTAGAGGACCTCGGTCCTGCCCATCGGTTCGAACCCCCATGTGGGCTGTGCCTTGGGGCGCAGCGGGGAGCTGCCGATGATATGGCGGGTCACGACCTCTCTGACCGATATGGTCTCTGCCAGAACGGTGTCGCAGCGGGGTGGGGCCATGAAATGCCCGCCGCCCGCCGCGCGGTAGCTGTTGGTGACCACGAGGACTGCATCGTCATCGGACAGGGGGCGGCCCTGATGGCTGAGCGCGCGCACGCGACCCGGGCCGGGGATGCTCTGCTCTCCATCCGCTGAATAGCGCGCGGGGGCCGACAGGTCGAAACGGTAGCTCAGCCCGAAAAGCACATCGAAATTGTAACCCGAAAAACCGGGGTCGAGCAGCGTCTGTCCGTTCGAGCCCGGGTCGATCCGGTTGAACGCGCTGGCGACCCGCTCCAGCCAGTCCCGCAGGTCGGCGCCGCTGGCACGCAGGACATGAAGGGCATTCGGAAACGGGTAAAGGTCGGCCGCATTGCGCAGGGACAGGGGGCCTGCGGGAATGTCGGTATAGGCACCCGGCCCCCCGCGACCGCCAGCCTTGAAGGGCGCGGCGGCAGACAGGATGGGCAGCTGCGCCAGCGGGTGATCCTTCAGCGCCCGGACAGCATGGGCGCGCCCGGCCTCGGCCACGAGGGCGAGGGTGGGGCTGTCCCCTGCAAGGGCGAAGAAAGTTTCGAGCGGTGCTTCGGTTATGCCGATCTGGCGGCGCGCATGGGCGATCGTTGCCTCGTGCGCTTGCTCTGACAGGCGCATCAGAGCCGGGGACGCTGGCGCGTCGGGGCCGGTCGCCGGATGCAGCATCGTGTGCGCCCCCACCACCTGCCAGCCTTCCGAACTGTCTCGCAGCGTGAGCGTGATCTGGCCCAGGTGGCTGCCGAAGAAGCCTGGCTGCACGACCGGGCAGGCAAAGGCGATGCCGTCGCGGGGCAGGTGCCGATGCGTGTGCCCTGCAACGATCGCGTCAACCGCGCCTGAGGCCGCGAGCGGCAGCAGGGCGTTTTCGAGGTCGTCCGCGTCAACCGACGGGCCTTCGCCGGAATGGCAGAGCGCGATCACCAGGTCAGCGCCGGCCTGGCGCAACGGGGTGGCCTCGGCTTTGGCGGTGGCGACGATGGGGCTGGTTTCCACCCGGCCCTTCAGCAGCGACGCATCCCACTTGGTAATCTGCGGCGGGGCAAGGCCGATGACACCGATCCTGAGTTGGGCGGCCTGTCCATCCGCGTCCCGGAAGGCCCGGTCCAGGATCACGCTTCGGGGCAGCAGGGCGGTGCCATCGGCAAGGGTGACATTGGCCAGCACCACCGGGTGATCCGCAGTCGCGACGGCCTGATGCAGAAACGCCAGCCCGTAGTTGAAGTCATGGTTGCCCACTGTCGCCGCGTCATAGCCGAGCGCGTTCATCGCCGCGATCATCGGATGCGGTCCCGGCGTTGGCGCCTCTACGGCAACATCCCCCAGGGGTGTGCCTTGAAGCGTGTCGCCATTGTCGAACAGCAGGCAATTGGGGTGGAGCGCGCGCTGACGCTCTACCAGAGTGGCGATGCGCGAAAGCCCGGGATGGTCGCCTTCGCTGTCGGTATAGTAGTTGAACGGGCGCAGATGCGCATGCAGGTCCGTCGTGGCCAGTAGAACGAGTTCCAGGTGCCGACCGTGGGTCTGGTCGGCGGTAAAGGCTGACGGGGTTCGCATCGGGGCAATTCTGGTTTAGCTGTTGCGCAGGCCGATTAGATCAAGCGAATGGGGAAATGACCAGACGCGCAGGATGGCGGCATTGCGGTTTGCGTCGCTTTCGCATCTTTGCGACATTCCTGCCATAGGTGGCTTAAAAAAGATTAACGCAATCAAGCAGAAA
Organism: Nioella sp.; assembly: GCF_964229645.1. Classification (GTDB taxonomy): domain Bacteria; phylum Pseudomonadota; class Alphaproteobacteria; order Rhodobacterales; family Rhodobacteraceae; genus Nioella. The sequence continues at coordinate 13,519 of NZ_CAXREX010000236.1, read as the reverse complement.
GCGGGATGATGAAGCTGGCGGAAACGGTTACTTTCGGGGGGTCGGGGCTCGACCGGGCGGCGGGCCTGCGTGGGGACGGGGCGGCCCTGGCCAGGGCGCTGGCAGACGGGCGTGGCAGCGTCCTGGCGATCTGGCGGGGCAAGCCCCTGATCGAAGAAGCGGGCGATGGTCTGCGGCTTGTCTGGTTGCCCGGCGACCATCCGATCCTGGCCGAGGCAGGGGCCGAGCGGCTCTTTCTTGGCGATGACGACGGTGCCCTGCGCTTCGCGGCGGACATTTCCCGCTGGAAACCCGAGGACCTTGATGAGCTGGAGCTGAACAGCTTTGCCGATTCAAGCCTTCAGGCCCATCCTGCTGCGGGCGAGGGGCAGCTTTTCCGCGAACTCCGCCTGGCGATGACCCTTCTGACGGCACGCGATGCGGAATTGGCCGCAACTGCGAAAGCGATGCTGAGCTGGCACCGGTCGCACCGTTTCTGCGCACGCTGCGGGGCGGAAAGCCGGATGACGCAGGCCGGCTGGCAGCGCAGTTGCCCCGATTGCGGGGCGCATCATTTCCCGCGCACAGACCCGGTTGTCATCATGCTGATCACCCATGGCAACGACGTGCTTCTGGGCCGGTCGCCGGGCTGGCCCGAGGGGATGTATTCGCTGCTTGCGGGATTCATCGAACCCGGGGAGACGATGGAAGCGGCTGTGCGCCGCGAGGTGGCCGAGGAAACGGCGGTCACCGTGGGGCAGGTCGATTACCTTGCCAGCCAGCCCTGGCCCTATCCCTCATCGCTGATGTTCGGCTGCCGGGGCGAGGCCACCAGCCGCGAGATCACCGTCGATCCTGCCGAACTGGACGACGCGCTGTGGATCAGCCGTGAGGACCTGGCCGAGGCGCTGGCCGGGAATCACCCGGTGCTGAAACCTGCGCGCAAGGGGGCGATTGCCCGCTTCCTGATGGAGAACTGGCTTGCGGACCGGCTGGACTGAGGGGCACATATCTCTCCATAGTTTCGCGAGCAGAGAAAGGTAGCCAGTATGATCTTCGAGACCAGCGAAGAAGTGGACGTTCCACGTGACTTCGCCTTTTCCCGCTTTGGGGACTTCACCCGCTACGAGGCCGCCGCGCGAGGCTATGGTGCCGATATTCGCCGGGTGAACGGATTCACCGAACTTGCCGAGGGCGTGGGTTGGCGCGGCTCGGTCATGGTGAGGGGCAAGACTCGCGGCGTAGAGGCGACCGTGACCCGGCTCGTGCGGCCCGAACATGCGCAGATGCAGACGCTTGTGGGTGGCATGACGGTGACAGTTGACCTGACCTTCGAAGACCTGGGGCCGGAACAGACGCTGGTGCGCGCCAGGGCAAGCCTTCGCGCGACAACGCTGGCGGCAAGACTGATTCTTCAGACGGTCAAGCTGGGGCGGAGGCAGATCCAGGCCAAGATCGATTCGCGTATCGTGGCTCTGGCCAACGAATACGAAGATGAATATCGCCGAATCCAGGACCGGGGCTGACAGGAAGGGACTGGTCAGTCGCGCAGGTGGTCTGCCGGGTAGGTGCCCAGAATGTGCAGATGCGAGGTGAAGTAGGATAGCTCGTCCATCGCCAGTTGCACGTTGGCGTCGTCGGGATGCCCCTCGATATCGGCATAGAACTGGGTGGCGGTGAAGCTGCCGCCCACCATGTAGCTTTCCAGCTTGGTCATGTTCACGCCGTTGGTGGCGAAACCGCCCATGGCCTTGTAGAGCGCCGCCGGAATGTTGCGGACCTGGAACACGAAGGTGGTCATCATGTGATCGGCCCGGCGGGTCATGTCAGGTTCGCGCGACATGATCAGGAATCGCGTGGTGTTGCGGTCGTGATCCTCGATATGGCGCGCAAGCACATCGAGCCCATAGATCTCGCCCGCAAGCTCCGAGGCCAATGCTGCATGGGTTTTGTCGCCCTTTTCCGCAACGTCCCGTGCAGCGCGGGCATTGTCGGGGCTGACCCGCCCCTTGATCTGATGCTTGCGCAGGAAGCCCGCGCATTGCGGCAACAGCACGAGGTGACTCCAGGCGTCCGTGATGTCGGCCACGCTGCTGCCCGGAACGCCAAGCAGGTTGATGTGAACCCGGACAAAAGCCTCGTCCACGATATGAAGCCCGCTCTCGGGCAGGAGCCGGTGAATGTCGGCCACGCGCCCATAGGTCGAGTTCTCGACCGGCAGCATCGCTTCGACGGCATCTCCGTTGCGCACGGCCTCGATCACGTCCTCGAATGTCGCGCAGGGAAGCGCCTCCAGATGCGGGCGCGCCTCGCGGCAGGCCTGGTGGGAATAGGCACCGGGTTCCCCCTGGAAGGCGATACGAGCGGTCATTTTTGTGACTTTCTTCAACAAGGTCGTTCTGTCGCGCTGACTACACCTTGAAAGCCATGCAGGAAAGTCGGTAGATACGCGCCAACTCGAAATGTGGACAGGATACCCATGTTTGACACGATGACCCTTACAAAGGCCGTTGGCGGCGTGTGCGCGGCCTGGCTGATCCTGCTTCTTGGCGGTTGGGCTGCTGACGGCCTCTATAGTGTCGGTGGCGGACATGACGCACACGGCGAACACGTCGCCGGCTACGTGATCGACACCGGTGACGGCGGCCATGGCGACGAAGAAGTGGCAGAAATCCCCTTCGCCGATTACCTCGCTTCGGCGGACCCGGCAGATGGTGAAGGCCTGTTCCGTCAGTGCCGTAGCTGCCATTCCGTCGAAGACGGCGTGCAGGGCACCGGCCCGTCGCTCTATGGCGTGGTTGGCCGCGACATCGCCTCGGTCGGCGGCTTCGGCTACTCCGGCGCGCTGGAAGGCCTGGAGGGCAACTGGACGCCCGAGGCGCTCAACGGCTTCCTCGAAAGCCCGCGTGGCTACGCCCAGGGCACCGCGATGTCTTATGGCGGTATGCGCGACATCGAAGACCGCGCCGCAATGGTTGCCTATCTCGACTCGCTCGATAACTGATTCGGACCCGATCCGCGCAGGAGGCCGCCCAACCGGGCGGCCTTTTTCGTTTGCGGGGTCACGAAATCGTAATTCACCTTGAACCGGGGCGGGGCTGGTCCTTACGGTATTTGCACCCATAACAAACCGAAGCAGGACATCCGCAGTGGAGATCAGCATGACCCGAACCCGCCAAGCGACCCGTCCCTCCGTTTCCTGGTGGATGGCTATTCCTCTCGTGGCCGCCAGCCTGTTGGCAGCACCCGGCTTCGCCCAGGATGACACGCTGACCGTGACTCATGGTGTCTCGACCTTCGGCGATCTGCGCTATGGCCCAGATTTCGAGCATCTCGACTACGTGAACCCCGACGCCCCGCGTGGCGGCGAGTTTTCTTTCGCTTGGTCGGGGTCGTTCGACTCGATGCACCCCTACACGCGCAACGGGCGCGCGGCCGTGCTGGCCTCGATCTTCTTCGAATCCCTGCTGGAAGGCACCGCGGACGAGGTGGGCAGCTACTACTGCCTGCTGTGCGAAAGCATCGCCTTCCCCGAAGACCGGTCCTACGTGATCTTCACCCTGCGCGAGGAAGCCCGCTTTTCCGACGGATCCCCGGTAACGGCTGAGGACGTGCTGTTCAGCTACGAGATCCTGCGTGACGAAGGCCTGCCGTCCTTCCGGGCTTCCATCGGATTGACGCTGGCCGGGGCAGAGGCGCTGGACGATCGGCGCATCCGCTTTGACTTCAACCCCGAGTCGCCGATCCGGGGTCGTATCGACACCGCAGGCGGTCTGCCCGTGTTCAGCCGGGCCAGCCACGACGCTTCGGGACTCGCTTTCGAAGACAGCCGCCTTGAGCCGCTGATGGGCTCTGGCCCCTATGTCGTCGAGCGCATCGACGTGGGCGAGCGCACGATCTTCCGCCGCAATCCCGATTACTGGGGCTATGATCTGCCCATCAACCAGGGGCGGCACAACTACGACACCATCCGGATCGAGTATTACGGCGACGCGATTGCCTCTTTCGAAGGCTTCACCGCTGGCCAATACACGTTCCGCAGCGAGTCGAGCTCGAACCAGTGGGCGACCGCCTATGATTTCCCGAGTCTCGAAGAGGGGCTCGTGGTGCGCGAGGAAATCCCCGATGGCACCATTTCATCGGGCCAGAGCTTCGTGATGAACCTGCGCCGCCCGCAGTTCCAGGACGTGCGGGTGCGCGAAGCAATCTCGCTGATGTTCAACTTCGAATGGACCAACCAGACCCTGTTCCACGGGCTCTACACCACGAATGTCTCGTTCTGGGAGAACACCCACCTGGCGGCAAGCGGTCTGCCGTCCGAGGCGGAGCTGGCATTGCTGGAGCCGCTGCGTGACCAGTTGCGCCCCGAAGTGTTCACCGAGAACGCCTATGCGCTTGGCGAGTCGAACCCCGATCGGGCTTTCGACCGCCGCCGGGCCCGCCAGGCTGCCGCTTTGCTGGCCGAGGCAGGATGGGAACCGGGCGATGACGGGATGCTGCGCAACGAGGCGGGGCAGACGCTCGACATCGAGTTCCTCAATGCGTCGCCGCTCTTTGACCGGATCATCAATCCCTACGTGGAGAACCTCACCGCGATCGGGGTCAACGCCTTCATGAACCGGATCGACAACGCTCAGTTCACGCAGCGCGAACGCGACTACGACTTCGACATCATCACCGACCATTTCCCGATGAGCTACGAGCCGGGATCGGGCCTGCGCCAGTATTTCGGGTCGGCAACCGCCAATGACTCGGTCTTCAACCCGGCAGGCGTGGCCGATCCGGCCATCGACGTGCTGGTCGAGGCGGTGGTCGATGCGGAAACGCAAGAGGACCTGAACACTGCCGTTCACGCCCTGGACCGGGTGCTGCGATGGGAACGCTTCCGCGTGCCGCAGTGGTACAACCCGAACCACTGGGTGGCCTATTACGACATGTATCGCTACCCCGAGAACCTGCCGCCCTATTCGCTCGGCTTCCTCGATTTCTGGTGGATCGACCCCGAGGCGGAAGCCGCCCTTCGTGAAGCAGGAGCGTTCTAAGCCAAGATGGGCGCCTATATTCTCCGACGGCTTCTGCTCATGATCCCGACGCTGGTCGGGATCATGGTCATCAACTTCGCACTCGTTCAGTTCGTTCCGGGCGGTCCCATCGATCAGATCCTGGCCGAGCTGGAGGGCGAGGGGGATGTGTTCGCGGGCATATCTGGCGGTGGCGCCGAAAGCGGCGGCGGCGACTTGGGGGGCGGCGAAGACAGCTACCTTGGTGCTCGTGGCCTGCCGCCGGATTTCATCGCCGAGCTTGAAGTGGAGTTCCACTTCAGCCGGATCGTCTGCGCCGAAGGCTTCGAGGGCGAACCGGACCTGTCCGAAGAGGCCTGCACAGCCGAGCCTATCCCCGCCATCGAACGCTTCTTCCTGATGATGTGGGATTACCTGCGCTTCGATTTCGGCGAGAGCTATTTCCGCTCGATCTCGGTCGTTGACCTGGTTTTGGAGAAGATGCCCGTGTCGATCACGCTCGGGCTGTGGTCGACGCTGATTGCCTATATCGTCTCGATCCCGCTCGGCATCCGCAAGGCGGTGCGCGATGGCAGCCGCTTCGACACGGTGACAAGCGGCGTCATCATCGTGGCCTACGCGATCCCCGGCTTCCTGTTCGCGATCCTGCTTCTGGTTCTGTTCGCGGGCGGGTCCTACTGGCAGTGGTTCCCGTTGCGGGGGCTGACCTCGGACAATTGGGAAGATCTGAGCCTGATCGGCAAGGTGCTGGATTATTTCTGGCACATCACGCTGCCGGTGCTGGCCTCGACCATCTCGGCCTTCGCCACGCTGACCCTGCTGACCAAGAACAGCTTCCTCGACGAAATCAAGAAGCAATACGTGATGACCGCGAAGGCAAAGGGGCTAAGCGAGGGGCGCGTGCTGTATGGACATGTCTTCCGCAATGCCATGCTGATCGTGATCGCAGGCTTCCCGGCGGTGTTCGTGTCGGTTTTCTTCGGTGGCTCGCTCATCATCGAAACGATCTTCTTGCTCGACGGCCTGGGGCGGCTTGGTTTCGAGGCGGCCGTGAGCCGCGACTACCCGGTAATCTTCGGCACGCTGTTCGTGTTCGGACTGATCGGGTTGGTCGTGGGGCTCTTCTCGGACCTGATGTATATCTGGATCGATCCCCGCATCGACTTCGAAACGCGGGAGACCTGAGCCATGGCCCTTGTCCGTCTCTCGCCGCTCAATCAACGCCGCTGGCGCAACTTCAAGGCCAACCGCCGCGCCTATTGGTCCGCGGTTGTTTTCGGGGTTCTGTTCTTCATCTCGCTCTTTGCGGAGTTCCTGGCCAATGACAGCCCGCTGGTGGTGCGCTACCGGGGCGAGATCTATACCCCCATCTTCAACTTCTACCCCGAGACGACTTTCGGCGGAGATTTCCGCACCGAGGCGGTCTATCGCGATATCGAGGTGCAATGCCTGATCATCTCTGGCGGGGTGCAGGATTGCTGGGACGACCCCGAAGGCGTCATCGAGGCCGCGCGCGACGGGAGCCTGGCCGAAACCGCGCCCGGCTACATGCGGGGCTGGGTGCTGTGGCCGCCCATCCCCTACAGCTACAACACCGTGAACGATATCGGCGGTTCAGCCCCGTCGGCACCCGATGCGCAGCACTGGCTTGGCACCGACGATACCGCGCGCGACGTGCTGGCCCGCGTGATCTACGGCTTCCGGCTGAGCGTGGCTTTCGCGTTGATCGTGACCTTCCTGACCTCGGTCATCGGTATCGCGGCCGGGGCCGTCCAGGGCTATTTCGGCGGTCTGATCGACCTGCTGTTCCAGCGCGTGATCGAGCTTTGGGGGGCGACGCCGAGCCTTTACATCATCATCATCGTGGCCGCGATCTTCCGGATGGATTTCTGGCTCCTGGTGTTCCTGATGACGCTCTTTGGCTGGACGGCCCTCGTGGGCGTGGTGCGTGCCGAGTTCCTGCGCGCGCGCAATTTCGAATATGTCCGCGCCGCCCGGGCGCTTGGCGTGTCGAACCGGGTCATCATGTTCCGCCATGTGCTGCCCAATGCGATGGTGGCCACGCTGACGATGCTGCCCTTCATCGTCACGGGCACCATCGGGTCGCTGGCTGCGCTTGACTTCCTGGGCTTTGGCCTGCCCTCCTCGGCGCCGTCGCTCGGGGAACTCACCCTTCAGGCCAAGAACAACCTCCAGGCGCCCTGGCTTGGCTTCACGGCGTTCACCGCCTTCGCCTTCATGCTCTCGCTGCTGGTCTTCATCTTCGAAGGCGTGCGCGATGCCTTCGACCCGAGGAAGACCTTCCAATGAGCTTGCTTCGGGTCAGAAATCTTTCCGTCAGCTTCACCCAGGACGGTGCCACCACGCGGGCCGTGAAGAATGTCAGCTTCGAGGTGGGCAAGGGCGAAACCGTGGCCCTGGTGGGCGAGTCGGGGTCGGGCAAGTCCGTCACCGCGCTCTCGACCGTGGCGCTGTTGCCGCCAAGTGCCGAGGTGACGGGGTCGGTGGAGTATGACGGGGCCGAGATGATCGGGGCCGACGAAGCGGGACTGCGCAAGGTGCGCGGCAATGACATCAGCTTCATCTTCCAGGAGCCGATGACATCGCTGAACCCGCTGCACACGATCGAAAAGCAGTTGGCCGAAAGCATCCAGCTGCACCAGGGCCTGACTGGTGCCGCTGCACGAGACCGTATCCTTGAACTCTTGGACAAGGTGGGCATTCGCGATGCGGAATCGCGGCTGAAGGCCTATCCGCACCAGTTGTCGGGCGGGCAGCGCCAGCGCGTGATGATCGCCATGGCCCTGGCCAATCGACCTGAATTGCTGGTGGCCGACGAACCGACGACCGCGCTCGACGTGACGATCCAGGCGCAGATCCTCGATCTTCTGGCCGATCTCAAGGCGTCCGAGCGGATGAGCCTTCTGTTCATCACCCATGACCTTGGCATCGTGCGCCGTTTCGCGGACCGGGTCTGCGTCATGCAGAACGGAGAGATCGTCGAGGCGGGCCGCACGGACGAGATCTTTGCCAATCCGCGCCACCCTTACACGCAGACCCTGCTGGCGGCCGAACCCAAGGGCGAGCCAGAGCCCGTGCCCACCTTCGCCGAAGAGGTGGTGCGCACCGACGCGCTGCGCGTGTGGTTCCCCATTCAGCGCGGGCTTTTGCGTAAGACGGTCGGCCATGTGAAGGCCGTCAATGAGGCGACGCTTTCCGTCCGGCAAGGTGAAACCCTTGGCGTGGTGGGAGAGTCCGGGTCGGGCAAGACAACGCTGGCGCTGGCCATCCTGCGGCTGTTGTCCTCGCAAGGCCGGATCAGTTTCCAGGGGCGCGAACTTCAGGGCCTGTCCTCTACTCAGATCCGCCCGCTGCGCAAGGACATGCAGGTGGTGTTCCAGGACCCTTACGGGTCGCTTTCTCCACGCATGACGGTCGAACAGATCGTGGCCGAGGGGCTGAGCGTGCACCGCGTCACCGGGGACCATGACCGCACGCAGCTTGTGGCCGATATCCTGACCGAGGTTGGGCTGGACCCGGCCATGATGCACCGTTACCCGCACGAGTTTTCCGGCGGTCAGCGCCAGCGCATCGCGATTGCGCGGGCAATGATCCTGAACCCGCGTCTCGTGGTGCTGGACGAACCGACAAGCGCACTCGACATGACGGTGCAGGTGCAGATCGTCGAACTGCTGCGCAAGCTTCAGAAGAAACACGATCTGGCCTATCTCTTTATCAGCCATGACCTGAAGGTGGTTCGCGCGCTCAGCCACAAGGTGATCGTGATGAAGCAGGGTGACATCGTCGAGGCGGGCACCAATGCCGAGATCTTCGGCAATCCCCGCACCGACTATACCAGGCAGCTGATGGCCGCAGCCTTCGATCTTCAAGCCAAGGGCACGGGCTGAGGAAAAAGGCGCCCCGAAGGGCGCCCTTTGTCGAAGTTCATTGCGTGGCTCAGATCGCCGAGCTGTGGCCCTCTTCGCGCATCTCGTATTCGTCGAAGTTGCGCGCGATCAGGCGCGCCAGGGCCCGCCCCTCGGGCTTGATCGAAAACCCGTCCGCATCGCGGCTCACCATGGCGGGGAATGCCACTTCCGCCGCCTTGTAAAGCGTGTCGAGGCTGCTTTCCGAAACGCCGAAGCTTTCCCGGATTTCCGCGCTGTCGATGCGGAAGTCGCACATCAGCGCCTCGATCAGGCGGGCGCGCAGCCGATCTTCACCCTTGAAGACATGCCCGCGCCCGGTGGACAGCTGCCCCGCACGCACGGCCTTCTGGTAATCGGCGGTTCCCGATGCATTCTGGGCGAAGCCCTGCGGGAATTTGGAAATCGCCGATGCCCCAAGGCCGATCAGCACCTCGCAGGTGTCGTCGGTGTAGCCCTGGAAATTGCGGCGCAGGTGCCCGGTGCGGGCGGCCACGGCCAGCCCGTCATCGGGCTTGGCGAAATGGTCGATGCCGATATCCTGGTAGCCGTCCCACTTGAACAGGCGCCGGGCGGTCTCGAACAGTTCCAGGCGCTCTTCGGGGCGGGGCAGGGAGTCGGTCGGGATCATGGACTGGCGCCGGGCCATCCACGGCACATGCGCATAGCCGTAGAGTGCAACCCGGTCGGGCGAGAGCGACAGCAACATCTGAACGCTGTCGGCGATCCGCTTTTGCGTCTGCTCGGGCAGGCCGAACAGGATATCTGCATTGAGCGAGTTGATGCCGCGGGCGCGAAGCTGTTCCACCGCCTCGCGGGTGACATCATAGCTTTGAATGCGGCCGATGATCTTCTGAATGCCGGGATCGAAATCCTGCACGCCGATCGACGCGCGGTTCATTCCCGCCCCTGCGAGGGCGTCCAGCCTGTCGCCGTCGATCTCGTTCGGGTCGATCTCGACCGAGAACTCGAGATCGTCGCTATGGGTGAAGGCCCCGTGGATCGTGTCGGCCAGGTCGCTGATCATGCCAGCCCCCAAAAGCGTGGGCGTGCCGCCGCCCCAGTGCAGGCGGGCGACTTCAACCCCCTCGGGCAGCATCTGGCCGACAAGCCGGATTTCCTGCTTCAGCGTTTCCACATAAGCGCGTACGGGTTCATCACTTCGCACACCTTGTGTGCGACAGGCGCAGAACCAGCACAATCTGCGACAGAACGGCACGTGCATATACAAAGACACCCGCGTGCCCGCGGGTATCGTGCTGATCCACTCCGCAAACACACCAGAATCCACGTCGTTCGAGAACTTCGTGGCGGGCGGATAGCTGGTGTAGCGCGGAACTTTTGCCTCGAAGAGACCGAGGCGACGAAGTTGCGCAAGATTTTCCATTGGAATATCCTTAGGGAGCGACGAACAGGATGTATTTGATCGAGATCAAACGATCTCATGACGATCGGAATTTAAGGGAACGCCCATGCCCAACAGATCCTTGGCCCTGCCGGAAATGGCATGTGCAGACTGCCCGATCCGGCACCGGGCGGTGTGTGCCCGATGCGAGACAGACGAGCTCGAAAAGCTTGACGCGATCAAGTATTATAGGCGTTTCGAGGCCGGGCAGACCATTGCCTGGGCCGGCGACAAGATGGATTTCGTGGCCTCCGTCGTGGAGGGCGTGGCTTCGCTGACTCAGACCATGGAAGACGGTCGCCGACAGATGGTCGGCCTGCTTCTGCCAAGCGATTTCCTGGGCCGTCCGAATCGCGAATCAGTGGCTTATGACGTGACCGCGGCAACGGATGTGATGCTGTGCTGCTTCCGGCGGGTCCCGTTCCAGGGCCTGATCGAAGAAACACCGCATATCAGCCAGCGTTTGCTGGAAATGACTTTGGACGAACTGGATGCGGCCCGCGAATGGATGCTGCTTCTGGGGCGCAAGACCGCGCGGGAGAAGATTGCCAGCTTCCTGTCGATCATCGCGCGGCGCGACGCGACCCTCAAGAACAGTGCGGATGCGAGTTCGATGGCCTTCGATCTGCCGCTGACGCGCGAAGCGATGGCCGATTACCTTGGGCTGACGCTGGAAACGGTCAGCCGCCAGATGTCTGCCTTGAAGCGGGACGGGGTGATCGAGCTTCAGGGCAAGCGCCACATCATCGTGCCCGATGTCGAGGCGCTGATGGATGAAACCGGGGATGACGCCGACGGCGGCGTCTTCATATAGTCACGACAACCGCAGTCTCAGATGCTGGCCCAGTCCGTGAAGACGTGGCGGGGGGCCTTGGGCTGTGCGCTGCGCACGCGACGGTCATTCGTGGTGGCAGAAGCGGCGCGGACGGGAACAGGGCGTTGTTGAGTATGGCCGGTGCAGAACATGGTTTCGGGTCCTTATGGGTTGGGTCAAATGCTCTGCGACTCAATATAGTGTATAAATAACACTTAATCAAGCGGCACCTTACCCTTCATGTGGACGGGCAAGCTAGTATTCTGAAATAAAATGGAAAAAGGGGCGCCTTCCGGCACCCCTTTTTCGGGTCTCTTCGGTTCTGCGCTTAGTGTGCCATCAGAACGGGGACTTCGGCCATCTCCAGGAGGTTGCGGGTTGCCCCGCCCAGGATCGCTTCGCGGAACCGCGAATGGCCATATGCGCCCATCACCAGCAAGTCGGCATCCTTGTCCGCGACGTAACGCAGGATCACGTCCGATACGCGGGGCAGGGTGCGCGGCACGATCGCGACATCGACCTTGGCACCGTGGCGGGTGAGCATCTTGGACAGTTCCGCGCCCGGGTCCGATGTCTCGTTGCCATGCCGCTGCGGGTCGATGATCAGGATCTCGACCTCGTCCGCGGCCACAAGCAGCGGCAGCGCCCGGCGCACCGCGTTCATGGCCTCTGCGCTTTCGTTCCAGGCCACGACAGCACGAGTGGGCCTCGAAGTTGCAGGCTTGCTGTCCGGCAGCACCATGACCGGGGACTGACCCTGGAACATGGCCGCTTCCACGACCACGGGCGCATCCATGGTGCGGCTTTCGCCATAGGGTTTGGGCAGCATCACGAGGTCCGCAAAGCGAGAGCGCTTGGCAACGAGACCAGCGACGGTGGCGGTTTGGGCCACGACCGCCTCGACACCCCAGCTCACGTCGCTCTTGCCCAGGATGTCGCGCACGGCCTGTTCAATGGCGCGTGCCTCGTTCTGGGCGTGCATCAGGGTTTCTTCGTGCATCAGCGCGGTTGCGCCGGCAAAATAGTATCCGGTCTGCGTGCGGTCGATCCCGAGACACAGAACATCGATATGTGCGCCTTCAGCCGAGACGAAAGGCAGCGCGGCCTCCAGCACCGGTCCGACATCGGCCAGGTCTGTGATCGCCGTGAATACGCTCTTGTAGGCCATTCCTGTGGTCCTCCATGGATGATTGACTCCATCGATAATCTTGGTGCCTGCGGGACACATTGACCTGCATCAACAGGAACATCTGCCCAACTTGACATGGATCAAGGCCCCTTTGCTGCACCTGCGCGATTGGGAGGCAGATGGAACAGCTCCGGATGGCTCGATGAGTCGCTACCGGGGCACGACGAAGGGACGATCGATGCTTGATTACTTGAAGCTACTGATCCTTGGTCTCGTGGCGGTGCTGGCCGCCATCGCGGCCAGTTACGCCCGGGACATGATCTTTATGATCCACATGATCCTGGTCATGGTGACAGCGGCAGGTCTTTTCCTGTGGCAGCTGCGCCGCACGGATGAACCGGTTCCTGCCGAGGTGCTGGAAACACAATATCTGGATGGCCCGGTTCGCGCCGGTGTCATCATGACGGCCGTCTGGGGCGTCGTGGGCTTCCTGGTGGGTGTCATCATCGCCTTCCAGCTGGCCTACCCGCAGCTCAACTTCGATTGGGCCCAGGGCTACCTGAACTTCGGTCGTCTGCGGCCGCTGCACACGTCGGCGGTGATCTTCGCCTTCGGTGGCACCGGGCTCATCGCATCGTCCATGTATATCGTTCAGCGGACCACCGCTGCGCGCATGTGGGGCGGCAACCTGGCTTGGTTCGTCTTCTGGGGCTACCAGTTCTTCATTCTGCTCGCCGCGAGTTCCTACGTTCTGGGTGGCTCGCAGGGCCGCGAATATGCGGAACCCGAATGGTATATCGACCTTTGGCTGACCATCGTCTGGGTCGCCTACCTGCTGATGTTCGTGGGCACCCTGCTGAAGCGGAAAGAGCCGCATATCTACGTTGCCAACTGGTTCCTGCTGTCGTTCATCGTCACGGTCGCCATGCTGCACGTGGTCAACAACCTCGCCGTGCCGGTGTCGTTCTTCGGCTCCCGCTCGGTGTCGCTGATGGCCGGTGTGCAGGATGCAATGACCCAGTGGTGGTATGGCCACAACGCCGTGGGCTTCTTCCTGACTGCGGGCTTCCTGGGCATGATGTACTACTTCATCCCCAAACAGGCCGAGCGTCCCGTCTACAGCTACAAACTGTCGATCATCCACTTCTGGGCCCTGATCTTCATCTACATCTGGGCGGGTCCCCACCACCTGCACTACACCGCGCTGCCTGACTGGGCTTCGACCCTTGGCATGGTGTTCTCGAT
>NZ_CAXREX010000235.1:0-2203 GCF_964229645.1 Nioella sp. | reverse complement strand
CTGCCTGAGGAAACGGCGCACCGACCCACGCTCTGGCCAGCCCTCAGACCCGGTCTGCACAACGCCTAACCTGCGCCTGACGGACATATCTCTTTGGTTTTCGAAAATATCCTCGGGGGTAGGCGCAAATGCCCCGGCATTTGCGGCGGAGGGGGCAGACAGCCCCCTTCCCCCTTTCCGCCCGCGCCGCCCCTCAGGACCGTCGCGCAGCACCCTCACATCGGGACAGCCCGATCAGCGGCGGCGAGCACGGCGCGAGGACATCGGCTGGAAGGCCACACCCACATGCGCCTCGCAGTAGGGCTTGCCCTGCTGCACCGGCAGACCGCAGAACCAGAACTTCTCGGTCGCCGGGTCGCCGACGGGCCATTTGCAGGTCCGCTCGGTCAGCTCCATCAGCGACAGCTTCTTCGCCTTCTTCTCGACCGCGTTCACCTTGGCCAGGGCCTCGGGGCTGATCTCGTTGGCCGAGGGCTGCGGCGGCAGCGGCTGACCGGCGGGCACGATGGCCTTGCGCGACGGCACACCCTGCGGCGCGGCCGAGGTGGTGCGCGGCTCGTCATCGTCTTCTTCGACCTCGGGCTCCGGCGCGGGGGCCGGGGCCGCTGCGGGCTTGGCGGCGGGCTTGGGCTTGGCCTCGGGCTTGGCGGCGGCAGCCGGGGCGGCGCTGGCGCTGCCCCCGCCCGAGCGGTTGGACAGGCCCAGGCGGTGCACCTTGCCGATCACGGCGTTGCGGGTCACCCCGCCCAGCTCTTTCGCGATCTGGCTGGCGGACTGGCCTTCGGTCCACATCTTCTTCAGCAGCTCGACACGTTCATCGGTCCAGGACATGGACGCCTTCCTTTTCACTCTGCGCAGCCCCCGGGGCCACTTAGAACCAAAGGCGGCACGTCACCCGTACCGCCCCCTTGCGTTGTGCCTTATTCTAATCACCTCGTTCCGAGATACAAGGCGCTGATTCGCCCTATCCGATCGAAACGCCGCCTTTCCGTGCGATCCGGGTCGCAGCCCCTTGCGCCGGGTCGCTTCATGGCTATAACGCGCAACAATTTGCGCTGACCCGGGGATGACCATGCCGAAAAGAACAGATATCTCGTCCATCATGATCATCGGGGCAGGCCCCATCGTGATCGGCCAGGCCTGCGAATTCGACTATTCCGGTGCCCAGGCCTGCAAGGCCCTGCGCGAGGAAGGCTACCGCGTCATCCTGGTGAACTCGAACCCCGCCACGATCATGACCGACCCCGGCCTGGCGGATGCGACCTATATCGAACCGATCACCCCCGAGGTCGTCGCCAAGATCATCGAAAAAGAACGCCCCGACGCGCTGCTGCCGACCATGGGCGGCCAGACCGGCCTGAACACCTCTCTTGCGCTGGAAGAGATGGGCGTGCTGAAGAAATTCGGCGTCGAGATGATCGGGGCCAAGCGCGAAGCCATTGAAATGGCGGAAGATCGCAAACTGTTCCGCGAAGCGATGGATCGCATCGGCCTGGAAAACCCCAAGGCCACCATCGTCACCGCCCCCAAGAAGGACGGCAAGTTCGACATCGCCGCCGGCCTGTCCGAAGCGATGGCCGCGCTGGAAGACATCGGCCTGCCCGCGATCATCCGCCCCGCCTTTACCCTGGGTGGCACCGGCGGCGGCGTCGCCTACAACCGCGACGATTACGAATACTACTGCCGTTCCGGGATGGAGGCCTCTCCGGTCGGCCAGATCCTTGTCGATGAATCCCTGCTCGGCTGGAAGGAATACGAAATGGAAGTCGTGCGCGACCGCGCCGACAACGCCATCATCGTCTGTTCCATTGAAAACGTGGACCCCATGGGCGTGCACACGGGTGATTCCATCACCGTGGCCCCGGCCCTGACCCTGACGGACAAAGAATATCAGGCGATGCGCTCGGCCTCGATCGCGGTTCTGCGCGAAATCGGCGTCGAAACCGGCGGCTCGAACGTGCAATGGGCGGTGAACCCCCAAGACGGCCGCATGGTCGTGATCGAGATGAACCCCCGCGTCTCGCGCTCCTCGGCGCTGGCGTCGAAGGCCACCGGCTTCCCGATCGCCAAGATCGCCGCGAAACTGGCCGTGGGCTATACGCTGGACGAGCTGGACAACGACATCACCAAGGTCACGCCCGCCAGCTTCGAGCCGACCATCGACTATGTCGTCACCAAGATCCCGCGCTTCGCGTTCGAGAAA
>NZ_CAXREX010000234.1:0-12986 GCF_964229645.1 Nioella sp. | reverse complement strand
CCTCGGGGAAGGCTTCCTGTACACGGGCTATCAGGCAGTCCGACAGGTGATCCCCCTTGCCGGGCACCGACAAGAGCCCGCTTGGCTTGTTCACCAGCAGGATCTCGTGATCGTGGTGCAGGATGTCCAGCGGGTCCTGCGGGGGGCGATAGTCCAAGGGTTGCATGGGGACGATCTAGGTGGTTGCGGGCACCAGGGAAAGGGTCATTCGGCAATCGGGGCCCGGAGGGCCAGCCAGAGAGACGGAGCCATGATGCCCAGAAGGCAGATCACCCATAGCAACCGAGCATCACGATGCGCGGGGTCGCGCGGCCACAGACCTGCCGCCGACAGGAAGGACACTGGTCCCGGAAACACATCGCCCGTGCGTCCTGCCGCCAGCGCGCGAATCTGGAACAGCGCGCGGAAGGACAGGCCCGCCCAGAGCAGAAAGGCCACGCCTTGCAGAACGAGTAGGATCAGGATGGTTCGGTCCATGAGCCCGGGCTTCTTTGGATCAGTCCAATACAACCTATTTAGCGCAAGCGCGTTAAGCCAGAGGTAACCAGTGGGCGCCAAGCTCGTCTGACCGTGGGGGCGTGAACCAACAGGTGAACGTCATGATCAAGCAAGCAAGCCCCGACATCCGGGTTCTCAAGCTCAAGGAAACACATCCTGAGGAAATCGGCGGCCGCAGCGACGCCCAGACCATGTTCCGGATCTGGTCTCTTCTTGGCGGTGCGCAGCAGATGCGGGACCGGACCATCTACAATCGCGCCTTGGGCTGACATCTCTTCCTGCCCCGGTAAGGATCGGGGCAGGCATGTGCGCGACCTGTCACCGCTGTTCGGTGGAACTGCCCGTGCCTCCCATTGCCTCCTTGTCGAAACCCGCGCAGGATTGATGCGGGCAGATCGCCCCAACGAATCTGGAACGACAAGATCGGAGGATCCGACATGCTGGCCATTTCGACCCACAAGGTGGCGCAGATCATCCTGATGGGGCACGAGCTTGATCGTGCCGAAGGCGAATTGCGCGGATTCCTCGAAACCCTGAACGAAGACGAGCAGGCTGAGGTCGTCGCGATCATGTGGATCGGGCGCGGCAGTTTCGAGGCAGAAGATTTCGCGGAAGCGCTGGCCACCGCGCGGGCTGAAGCCACAACGCCGACGGCTGATTATCTCATCGGCACCCCGCATCTGTCGGACCACCTGGAGGCCGGGCTGGAGGCGCTCGGCGTCGATCCGTCAGAGGCAGAGGACGACTTGCTGTAAGAAGGAGGGGGCCCGAAGGCCCCCCGCTTATCCGTGATCGACAATGGCCAGGTGCTGCGCCAGATCGGCGACCACCCCCATCCATTCCCGCACCAGCACAAGCTCCGAAGGCGCGGCGCTGACGCCCGCCCGGATGCGGCCCGCCAATACGGCCTCAACCGCCAGCGACACCGGCACCGACACCAGCCGCGCCATTGCGGTTCCATGGTCATCGCCCCAGGCATCCATGGCATAGGTCTTGTGCCAGACGGTCTGCCCGTCTTTCTCGGCCTTCAGGGACACGCAGAGAACCACGCGGTCCGGCTCGCCCTCGTCATAGGCGTTCTCGGCCCAGAACTGGTCGGACATCTCTTTCAGCCGGGCATCGCCCTGGGGTCCGGTCAGCGTTTCGATCTCGCGGAAGACCGGGGTCCAGGCGTCCTTCCAGCCGTTCAGCCGCAGGGTGCCGCGCACGAAGGTATCGACAGCCCAGTCAGGGCCGAATCCATACTCCGCCATGAAGGGCAGGGAATCGCGGTTGGGATAAACCTCGAACGCTTCCGGCGTGGGCAGCGGGGCCTCGTAGCTGGAAATCGCGTCCCAGGGGCGGGTGACGATCTTCTCGGCCCCGCCAGCAAGCGATTTCGACGGCGAGCGCAGCGCCTTCAGCACGCCAAGCGGGGACCAGCTGAACTTGTAGCGGAACGGGTTGGGGATCTTGGGAATGCCGCCGCAATAGCTGATAAAGCTATGGGTGTTGGCCGGGTTGAATGCGTCCGACGCTCGGTAATCTGCCACCAGCGCATGGGCCATCAGGTGGTCGATGCCGGGATCGAGACCCACTTCGTTGACCAGAGCCAGACCAGCCTCTTTTGCCTTGGCATCCAGCGCCCGCATCTCCGGCGCGATGTAAGAGGACGAGACAAAATGCGCGCCCTTGGAAATGCACAGCTCCGCCAGCGGCACGTGCCAGTCGCCGGGCAGCATCGACACGGCCACGTCGCCGGGTTGCAGGGCCGCGCCGATCGCGTCGAGGTCAAAGGCCCGGATGTCCTTGGTCAGGTCGCCCACGGCTTCCTGAGCCTTCTCGACCGTCCGGTTCCACACCACCACGGGCTGGCCTGCTTCGATCAGCCTGCGCAGGCCGGGGATGGCCGACAGGCCGGTTCCGCACCAATGGATCGTCATGTTACGGCTCTCCTTGTCTGGGTGATTAGCCCACGTGTTTGTCAAACTCGGCTTTTGCCCGCGCCCAGACCCCGCTGTCCAGATCGGTGAGCGTCAAAAGCGAGGGCAGAAGCTGCGCGGCGTAGTCCTGGGAGGACTCGACGGGCAACATCGAGGGCAGGTTGTCGATGGCCATAACGTCCATCGGGGGCGCGTCATGGACGCGCAGAACGGGCGCATCCCAGGTGGTTGCGCGGTCGTAGATCGGCACGGGGTTGTAGTCGCTGTCGGGGTCGCAGGCCACGTCGCCGATCACGGTCAGGGCGCGCGGCTGGTCCAGCGCTGCGCGTGGCACGAATACCGGTGTGCCCGGACGGGCGAAGATGCAGTTGAGGAAGATGTCATGGTCAAGGATTTCGGGGAATGGCCCGCCGCTGACGGTTTCGGCCATGTCCCACTTGGTCACGCGCATGCCCATGGCTTCGCAAAGGTCCGCCGCGCCGGTGCCGACGCGACCAAGCGCGCCGATCACGATGGCGCGTGGCGGGGTCAGGCCTGCCAACCCTTCTGCCAGGTCAGCCAGCAGAGCGTCCTTGCCGGGATAGGCACCGACGGGTGGGCAGATGCTGCCCGTTTGCTGCGCGATCCAGGCCTTCAGCGACACGGCAGCGCCCGCGAAGCCCGCCCAGTATCCGAAGGCGGCGACGCGGCGGCCGGCTTCGTCCACGAGGTATTCCAGATCGTAGAGCGTGCCGCCGCCCGCCTTGAAACGGTCCAGCAGCTTGCGGCCCGAAAACTGCCCCTTGAAGGCATGGCCGAACATGATGTGGCGATGCGGCAGGGGCGTGCCATCCTCGGGCAGTTCCTTGAGCCCGAAGATGATCGCGTCGGCTGGCGCGCCGGGCCAGCTGTTTTCCGGCGCGATCTCGGCCCCGGCGTCTGCGTAGCCCGTCAGGCCGGCGGCGCGGGCCGAGCTTTCTTCGACCGTCACGCGGATGCCTGATGCGATCAGGGCTTTCACACCCTCTGCCGTCACCCCGGCGCGTTCCTCGTTCGGGCGCTGTTCGGCCCGGACCCACAGATGTGTCATGACGGTTCCTTTCCTCACAGATGGGTGCGCGCGAACTGGCGCTCTGCGTCTTCCAGATGGGGCAGCGCGTTGAACTGTGTCAGCGCGAGCGATCCGCGCAGCGGCAGCCAGCGGCTGAGCGACGTGTTTTCCACCGCAAGGCAGGCCCGCGCGAAGCCGATCAGGTCCAGCCCGAGGGTCAGGCGCATCGCCATGCCAATGACCCCGGCAGAGGTCACCACCATCGCGCGCCCGTCACCCTTGCCGATGTCCTCGATCCCGTCGCGCACGCGGGTCTCGAACCTGTCGAAGCTTTCCGGCGGGCCCTCGATCTCGCCAGCCTGCCAGGCTGCGAAGAGGCGCGGCAGGTGATCCGCGAAATCCTCGCGGTCCTCCGGGATCGGCACGTTGTGCTGGTCGCGATAGAGCGCGGCCAGGGTGAAGAACTCCATTTCATCGAAGCGCGGGTCGATCACTGGATCGGCATGGTTGGCAAGCGAGATGGCAGCCGCGGTCTGGCGCTGGCGGGTCAGGCTTCCGCAATAGAGCCGGGGGAAATGTTCGCCAGACCGGGCGATGTGTTCTCCCAGCCACCGGGCTTGCTGCGTGCCCAGGTCGCTCAGCCGATCATAGCTTGTTTCATCGCGCGCCTCGGTATTGGCCTGGCCGTGGCGCACGAGCGTGATGTGGGACATGTGGATTTCCTCGCGCCTTCCGCTTCCGCCTTAGGCGGTTGCGGCGCAAGAGAAAAGGGGCGAAGCGTCTCAGAGACCGAGCGCACCGCGCAGAAACGGCAATGAGCCCGCCGCCAAGATACCGACCAGCGCCCCGACCCCGAGCCGGGTGGTGGGCTGTCCGAGCGACGGACCGGCGAGGCCCAAAAGGCCACAGACGACGGCATAAAATGCAAGCGTTACAGGATCCATGACTGGACCATAGCATGAAACGGGCTAGGAATGGGGCATGAACACATTGACATTGCCTATCGATCCCAAGCGCTTTCTGTCCGATCTTCACAAGCTGCGAAGTTTCGGCGCCAGCGGCACCGGTGTCGTGCGCCCCGCCTTTTCCGAGGCGGATGTGGCAGCACGCGGCTGGTTGGCCGAGCGGATGGAGGCGGCAGGGTTGCAGCCGCACATGGACCCTGCCGGCAACCTGTTCGGCCTTGCGGGGGAGCGCTCCCTGCTGATCGGGTCGCACTCCGACAGCCAGCCCGAAGGGGGCTGGCTCGACGGGGCGCTCGGCGTCGTCATGGGGCTGGAGATCGCCCGCGCCGCGCGCGAGGCAGGCGGCCCCGCCATCTCCTGCGTCAGTTTCCAGGACGAGGAAGGGCGCTATGGGGCGCTGACGGGCAGCGACATCTGGACCGGTGCCACCACCCTGGACGAGGCTGACGGTTTCCACGCGAACGACGGGCAGAGCTTTGCCGAGGCCCGCAAGGCGATTGCCCACCTGGCCCAACCCGGCTTCGTCGAGCACGCCCGCTTCACGGGCTTCCTGGAATGCCACATCGAGCAGGGTCCCGTGCTGGACAAGGCAGGTGAGTCGGTTGGCGTCGTGACCTCGATCGTTGGCCTGAGGCAATTGCAGGTGACGGTGCGCGGACAGCAGAACCACGCAGGCACCACCCCGATGGCCATGCGCCGCGACGCTTTCCAGGGCGCTGTTCGAATCGCAACCATGCTCAATGACCGCTTCCGCAACCTGGTGACACCGCAAACGGTATGGACCATCGGGCATATGCGCCTGTCGCCCAATGCCTCGTCGATCGTGCCCGGCAAGGCCGTGTTCACGATCCAGTGGCGCGACGGCGATGCCGACCGGCTGGACCGGATGGAAAGGGTGATCGACTCGGTCCTGCTGGAGGTCGAAAACGGCACCGGTCTGAGTGTGACCACCGACCGGTTGCGCCATGACCTGGCCCCGGTGCCGATGGATGCAGTCCTTCAGTCAGCGCTGGCCAAGGCCGCAGGGCAGGTGGCGCCGGGCAAGTGGCGCTCGATGCCGTCGGGAGCTTTGCATGACGCCTCGAACCTGTCGCGGCTGATGCCCGTGGGCATGCTCTTCGTGCCCTCCATCGGTGGCATCAGCCATGACTTCGCAGAGGACACCGCCGAGGCGGACCTGGTGACAGGGCTTGAGGTGCTGGCCCGTGCGGCGGCTGCGCTTGCGCCTGCCTGAACGTTTCAGATCACCCCGAACACCCGCAGCGCCAGCCCCACTGTCGATAGCGCCATGACGACGAAAGCCAGCGTGCGCAGCACGATGATCCCGAGCGCATAGACGAAGTAGTGCACGACAAGGCCGATGAAGTAGCTGGTGGCCAGAACGCCGGGATAGGCGTCGTCGGGTATGCGGATCATCGCCAGGATCGCCAGGGGCGCGAAGGCCACGAAGGACTCGACGGCGACGGTGTGGGCCCGGATCGTCCGCTGTGCCCAATCCGATTGCGGTGTTGCGTCCGAGCGCCAGTTATCCAGCGCGCCCATCAGGCCGCGTACGGCCACCCTGTCGAGGATATAAGGCGCCCAACATAGCCCGATCCAAAGCGCGCTTAGCGCGGTGTAGAACTCCAGGTTGGTCATGGGTTTAGACCCCCTTGCCTAGTTCAGTGGTGGGGTCACTCTACCACATCTTGTAAAAGAACACCAAATCTGTGGCTCTTCGGCAGGGAGACTACTGTTGCCTGTGCGCCGATTGGCCTATCCGCCTAGTCCCATTTCACATCGCCTAGGAAGATGTATCCCGCGCCGTAGATCGTCTTGATCAGGCGCGGGTTCTTCGGGTCTTCCTTCAGTTTCGTGCGCAGGCGCGAAATGCGCACGTCCATCGCCCGGTCGAAGCTTTCGCCCGCGGCGCCGCCCAGGGCTTCCTGCATCTGCTGGCGGCTGATCAGGCGCTTCGGGCTTTCGAGGAAGAGCCGCAGCACCTCGCCTTCGGCATGGGAAAAACTGACCTCTTCGCCGCTGTCCTCGATCAGGACATAGCGGTCGAAATAGGCCGTCCAGCCTTCGAAACGCGCCGTTTCGGATTGTGCGGTTCGGGTCTTGGCATCGCGCAGACGCACGCGCACACGGGCCACCACCTCGGCCGGGTCGAAGGGTTTGATGATGTAGTCGTCAGCGCCCAGTTCCAGCCCGGTCACCCGGTCCTGCACCTGCGCGCGGCCCGAGATGATGATGATCGACGCGCCCGATTCCAGCGCCAGCCGATGGACCACGGCCAGCCCGTCCCTGTCGGGCAGGCCAAGGTCCACGAGGCAGACATCGGGCGTGGTCTTGCGTAGCGCGGCTTCAAACTCGGTCGCGCGGGAATAGGCGGCGGTGCGAAAGCCTGCCTCGGTAAGCGCTTCTGACAGCATCACGCGGATCTGGGGTTCGTCATCGAGAATGGCGACGAGCGGCTGGTCGGTCATGCGGCGTCCTCTCGGATCAGGATGGCATGCAGGCGGGCACTGTCAAAGGGCTTGGACAGGACCGGCCAGCAGGCGGCGCCGCGTTGGCGCAGCGGGTGGGCTTCGGGCAGAGAGGTCATGAGGGCAAGCTTGAGCTCGGGCCGGCGGGCCGCGATGCGCGCCAGCAAATCAACGCCTGTGGTGTGGCCGGACAGCTTGATATCGGACAATACCACCTCGATCGCGGGCAGGTCGGCCAGCGTGTCAGCCTCTGCGAAGGTCGCGGCCTCGATCACCTGGTGGCCCATGTCGGTCAGCATTTCGCGCACCGATACGCGCAGGTCGGGCATGTCCTCGACCAGGAGCACCAGCATCGGCTTGGCGGCGGCGGCGGGCACCGGGCGCAGGGGCAGGCGGTAAGTCACACGCGCGCCCTCGCGATGGTTCTCCAGCTTCACGTTGCCACCAGAAAGCTTGGCGATGTCGAACACCATGGAAAGCCCCAGCCCCGACCCTGCCTGCCCCTTGGTGGTGAAGAACGGGTCGAGCGCGAAGTCCAGCGCCTCCTTGGTGAAGCCCGGCCCCGTATCCTCGACGACGATATCCAGCCAGGTATCGCGCACCTTCTGGGCGCGGATGCGGATTTCGCCGCCTTCGGGGCCGATCGCGTCGCGGGCATTGAGCACGAGGTTCAGCAGGCTGTCCTGCATCGAGCCCTCGTCCAGTAACAGCAACTGGTCCGGCACGCTTTGGGTGATGGACAGCGCGATATTGTCGGGAAGTGGGGCCCGTGCCAGCGCCTCGAAGGTTTCGAAGAAGCGTCGCATGTCGACGGGCACCGGATGCAGTTCCCGGGGGCCGGAAATCTTGGCGATCCGTTCCAGAAGCGTCCCGCCGCGTCGTGCTGCAGCGGTGGTGGCTTCGGTCAGTTCCAGGGCCTGGGGCGGCAGGCCCATCTTCTTGATTCGGCTTTGCAACCCGAGGATGATGGTCAGCAGGTTCGAGAAGTCATGCGCCAGGCCGCTGGTCAGCTGCGCGGCCAGCTCGCGCTTGTGGGTCTGGGTCAGCACCGCGCGCGACTGCGCTTCCTCGGTCACGTCGGTGGACAGCAGGTAGACGCCGTTGATGGGGCCTTCTTCACCGACCCGGTCCGGCGTGAAGGCGGTCCGGATCCGGCGGCCGGTATCCTCGTCGGTGAATTCGAGCACGCTCGATTCCCCTTCCAGCGCCCGCTGGAGGTTGGGCCGCAGCCGCTTGGCCGTGCCAACCCCGAGCGCCTTTTCGAAGGGCAGGCCGACGATCTCGTTGCTGCGCCCGGGCAAGACCGAGGACAGGCGGCGGTTTGTAAAGGTATAGACTCCATCGGTATCCACGTGACCGATATGAGCCGGGGTCATTTCCGTGGTCAGACGGGTGCGCGCCTCCATCTCGGCCAGGCCGCGCTTGGTTTCCTCCAACTGCGCGATGGTGGATTCCAGCTGGCGGTTGGTGCGCGCCAGCTCCTCGGCGCGGGTCAGCAGCTGGTCCGACAGTTCCTCCGAGCGCGCCCTCAAGAGCGATTCCTGGCTCTTGATCGCGGTAATGTCGGTATAGACCGTCACCCATCCCCCTTCGGGCAGGGGACTGCCTTCCACGCTGATCATCCGGCCATTGGCACGGCGGCGTTCCATGTAGTGCGGCACGAAGGCGCAGGCTTGTTCCACGCGGGCGGCCACGAAGGAATCGAGATCATCGACCTCGCCATATTCGCCGCTTTCGACCAGGAAGCGGATCGTGTCCTCGAAGGAGGCCCCCGGTGTAACCAACCGCTCGGGCAGGCCGAACATGGTCTGGAAAGGCCTATTACACACGGCAAGACGCAGGTCGCGGTCATAGATCGACAGGGCCTGCTGGATCAGGTTCAGCCCGGCGCGGGTCATCTGCGATGTGGCGTCTGCGCGTGCCATGAAATCTCCTCCACCGTTTCCGCTACACGCTTGGCCGGACGGGGCCAAGTCCTGCGGGCGCGGTTGTTACAATTCGTTAGGATTGGGTAAAAGTCAGGTAAAAATTCCCGATCAACGATTGGCCCAACACTGCCGAGGGGTGGATTCGCACCTGCCCCAAGGCTGCGTCGGCGCCGGGCACCCCGGCGAAGGGAGGACAGATATTGGCTGAGATGACAGCGGTTTCGGGCGTGCCCGAATCCGTGCCTGCATTGCTTGCACGGAACGTAGCCCAATTCGGAAGCAAACCCGCCTACCGGGAAAAGGAATTCGGAATTTGGCAAACCTGGAGCTGGGCCGAGACGGCCGAGGAAATCCAGGCCATTGCCTACGGGTTCCTGGCGCTTGGCGTCGAAAAAGGAGACCATGTTGCCATCATCGGGCGCAACCGCCCGGCGATGTACTGGTCGATGGTCGCCGCGATGAAGGTCGGCGCGATCCCGGTGCCGCTCTACCAGGACGCTGTCGCCGAAGAGATGGCCTATGCGCTGGAACATTCCGGCGCGAAGTTTGCCGTCTGTGGCGACCAGGAACAGGTCGACAAGGTGATCGAAGTGCAGGGCATCCTCGATGCGCAGGGCAAGGATCACCACATTGCGCATATCATCTACCAGGATGCGCGCGGTCTGCGGAAATACGACCACACCAAGCTGCACTCGCTGGCCGATATCCAGGCCGAGGGTCGCGCCGCGCATGAGCGGTTCGAAAAGGAACAGGCCGACCGCGAGGCGTCGATCGGTTACGACGACACCTGCGTGATGCTCTACACCTCGGGCACGACCGGCAAGTCCAAGGGCGTGGTCCTGTCCAACCGAAACGTGATCGAGACCGCAAAGGCATCGTCGGAGTTCGACCACCTGCGCCCCTCCGATGAAATCCTCGCCTACCTGCCGATGGCCTGGGTGGGCGACTTCATCTTCTCGATTGGCCAGGCCTACTGGGCGGGCTTCTGCACCAACTGCCCGGAATCGCCGGAAACGATGATGACCGACCTGCGTGAGATCGGGCCGACCTACTTCTTCGCGCCGCCGCGCGTCTTCGAGACGACGCTGACCACGGTCATGATCCGCATGGAAGATGCGAGCCCCTTCAAGCAGCGCATGTTCAAGAAATACATGGAGCACGCCAAGAAGGTCGGCCCCGCGCTTCTGGATGGCAAGCCGGTCAGCTTCGGCGACAAGCTGAAATACTGGATCGGCGACAAGCTGATCTACGGCCCGCTCAAGAACACGCTCGGCTTTACCCGCGTGCGCGTGGGCTACACGGCGGGCGAAGCGATCGGGCCGGAGATCTTCGAATTCTACCGCTCGCTCGGCATCAACCTCAAACAGCTCTACGGACAGACGGAAGCGACCGTGTTCATCACGCAGCAGCCCGATGGTGAGGTGCGCGCCGATACCGTGGGTGTTCCCAGCCCCGGCGTCGAGATCAAGATCGGCGACAGCGGCGAGATCTACTACCGCAGCCCGGGCACTTTCGTGGAATACTACAAGAACCCCGAAAGCACCGCTGACACCAAGGACCCTGAAGGCTGGGTCGCCACCGGGGATGCCGGCTTCATCGAGGAAGCCACCGGCCACCTGCGGATCATCGACCGCGCCAAGGATGTGGGCAAGATGGCCGATGGCCGCCTGTTCGCGCCGAAATACGTGGAAAACAAGCTCAAGTTCTACCCGAACATCCTGGAAGCCGTGGTCTTCGGGAACGAGCGTGACATGTGCACCGCGTTCATCAACATCGACCTTGCCGCCGTCGGCAACTGGGCCGAGCGCAACAACATCGCCTATGCCTCCTACCAGGAACTGGCCGGGCACAAGCAGGTTCTGGACACGATCCAGGCGCATGTCGAAGAGGTCAACAAATCGGTCGCACAAGACCCGATGCTGTCGGGCTGCCAGGTGCATCGTTTCCTTGTCCTGCACAAGGAACTGGATGCCGATGACGGCGAAATGACCCGGACCCGCAAGGTGCGCCGCCGCATCGTGGAAGAGAAGTTCGCCGATCTGATCGATGCGCTCTACAGCGGCAAGACCGAGCAATACACCGAGACCGAAGTGACCTACGAAGACGGTCGCAAAGGCTCGATCAAAGCCACGCTGGAAATTCGCGACGCCAAGGTCGTGGACGCCGCGGGCCAGGCACAGGTGGCCGCAGAATGACCATGATGCAGTACGAACCCTACGAAACCGCTGACGGGCGGACCATCGGTAACACGCTGATGGAAATGAAGAATATCACGCTGCGCTTCGGTGGCGTGGTGGCGATCAAGGATATTTCCTTCGACATCCGTGAAGGCGAAATCCGCGCGATCATCGGCCCGAACGGGGCTGGCAAGTCCTCGATGCTGAACGTCATCTCGGGCTTTTACGTGCCGCAGGAAGGCGAGGTTCTGTACCACGGCAAGAAGCGCCCGCAGATGCGCCCCTATGAGGTCGCGCGCCAGGGCATCGCCCGGACCTTCCAGAACATCGCATTGTTCGAAGGCATGACGGTGCTGGACAACGTCATGACCGGCCGCCTGAACCACATGAAGACGGGCATGGCCGCCCAGGCGCTGTGGAAGGGCAAGGCCGAGCGTGAAGAGGTCGAGAACCGCGAAGTGGTCGAGAGGGTCATCGACTTTCTCGAAATCCAGAACATCCGCAAGACCCCGGTCGCGCGTCTGCCCTATGGCCTGAAGAAGCGGGTCGAACTGGCACGGGCGCTGGCGGCGGAACCGTCGCTTCTGCTGCTGGACGAACCCATGGCCGGCATGAACGTCGAAGAGAAAGAGGACATGTCCCGGTTCATCCTGGATGTGAACGACGAATTCGGCACCACCATCGCCCTGATCGAACATGACATGGGCGTGGTGATGGACCTGAGCGACCGTGTGGTCGTGATGGATTACGGCAAGAAGATCGGGGACGGCACACCGGACGCGGTGCGCAACACCCAGGACGTGATCGACGCCTACCTCGGTGTGGCCCACGACTAGGGCCCGGCGCATTTCGGGGGGCACGTCGGCAGGCGCTCGCCTGCGGCATCGCCCCTCCCGCCGTCCCGTGACGGCACCAAACAAAGGGCGCGACAGGCGTCGTGGGGCACCGGTGGAGGAGACCGGCACCCCGGGGATCAAAGGGAGGAGATAGAAGTGCCAGACCAGCTTCTATTCGGGATGGAAGTCTTTCTGAACGGCCTGATGGCCGGGGTGCTTTATGCCCTCGTCGCCCTGGGCTTCGTTCTGATCTACAAGGCCTCCGGCATCTTCAACTATGCTCAGGGCGTTATGGCGCTGTTTGCGGCGATGACCCTTGTGGGGATCATGGAGGGGCGGGTGCCCTTCTCGCATCTGATCAACGCGGTCTTCGGGTCGAACGTGCACCACTTTGGCTGGCACCTGCCCGCGGTGGTCGGCATCGTCCTGACCGTGGGCGTCATGGTCCTGCTGGCCTGGCTGGTCAACGCGCTGATCATGAAGCACCTGGTCAACCAGGAGCCGATCATCCTGTTCATGGCGACCATCGGCCTGGCCTATTTCATGGAAGGTCTGGGCGACCTGATGTGGGGCGCGGACATCAAGAAACTGGACGTGGGCCTGCCGCAGGGCATCAACGGCACCATCGACCAGATTACCTTTGACGCCTTCGGCTATGGCTTCTTCATCGACAACCTCGACATCTGGGCCACGATCATCGCCATCGTTCTGGTCGCTTCGCTTATGGTGTTTTCGCAATACACCAAGCAGGGCCGCGCCCTGCGGGCCGTGGCCGACGACCACCAGGCGGCGCTGTCGGTCGGCATTTCGCTGAACTTCATCTGGGTGCTGGTCTGGTCGATCGCGGGCTTCGTCGCCCTGGTCGCGGGCATCATGTGGGGTGCCAAGTCGGGCGTGCAGTTCTCTCTGTCGCTGATCGCGCTGAAGGCGCTGCCGGTTCTTATGCTCGGCGGCTTCACCTCGATCCCCGGCGCGATCGTCGGCGGGCTGATCATCGGCGTGGGCGAGAAGATGTTCGAATTCGCCATCGGGCCGATGGTCGGCGGCGCGACCGAGAACTGGTTCGCCTATGTCCTCGCTCGTCTCGTCCTCGTCTTCCGGCCGCAGGGCCTGGTCGGCGAGAAGATCATCGAGAGGGTGTGACCATGTGGGGATTTCCCGA
>NZ_CAXREX010000233.1:0-5035 GCF_964229645.1 Nioella sp. | reverse complement strand
GCGGGGCCCGACACGGTGGTGATGTGCGCCGCGGGCACCATGCCGGGCGAGCTGCACAAGCTGTGGAAGGCAGGGCGGCCCGGCAGCTATCACATGGAATACGGCTTCAGCTGCATGGGCTACGAGATCGCTGGCGCGCTTGGCATCTGGATGGCCGAACCGGAGCGCGACATCGTCTGCTTCACCGGTGATGGCACCTACATGATGGCCAATTCGGAACTTGCGACCGCCTGCATGATGGGGGCGAAGTTCACGCTGGTGATCACCGACAACCGGGGCTTCGGCTGCATCAACCGGCTGCAAATGGGCACGGGCGGGGCGGAGTTCAACAACCTGCTGGACACGGCCTATCACGTGAACCCCTCGCAGATCGACTTCGTCGCCCATGCCGCCAGCATGGGGGCCAAGGCCGTGAAAGCCGCGAGCATCGCCGAGCTGGAGGATCATCTGGCGAAGGCCAAAACCCATGACGGCGTCTATGCCATCGTGCTCGACACCGATCCCTATCCCTCGACCCCGCATGGCGGCAGCTGGTGGGAAGTGGGTGTTCCCGAAGTCAGCCCGCGCGCGGAGGTGAACGCCGCCCGCGCCACCTATGAAACCAAGCGCAAGACACAGCGCACCGTCTGAAAGCACACCCCATGAGCGTCAAGATCGGGATCTCTCCCATTGCGTGGCAGAACGACGACCTGCCGGACCTCACCGCCGCCTACACGATGGAGCAGGCCCTGAAAGAAGCCCGTGAGATCGGTTACACCGGCGTCGAGCGCGGCCAGCGCATGCCCCATGATACCGAGGGCTTGCGCAGCTACCTTGAGGCCAATGACATCGCGCTCTGCGGCGGCTGGTGCTCGGGTAATACGCTGATGAACAGTGTGGCCGAGGAATGTGCCGCGATTGGCCAGCAGGTGGACCAGTTTGTCGCCCTGAATGCCCCTTGCATCGTTTATGCCGAATGTTCGAATACCGTACAGGGGATGCAGGGCGTGCCGGTCAACAACCGCCCGAAACTGTCCCGTCACGAGGTGCTGGCCTATGCGGCGAAGCTGACGGAAGTGGCCAAATGGGTGACGGGGCAGGGGATGCCCTTTGCCTATCACCACCACATGGGCTCGATCATCGAGGCCGAGGAGGACGTGAACTGGCTGATGGAAGGGTCTGGGCCCGAGGTGCAGCTCTGCTTCGATACCGGGCACATGCTCTTTGGCGGCGGGGACGTGATGCGGGTGATGAACCGATGGGCCGGGCGCATTGCACATGTTCACTTCAAGGACATCCGCCCCGAGGTGGTTCGGGACGTGCGCGCGCATGACCGCAGCTTTCTCGACGCGGTGATCGCGGGTGCCTTCACCGTGCCGGGCGATGGCTGCATCGACTTCCAGGCGGTGGCCGACAAGCTCAAGGCGATGGACTACGCGGGCTGGATCGTGGTCGAGGCCGAACAGGACCCGGCCAAGGCACCGCCTTACGACTATTCGAAACTGGGCTACGAGCATATCCTGATGGTCTGCGACCGCGCGGGGCTGGAGATCGACCCCCGCGCCTGACCCGAAGGAGCTGCCCGCGATGTTCGACATGGACCACCCGTTCTTCCGCCCGCTCTGGATCCGCATTGCCGTGGTGGCGGTCTGCCTGGGATGGGCCTTGGTGGAACTGATGGGCGGCTCGCCGGGATGGGCAATGATCTTCGGCGCGCTTGGCGCCTACGCAGGCTGGAGCTTCTTCGTGGGCGGGACCCCGCGCGAAGACAGGAACGAGGACGACAATGGCTGACCTTCTGTGCAAACCCTTCGGCACCCATGGCAAGGTGCACCAGATCACGCCTGCCAGCGCGGGCTGGCGCTACGTTGGCTTCTCGCTTTACCGGCTGCGGCCGGGCGACGTTGTGGGCGAGACAACCGGCGAAACCGAGGTCATCCTCGTGATGGTCGAAGGCAAGGCGAAGATCAGCGGCGCCGGACAGGACTGGGGCGAGCTTGGCGACCGGGTGGACGTCTTCGAGAAGACCCCGCCCCAGTGCCTCTACCTGCCCAATGGCTCCGGGTGGCAGGCCGAGGCCACCACCGAGTGCACGATCGCGGTCTGTGCGGCGCCCGGACAGGGGGGGCACCCGGCCCGCAGGATCGGGCCCGAGGGCATTACGCTCACCGAACGCGGCAAGGGCACCAACACGCGCTACATCAACAATATCGCGATGGAGGCCGAGGATTATTGCGACAGCCTGCTGGTGACCGAGGTCTTCACCCCGGCGGGCCACTGGTCGAGCTACCCAAGCCACCGCCACGACGAGGACGATTTCCCGCGCATCACCTATCTTGAGGAAACCTACTACCACCGCCTCAACCCCGCCCAGGGCTGGGGCGTGCAGCGGGTCTATACCGAGGATGGTTCTCTCGACGAAACCATGGCCGTTCAGAACGGGGATGTTGTCCTCGTGCCCCGCGGCCATCATCCCTGCGGCGCGCCCTACGGGTTCGAGATGTATTACCTCAACGTCATGGCAGGCCCCCGCCGGAACTGGAGGTTCGTCCCCGACCCCGCGTCGGAATGGATCATGAAACGGGACGCATGAGCCAACCTGAGGCCCCTTTCGCACGGGCGCCCTGCGCTGGCTCACATATCGGGCACTGGTGATAGGGTTCTTGAAGGGCGATATGGGGGCAACGGTCATCGGGTAGTCCGGTGGACCGAGCTTTTCCAGAGTAGAAGGAGGGTGCGCTATGTCCGTGGCCCAATCCCTGCAATCGCTTCGTGACAGCCTGCCCAAGTCGGCCAGGATGCCCGTCGTCTTCCTGGGCCATGGCAGCCCGATGAACGCGATCGAGGACACCGAATATGCCCGCGGCTGGACCGCGCTCGGCGCAGCCCTGCCGCGACCGCAGGCAATTCTCGTCGTTTCGGCGCATTGGATGACACGGGGCACGACCCTGGTCGATGTCTCGGCCATGCCCCGCACGATCCATGACTTCTACGGTTTCCCGCAGGAGCTCTACCAGCAACGTTATCCTGCCCCCGGCGCGCCGGACCTGGCCGCGGAAGTGACCACGCTTCTGGCCAGCCACCATGCCGAGGGCGATGATACCTGGGGGCTCGATCACGGGGCCTGGTGCGTGCTGAAGTTCCTCTATCCCGATGCGGATGTGCCGGTGTTCCAGATCTCGCTCGACATGACC
The DNA here is from genome assembly GCF_964229645.1 of Nioella sp. Taxonomy (GTDB): domain Bacteria; phylum Pseudomonadota; class Alphaproteobacteria; order Rhodobacterales; family Rhodobacteraceae; genus Nioella. Next base: position 1,862 of record NZ_CAXREX010000233.1, on the reverse strand, counting down.
AAGGACCTAGACTGGCACCTTGAAACCGGGCGGCTGCTGTCGGACCTGCGGGACCGGGGCGTGCTGATCCTGGGCAGCGGCAATATCGTGCACAACCTGCGCACCATGCGCATGGGCGCCGGGGCCTTCGATTGGGCAGAGGCGTTTGACAGCGGCTTCTCCAGCAAGCTGGCCGATCGCGACCTGGCCGGTCTGGCAGACCGGCAGGGCATGGGCAGCCTTCTGTCCATGGCGCATCCGACCGTGGACCATTACCTGCCAGCGCTGACCATCGCGGGGGCCTCCGACGCACGTGACCAGTTGACCTTCATGAATGAAGGCATCGACCTGGGCAGCGTGTCCATGCGGAGCTTCGTGTTCCACTGATCCCGAAACCCGGGGCCGCCGGGCCCCGGAGCGCCGCTTGACCTAGATCATGACAGGCAGCGGAAAAAAGGGCATCTTAACCCCATGGGTGGCCTCATTGCACTTTTGGTGATCTTCCTGGGCTATGTGATCGTCTTTCCGATTCTTCTCGGATTGAAGATCGCACAGCTGAGCGAGCGCATTCAGGCCCTCGAGGCCCAGTTGCGGGGAAGCGACGCGCCTGAAGGGCCACAGGATGCGCCAGCGAGCCTCCAGATCTACCGTGACTTGGACGATGCCTTGACCCAGGGCGATCTGTCCGAACCGCAGCCACTGGAAGACAGGCCCCCCGCGCAGTTCCTGACAGAGGACGCCGAGCGGGAAGAGCCCGGTGAGGAGCATACGCCCGAGGCCGATGGCCCCTGGTCGGGCCGAGCCGACAAAGGGACGCGCGCACCCAAACAACCGCTCATGGGGCCGGCCTGGCCCGGGATGCGCGATCACGTATCGTCGAACTGGATGGTCTGGGTGGGCGGTCTGGCGCTTGGGCTCAGCGTCGTGTTCCTGTTCCGCTACGCGGTGGACCAGGGGTGGCTGACGCCGCTTGCGCGCGTGGTCATGGGGTTGATCTTCGGTGGGCTGATGCTGTCAGCCGGCGAATGGGTGCGCGCGCGCCCCGTGAAGGCACTCGAACGCGCCATCAAGACCGATTTCATTCCGCCCATCCTGACCGGCACGGGCGTGTTCGCGGTGTTCGTCTCTCTCTACGCGGCCCACGCGCTCTACGGGCTTCTCGGACCCACCACGGGCTTCGTCGCGCTTGGTCTGACGGCCTATTCCGGCCTCGCCCTGTCGCTGCGCCATGGGGCGCTTGTGGGCCTGATCGGGCTTGTCGCCGGATATCTGGTCCCGGGCCTGGTCAGTGCCCCCGAGTCCGCCGCCCTGCCGCTCTTTCTCTATCTCTTCGTGCTCTCGGCAGGCTGCCTGGCGGTCATGCATTGGTGCAGGTGGTGGGCCTTCGCCTACCTGACCATCGCAGGCGCCTATCTGTGGCCGGCACTCTACATGTTGATGGATTTTGGGCTGGCCGACCAAGGCATCCTGTCGGCCTACGCCCTTGGGCTTGCCGCGCTCTTTGCCCTTCTCGCGACGGATCTGCCGGTGAAAATGCCCGGTACGGCCTTGGTGCGGTTCGTGGCGACCGTCCTGACCCGGTCGTCGGGTGTCGGGGTCACGGGCGCGGGCCTGCTGCTTTTGTGGCTTGCCGACGCGTCAGGATACAACGGCGCGGCTTTCGTCATGATCGGCCTTTACGGGGCGCTGGCCCTCGGGCTTGGTGCGTGGCGGGACCAGTTGGAAGGTCTTGTGCCCGTCGCGGCCCTGGCGGCGCTTGCCGTGGTGCTGATCTGGCCGCAGCCCTGGCAGGTATCCGAGCCTGAGGCCCTGCAAGAGCTTGGCCGCGCCAGCGGGGGAACCGCCCTGTGGCGCTACGTGATCCCGGCCGAGTTCACCGCCTT
>NZ_CAXREX010000232.1:0-13852 GCF_964229645.1 Nioella sp. | reverse complement strand
GGTGATCGTGATGCATGGGGTGTCTCCTTTGCGTCGAGTTGATGCAAAGGGATGTGCCCGATCCGGCCCGCGCGGGTCTTGACCGCGCCTGCCAGGTTGTTGACCGATCCTGTCAGCCGGTCAGGGCCGCAGGTCCCGGATCACCCTGCGCGCCGCCGCGCAGAGCGGGTTGTGCAGGGCCGACAGGATGGCGATGCGGTCAAAGCGGTCGGGGGCATCGGCAAGGCTCGCGCGCAGGCTGGCGCCGAAGATCTGGCGCAGTTCGGTGCCGATGTTGAACTTGCAGATGCTGCTTTCGGCCGCGAGCCGTTTGCGCTGCGCATGGGGCACGCCCGATCCGCCGTGAATGACCAGCGGTGTCCCTGTCAGCGCGGCGATCTCGGCGATGCGGGCCTCGTCCAGCCCGCCGCCGGTGTCGGTCTGCAAATGGGTATTGCCCACGGAAATGGCGATGGCATCGACACCGGTCTCCCGCGCAAAGCGCGCGGCTTCGCCCGGATCGGTCCCGCGAGAGGCCGCGCCCGCCGCGTAGCCCACGAAGCCGATCTCGCCCTCGCAGCTGACGCCCGCCGCATGGGCCATCTCCGCGATGCGGGCGGTGCGGGCGATGTTCTCGTCCAGGGCCAGGGCGGAGCCGTCGAACATGACCGATGTGAAGCCTTCCGCGATGGCGACGCGGCAATCCTCCTCGTCGGTGCCATGATCGAGATGCGTGACCACGGGGACCGAGGCGCCTTCCGCCAGTTCCCGGAACATCGCGCCCCAGACGGGCAGGGGGGTGTGAGCGCGCGCGCCGGGCCCGGCTTGCAGGATCACCGGCGCGCCCTCGGCCTCGGCGGCGGCCACATAGGCGCGCGCGTCTTCCCAGCCCAGGCACACAAGCCCCGCCACGGCGTAACCGCCTGCCAGCGCCGGTTGCAGAACCCCGGCCCATGTCGCGCGGGTCATCGCAGGGCCTCCCTTCGCTTTCGTATCCGGGGATCGCACCCGCAGGGTGCGCCACCGCCCGTGGCCCCGTTCGGGGCAGGACTCATTTGAACTTCGCCACCATGTCCATGATGCCGGGGATGGTATGCAGCTGCTCGGCATGGGTGGGCTGGAAATACTGCTTGAGCGAGCGTTGGCTCAGCCCGCCGAGAATGGTGAAGTAATACATCTCGTAGCCCGGAAGCGCACAGCAGGGGTGATAGCCCTTGTCGATCAGCACGGTCGACCCATCCATGATGTGATAGGCATCGCCCGGCTCGTTATCGACCCGTTGCAGCATTTGCAGCCCGGAGCCGTAATCGGGCTTGAAGCGGAAATTGTAGCATTCGTCATGCCGCGTTTCATCCGGCAGGCGATCGGTGTCGTGCTTGTGGCTGGGAAAGCCCGACCATCCACCCGCGCCCACGGTGAACAGCTCGCTGACCAGAAGCCGCCCGACCCGGTCATGGTGGCCCGCGCCGAGGATATGCTTGATCTTGCGGTGCGTCTTGGTGTCGTCCGACCCGTATTGCACGAGATCGAGCTCGTCCCTGCGCACCGCGAAGGGTTTGAGCGTCTCCGCGAATTTCGCACCGGCAATGAAGGTTTCGGTATCGGTCAGCGCGGTGATACGGCAGCCCATGTCGGTGGGCACGTAGACACCCTCGGGCTCGCCATCCCAGACATCCGCCCCCCGGTTGCCGATCTGCGCGAAGGTCTCGCCCCCGGTTTCCACGGTCACTGTGCCGGTCGCGGGCACCACGCAGGTCTCATAGCCCGCGAGCCGGTAGTCGAAATGCTCGCCCGCCCTGAGCTTGACGATGTTGAAATAGGTCAGCGGCACAAGCGCGTCGTCGACATCGACGATGGGTTTGTTGTGGTTGTCATGGGGGGGGATATGCATCTCGTCTCTCCTCTCAGACGGGGGCGGGTCTTTCGGCCATGAAGCGGGCCAGTTCGTCGGGCGTGGGCATGGCCGGGGCGCAGGCCACGCGCGACACCACGATCGCGGCGGCGGCGGAGCCTGTCAGCACGGCGGTCTTCACGTCGCCGCCCGTGGCCAGCGTCGACAGGAACCCGGCCATGAAACTGTCGCCCGCGCCGGTGGGTTTCAGGGCCTTGGTGCGGTAGATCCCGGTGCGGAACTCGCCCTCGGACGTGATCGTGATGGCGCCCTCTTCGCCCATCTTGTAGACGACGATCCGCGCGCCCTCTGCGATCAGGGACCGGGCCTTGTCGAGCCCCCTGTCCATGCCGCCCGCCATGAAGCCGAATTCCACGTCATTGCCGATGATGATGTCGCACAGCGCGCCTGCACGGGAATAGACCTCGGCCGCGACCTCTGCCGAGGGCCAGGAATAGGGGCGGTAATCGACGTCGAAAACAAGCGGCAGGCCCGCGGCGCGGGCCAGCTCGAAAGCGCGGAAACAGGCGCTGCGCGAGGGCTCGGCCGCTAGCACCGTGCCGGTTGTGACAAGGGCGGAAAAACCCGCGTAATCGACCGCCTCCACATCCGCCCTGGTCATCGCGAAATCCGCGGCCCCGTTGCGGTAGATCACCGATTGCGTGTCTTCCAGCCGCGTTTCCACGAGCGCCAGCGAGTTGCGCGCCTCGCCGCCCTCGGTCTGCACATGCGTCCGGTCGATCCCGTAGGCGTCGAGCTGGTTGAGGCAGAAGCGCCCGATCGCGTCGTCCGACACGCGCGTCACAAGCGCGGCCTTGCAGCCCAAGCGGCACAGGCCCGCCGCGATATTGGCCGACGAGCCGCCAAGCGCGGTGGTGAACCGGGTGGCCGCTTCGGTGCGCGCGCCCGGTGGATCGGCATAGAGATCCATCCCCGCCCGCCCGATCACCAGGAAGGCTTTGCCCGCCAGCCGCGCCAGATCCGCCATTTTCGCCGCCCTCCCGGAATTCCCTGTTGCATGGGGCCTTGGCTCAGGATAACAATTTTGCAACCGGTTGCAATATCGAATGGGAGGGGTCCAGCGTGGCGGACCAGATCGGCATCGGGATCGTGGGGGGCGGCTATATGGGCAAGGCCCATTCCGCGGCATTCGCCTCGGTCGGAACCGTTTTCGAAACGCGGCTCAAGCCGCGTCTGGTTTCCATCGCGGCCTCCAGCCCCGAAAGCGCGGATCGCTACGCGTCGGCTTTCGGCTTCGAGCGGGCGGCACCCGATTGGCGTGCCCTGGTCGAGGATCCGGGCGTCGAGGCCGTGGTCATTGCCTCGCCCCAGAGCACCCACAGGGACATCGCGCTGGCGGCGATGGCGCTTGGCAAGCCGGTGCTGTGCGAAAAGCCCATGGGGCTGGACGTGGCCGAGGCCCGGGCGATGGTGGAGGCGGCGAAGGCTGCGGGCGTGGCCAACATGGTGGCCTATAACTACATCCGCACCCCGGCCTCGCAATATGTCCGGCAGTTGCTGGCCGAAGGGGTGATCGGGCGCATCACCCAGTTCCGCTGCACCCATGACGAGGATTTCCACATCGCCCAGAAGACACCCGCCTGGCGCTGCGAAGGCGATGCAAACGGATGCCTTGGCGATCTTGCCCCCCACGCGATCAATGCTGCCCTCGCGCTGATGGGGCCGATCGCCGAACTCAGCGCCGTGATCGAGACCGTCTACCCCGAGCGCAATGGCATTCCCGTGACCAATGACGACCAGGTGCAGATGATGGTGCGCTTTGACAGTGGCGTGATGGGCCATATCGCCTCGTCTCGCGTCGCCACGGGCCGCAAGATGGGCTACGCCTACGAGATCACCGGCACCGAGGGCGCGATCCGCTTCGACCAGGAGGACCAGAACGCGATCTGGCTCTACCGCAAGGACGATGCCGCCGGGCAGAAGGGCTTTCGCAAGATCCTGACCGGGCCCGATCACCCCGATTACCTTCCGTTCTGCCAGGGCTATGGCCACGGCACCGGCTACCAGGACCAGATCATCATCGAGGCGCATGATTTCCTGACCGCCATCGACACCGGCAAGGCCGTCTGGCCGACATTCGAGGCGGGGCTGGAGGTTCACCAGGTCATCGCAGCCGTCCGCGCGGCCCATGCGGGGCGCGACTGGCAGCGCCCGTCGGATTTCTGAGAGGCAGAGCCCATGATCGAGATTGGCAACGCCCCCTGTTCCTGGGGGGTGGAATTCCCCAAGGACCCGCGCAACCCGCCCTGGCGGCAGGTGCTGAAGGAATGCGCCGAGGCAGGCTATCGCGGCATCGAACTGGGTCCGGTGGGCTACATGCCGGAAAACCCCGTTGAACTGGCCGAGGCGCTTGATGAACACGGGCTGACCCTGATCGGCGGGGTGGTCTTCCGGCCTTTCCACGACCCCGACAAGTGGCTCGACGTCGTTGACGGGGCCGAACGGACCTGCAAGGCGCTGGCCTCGCACGGGGCGCAGCACCTGGTGCTGATCGACTCGATCTCTGCGCGCCGCGCTGCCACGGCGGGCCGCGCGGATGAGGCCGAGCAGATGGACAAGGCCGCCTGGACCGCCTTTCGCAACCGCATCGTGACCATCGCCAAGATGGGGGCCGAGGTCTATGGGCTGACGGTGTCGATCCATGCCCATGCCGGCGGGTTCATGGAGTTCGAGCCGGAGCTGGAACGCCTGTTGAACGAGGTTGACGCGGGCCTTCTGAAGATCTGCTTCGACACCGGCCACCACTCTTACGCGGGCTACGACCCGGTGGCCTTCATGAAACGTCATCTCGACCGTATCGCCTATATCCATTTCAAGGATGCAGACCCCGCCGTGAAGGCCGAGGCGATCCGTAAACGAACGGATTTTTACGAGGCCTGCGGGCAGGGCATCTTCTGCAATCTTGGCAAGGGCGATGTGAATTTCCAGGCCGTCCGGCGCCTGCTGGTCGAGCAGGGTTACGCGGGCTGGTGCACGGTCGAACAGGATTGCGACCCGACGCTGGACATTTCCCCGATCGCCGACGCACGCGCGAACCGGGACTACCTGACATCCATTGGCTTCGACTGAGGGAGGCTTGCCATGGGAAAACTGAACTGGGGCATCATCGGTGGCGGCGAAGGCAGCCAGATCGGCCCGGCGCACCGTCTTGGCGCGGGGCTGGACGGGGAGTTCGCCTTCGTTGCGGGCGCGCTCGACCATCGGCCTGACGCCGGGCGCGACTATGGCAGGCGGCTTGGACTGGCGGCGGACCGCGCCTATGGCGACTGGCGCGAGATGCTGGAGGGCGAGCGCGGGCGCGCGGACCGGATCGACCTCGTGACCGTGGCCACCCCCAACGCCACCCATTTCGAGATCACCAAGGCCTACCTGGAAGCGGGCTTTCACGTGCTGTGCGAAAAGCCCATGACCATGACCGTCGAGGAAGGCGAAGAGATCGTGAAGCTCGCCCGGGCGACAGGGCGGATCTGCGCCGTGAACTACGGCTATACCGGCTATCCGCTGGTGCGCCACATGCGGGCGATGGTGGCGCGGGGCGACCTGGGCAAGGTCCGGCTGGTGAAGGCCGAGTTTGCCCATGGCCACCACGCGGATGCGGAGGATGCGGACAACCCGCGCGTGCGCTGGCGCTATGACCCGGCGCAGGCGGGCGTGTCCGCGCAATTCGCCGATTGCGGCATTCACGCGCTGCATATGGCCAGTTTCGTGATTGGGCAGGAGGCCGCGCGTCTCTCGGCCGATACCGTCAGCTGCATCTCCAGCCGCGAGCTGGAGGATGACGCGATGGTCAACCTGCGCTTCGATGGCGGCGCCGTGGGGCGGCTCTGGACCTCGTCCGTGGCGCTTGGCCGCCAGCATGGGCTGACCTTGCAGGTATTCGGCGAAACCGGCGGCCTGCGCTGGAGCCAGGAACAGCCCAACCAGCTTTACTGGATGCCGCTGCGAGGCCGCCTGCAGGTGATCGAGCGCGGCGAAGGCGGTCTCTCGCCCGAGGCCGACCGTGCCAGCCGCGTGACCGTGGGCCATGCCGAGGGAATGCCCCTGGCCTTCGCCAATATCTACCGCGATCTGGCCGAGGCGATCCGGGCGCAAAAAGAGGGGCGTGAGATGGATCCGGCGGCGAATCTCTACCCGCGTGCCGAGGATGGGCTGCGGTCGATGGCGGCGGTTTTCGCCGTGGCTGAAAGCGGCAAGGCCGACGGGGCCTGGACCGACGCGCGCCCGCCGATGTTCCGCTGAGGCGGCGGGCCGGCGGGGTGGGTCCCGTCTAGCCGATGGTGCGCAGGCTGCCTCGTTCCACCAGCTCAAGGGGCAGGATACGCTGTTCGGGCGGCTGATCGGGCCGCTCGGCCACCTGCACGGCAAGATCGACGGAGGCGGCGATGATCTCGGGCAGGGGCTGGCGGATCGTGGTCAGGTCGATCAGGCCCCAGGCCGCCGCCGCCATGTCGTTGAATCCCAGTAGGCCCACGCTGCCCGGCACGTCCCGCCCCGCCGCCCGAAGGGCCGAGAGCGCCCCGGTGGCGATCACGTCGTCACCACAGAAATAGGCATCGGCCAGAGGTCCCGCCGCCAGCAGCCGTCGCATCTCGGCTTCGCCGGCGTCGAAGGAATAGGCCGTCGCGAAGCTTTCGCTCAGCGTCACGCCGGGCACGCCCGACAGGGCCTGGCGCAAGCCCTCCAACCGGTCTTGCGTGGTGGTCGCGCTGGCCGGACCGCCCAGGAATCCGATGTTCTCATAGCCCCGCGCCTGCAGAACCCGGGCCGCCATGCGCCCCGCCTCGACATTGTCGATCCCTACCATTGGCACCCGGGGCTGCGCCGATGCACGGCCAAATGCGTGCACAACGGGCAGGCCCGCAGCCTGGCACGACAGCGCGAATTCGGCGGGCAGGGTGGAGGAGGCCACGATCACCGCATCGACCGAGTATTGCCTCAGCATCCGCACGGGGTCTTCCGGCCCGGTGCCGTCGGAGAGGTTCACCAGCAGGGGCCTCAGGCCCCGGTCCTGGATCGCGCGCGTGAAAAGGTCGAACACCTCAAGGAACAGCGGGTTGCGGAAGTTGTTGGACACAAGCCCGATGAGCTTGGTGCGCCCCGTCGACAGGCCCGAGGCCAGCGCGCTTGGCGCGTAGCCCAGTTCTGCCGCGGCCTTTTCCACCTTGGCGCGGGTCTTGGCCGAAACCGATGCGCCTGCCGTGAAGGTGCGCGACACCGCCGAGCGGGATACGCCCGCGCGCTCTGCCACCTCCTTGAGCGTGACCGTCATCCCCGTTCCCTGTCCAACGCCTGCATGATGAGGAAATCAGACAGCACCGGACGGGGGATTGCAACCGCTTGCAGGGCTTGCACGCGGCGGGGCGAGGCGACAGGATCGGGCCGGGCAGGGGAGGTCCGCGGATGGAACGCTCGAAACTCAGCATCAAGTGGCTGGAAGCCTTCCAGGCCGTGGCCCGGACCGGGTCGATCCGCGATGCGGGCGCATCCCTGGGCGTTTCGATCAGCACCGTCTCTCATCACCTTTCCTGCCTCGAAGATGCCGTGGGCGTGCCACTGATCGACCATGCCCGCCGACCGATGCGCCTGACCCCGGAAGGCGCCGCCCTGCTCCGGCGGGTGGACGAGGCGCTGTCGGCCCTGCGCAAGGGGCTTTCGGAGGTCTGGACCGAGGACCTTGCCGCACTGGCCCGCAGCCTGCGCATCGCCGCGATCGAGGATTTCGACGCCGAGGTGGCCCCGCGCCTGGCCCATGACCTCGCCCGTGCCCTGCCGGGCTGCGACTTTTCCTTCCTGTCGCGCGCCAGTCACGAGGTGATGGCGCTCTTGCAGGCGGAAGATGCCGATATCGGCGTGGCCTCTTCCTCGGACTTCAAGGCAACGGGGCTGACCGAAGCGCCGCTTCTGCGCGATCCATACGTGCTGGTGGTGCCGCGCGCCCGCGCTGACCGGGCCGAGGACTACCTGGCCGATGCCACCGGGCTGCCCTTCCTGCGCTATTCGCGGCGGCAGGTCATGGGGCGTCGGGTCGAGGCGCAACTGCGCCGCCTTGGCCTGTCTCTGTCAGGCCGGCAGGAATTCGAAAGCACCATGACGATCCTGTCGCTGGTGGCGGGCGGGCAGGGCTGGACGGTGACCACCGCACTGACCTATGGGCGCGGACGGCGCCTGCATGGCCAGATCCGGGCGCTGCCCTTCCCGGCCAAGGGGTTTGCCCGGCAGATCTCGATCTACCACAGCGCGGAACTGCCCCAGGGCGTGCGAGACCTTTTCACCGCGCTGGCCCGGCCGCTGGTGCTGGACCACGCCGTCGCCCCGCTGGTCGCGGCAGAGCCCTGGCTGTCGGGGCAGTTGCGCCTGCTTCAGTAGACCACCGGGAAGCGCGCGCGGATCGCCACTTCCTGGGCGTCGCTCAGGTAGCGCGGGTCATGTTCGGACAGGATCGCGCGGGCGCGCCTGCGGGCGCGGGTCCAGGCATCCTCGGACCCCGCCTCGGCCCAGGCCCCTGGGCTGTCGCGGTCGGCAAGCGTGGGATAGTGATAGTCCCGCTCCATCGCCGCATGGGTCTGGGCCGCGCCCAGGAAATGCCCGTCGGCCAGGATCGCCTCGCAGATCGCGTCGAAGCCGAGCGTCTCGTCGCTGACCTCGATCCCCCTCAGCATGCGGTAGATCGCCGAATGCATTTCATCGTCCAGCACGAAGGCTTCGAAACTGGCGCCAAGCAGCGCCGCGGTCATGCCCGAGCTTTCGTAGACGAGGTTGCCGCCCGCCAGTCCCGCCGCCAGCGCCGTCAGCCCCTTTTCCGCGCCATATTGCGCGTCGATGGCCTTGGCGTCGGTCATGGAACTGGCGATGCCCGAAGGCAGGCCGAGCCAGTTGGAGATTTGCGCCGAGGCTGCGTTCATCACTGCCACCTCTCCGCCCCCGCCCGAGAAGGCCCCGGTGCGCAGGTCGATGACGAAGGGCCAGTTGGAAAAGACCATCGGATGTCCGGGCCGGATCACGTTGACCATGACGAGGCTGGCCAGCGTCTCGGCCAGGGATTGTGCCAGGAAGCCCGCCAGCGTCGCGGGTGCGGTCGCACCGGATTGCGCGGCGGTGATGCAGGACATCGGGATGTTATGGGCAACGCATTCATAGACCACGTCCACCGCGTCTTCGCCGAAGCGCATGGGGGAAATGACCGGGCTGATATGGGCCTTGACGAAGGGGCGTTTGCTGAAGGCGCCTGTGCCGCCTGCTGCGATGTCGAGCATTTCGACGATCGGGGCCACGTGGCTGGCCAGGGTAAAGGCGGTGGCCACGGGCTTCGTCGTGTTGCGGATCAGCGCATGAACCGTGTTCACGTCCAGCGCGAACGGATCCTCCACATCCGTTGCGATGCAGCAGCGGGTGAACCAGCTGACATTGGTCAGGCGGTCCTGCAGCCTGGTGAAGTCATGCAGGTCGCGCAGGGTGGCCGCGCGGTAATGCCCGCTGTCGATATCCAGCACCTGAACCGCCGCGCCCCCGGTGCCGAAATGCACCCTGTCGCCCCCCACCTCGATCGAGCGGGCCGGATCGCGGCCATGCAGGACGAAGCGCTTGGCGGCCTTGGCGATGCACGCCTCCGTCAGCGCCTCGGGGATCAGCACGCGGCCCCGGCCGTTCTCCTGCGCGCCCGCGGCCAGCAGATCGCGGCGCAGCCGGTCGGGCACCTCGCCCATGCCAAGCTCGGCCAGAAGGCGCAGGGCCGTGCGGTAGATCGCGATGATCTCGGGCTCGCTCAGCGGTCGGTATTGCCCGCCGCGCTGGCCCGGCGGGCAGGGGTTCGCAGGCCCCGCCGCGCGCTGCGCCAACCGGTCCTTTCGCCCGCCGCCCTTGCGCCTGTTGCCCGTCATCCTGTGCCTCCTGATGGTCGGCCCATCACATCCGTGCCTCTCGAAGCTTGGCAAGGGGCAGGGCGCGTCTTGGCGTGTTTTCAAAGCCCTGTTTCGACTTCTTCGAAACGGCAAGCGCCCCCTTGCATCCCGTGCCCGGCTCGGTCCGACTGCGGGAACCCATCGAAACGAGGCATCACATGAAAACGCGCACGAAAGTCGTGGTCATCGGGGGCGGCATCGCGGGCTGCTCGACGCTCTATCACCTTACCCAGGAGGGCTGGAGCGATGTCATGCTGCTGGAACGCGACGAACTGACCTCGGGCACCACCTGGCACTCGGCCGCGCAGGTGACGAATTTCGGGATGAACCAGACGATGGTGGGGCTGAAAAGCCATTCCATCGCGCTTTACAGGGAACTGGCGGAAGACCCGGACTATCCAATCAACTACCACCACGGCGATGGCGGCATAAGGCTCGCCAACACGCAGGCGCAGATGGACGGCTATCGCCATTTCGCCTCCATGGCGCGGGGGATGGACGTGCATTTCGAGGTGATCGACGCCGAGGAATGCGCAAGGCGGCATCCGCTGATCTCGACCGAGAACCTTCTGGGCGGTCTCTGGGACCCTCTGGATGGCGATATCGACCCCGCGCAGCTCTGCCAGGCGCTGGCGCGCCGCGCGCGCAAGGCAGGGGCCGAGATTCACCGCTTCACCCCGGTCACGGGGCTCAGGCAGCTACAGGACGACACCTGGATCGTGGAAACGGACAAGGGCGAGATCCACGCCGATATCGTCGTGAACGCCTGCGGCTACCGCGTGAACGAAGTGGGCGCGATGATGGGGGTGCATCATCCCGTCATGTCGATGGAGCACCAGTATTTCATCACCGAGGAGATCCCCGGCATCGTTCAGGCCGGCCACCGGATGCCGCTGATCCGCTGCCCGATCAGCGACTATTACTGCCGTCAGGAAAAGACCGGGCTTCTGATCGGCTTCTACGAACAGGACTGCAAGACATGGGGGATGGACGGGATCGACCCCAATTTCACCATGGACCTCTGCCCCGACGACCTCGACCGGATCACCGATGTGCTGGAGGGCGCCTTCGCCCGCATGCCCGCGCTAACCGAGGTGGGGATCAAGACCGTGGTGAACGGCCCCATCACCTACACGATCGACGGCGCGCCGCTGGTGGGTCCGGTGCCCGGCAAGCGCAATGCGTTCTGCATCATTGGCCTGCGCGCGGGCCTGGGCGAGGGCGGCGGGCATGGCTGGCTTCTGGCGCAGCAGATCGTCCATGGCGAGGCCTGCTATGACACCTGGGTGCTCGACCCGCGCCGCTTCACCGGCCATGGCAACGTGGAGCTTTGCGCGCTGAAGGCCATCGAGGATTACCAGAACGAGTTCCGCTTCCACTTCCCCCATGAACACCGCCCGGCGGGCCGACCCATCAAGACCACGCCGCTGACACCCGTTCTGGCCGCCGAAGGGGCGGAGTTCACCGTCGTGAATGGCTGGGAGCGGATGGAGTTCCTCAAGCCCGCGCCCGATTTCCACGAAACGCTCGGCTACCGCTTCAACGAGGTCTTCGACATCGTCGCGCGCGACGTGAAGGCAGTCAGCGAGGGCGTGGGGCTGGCGGAGGTGAACGGCTTCAATCGCTACGAGATCACCGGCGCCGATGCGCATGGTTTCCTCGACCGGATGATCTGCGGGCGGGTGACGCGCAAGCCCGGCAAGGTAGGGCTTGGCTACCTGCTGAACCACCATGGCTGCATCAAGTCCGAAGCCACCATCGCCAACCTGCCCGCCTCGTCGCGCGGACCGGATCGCATCTGGTATGGCTCGGCGGCGGCGGCGGAACAACACGACATGGACTGGCTCAGGCGCCACCTGCGCCCGGGCGAAGATGTGCAGATACGCTCGCTGACCAATGACATGACGATCCTCGTGCTGGCAGGCCCCAAGGCCCGCGACGTTCTGGCGGCGGTGTCGCGCGGCGACTGGTCGGCGGCGGCCTTCCCGTGGCTTTCCGTTCGTGAATGCTTCGTAGGCATCGCGCCCGCCACGGTCATGTCGGTCAGCTTCTCGGGCGAGCTTGCCTATGAAATCCACGTGCCGAACAACCAGCTCTACGCCGCCTATCTCGCGCTGCGACAGGCAGGCGCGGCGCATGGGATGCAGCTTTTCGGCGCGCGCGCCATCGAGTCGATGCGGCTGGAAAAGGGCTACCTGCACTGGAAAGCGGACCTGCTGACCGAGTTCGACCCGTTCGAGACCGGGCTCGATCGTTTCGTGCGGATGGACAAGCCCGGTTTCATCGGCAAGGCCGCGCTGGAGGCGCGTCTTGCCACCGGCCCCCGGCGGAAACTGGTCACCCTCCATGTGCAGGCACAGGATCGCCCGGCGACGCCGGGCGCCTCGATCATGGCGGGTAACCGCGTCATGGGCACGGTCACGTCAGGTGACTGGGGGCACCGGGTCGGGATGAACCTGGCCTATGCCTTCGTCGACCCTGAACTGGCCGCGCCGGGCAGCGCAGTGCATCTCGACCTCATCGGTGACCTCGTGCCCGCCAAGGTGATCGCCCCGGGGCCCTACGACCCCGGGAACCTTCGCGTCAGGGCCTAGGCCGCCTGCACCGCCGCTGCCCCGGCCCCCGACGCCTGCCAGCCGCCCGCCTCGTAGCGCCAGGCGATGCGGCCCGCCGCGTCCATGGCCGACAGAGACAGCCAGCCATTGTCGAAGAGCGCGGCCAGCTCGGGATGCTTCTCCAGCACGCCCGAGATCGCCTCGGTCGGGGCCTCGATCACCACCGAGAGGCGCAGCGCCTCGTGCCGGAACGCGCTGCCGTCATGGACCGACTGCATCGGCAGGCCCGCGCGGAGCAACCCGCCATTGCCCTCAACCACGCCGATTCCCCCGGTGACGTTATGGAGAAGCTTGTTGCCTGCGCCGAAGGCCTCGGGGGCCACGGTCGAGCCGTAATATTGCAGCGAGATCCAGCTGGCCACGACCACCGGGGCGGTCAGGATCAGCTCCAGCGTGGCAAAGCCCTCATCCGCCTGCCAGTCGTAGCTGTGCAGGAAGGCGCGGCCGGCCAGGTCGCGGCCCCGGCTGCGATGGCGCGGGGCGGCGATGAAGGCCGAACAGCCCGCCAGCCCCCATTCGGGGCGCAGGTCGGACCAGTCGCCGCCGCGCGCGGCGAGACTGGCCTCGCCCCCGGCGCGCGGCAGGCTCAGCGCCCGCTCGGTCCGGGCCAGCCTGCCCGCGCGTGCAAGCGCGCCCCGCAGCCGGTCCAGATCGGGGCCATGCCCGGGGGCAGGCGCGTCGTCGAAGAGGGTCATCTCGTCCGACACCGTATCATGCAGACCAGCGACGAAGAGCGTGTCCTCGGGGATCACGATCCCCGCCTCGGCCAGCCCGGCCCGCACCTCGCCATCGTTGAGGAGCCCGGCCAGCGCCCGCGCGTTCACATCGCCCGCATGGCCCCCGCAGGCCCCGCATTGCAGCGCGCTGGCATGGGGGGCGTTGGTCACCTCGGCCCCGTGGCCTGCCAGCAGAACGAGCCGCGCGAAGCCCCGCGTCAGCGACATGGCGCCAAGCACGGTGCGGGCCGCGGCGATGCGCTCGGTCAGGGGCAGGTCGAGCGTGGGGGCAGGATCGAGGCGCGCGCGCCTTGGCCTGGCCCGGCTGTCCCTGACCAGCTTGGCGGCGTAAAGCGGTCCCGCAGCCTCGACGAAGGCAAAGGCGGATACGGCGGCCATCTTGAACCGCCCCCAGGCCCGCGTGGCCCGGGCGCGGATGCGCCGGTCGCAATCATCGGCGGGGCGCGCCGACGTGTCGAGCGCCGGTTTCAGCAGCACGGGCGCGCGCGCCTCGACACTGTCGGAACCCGCGCGCCGATGCGACAGCGGCAGGCCGAAGAAGCCGGCAAAGCCGATGGTGGCAATCCCCTCATCGGCCTGTTCCAGCGCCCGCCGATAAACCTCCGAGCGCACGTCGATGCAGAAGGCAGCCTGGATCGCGGGGCGGCCCCCGTCGGGGGCCGGGGCCGGAGCGTCGAACAGGGCGGCAAGCCGCCGTTCTTCGCCCCGTTC
>NZ_CAXREX010000231.1:0-3444 GCF_964229645.1 Nioella sp. | reverse complement strand
TCCATCTGCGGGCGGACAAGTTCTACAACGCCCCCGATACCGAAATCGACTTTACCGAACAGGGCGGGTTGATGTGGGGCGACCAGGCGGTGGGCAAGCTTGTCGCCGGCTCGGACGTGCTGAAACCCCAGGTGCAGGTCTGTGTCGATGACGAAGCCGGGCAGGACGTTTCGGAAAAGGTCCAGCGCCGCCTTCAGCATTTCATCGACCGCAAGATCGCGGCCCTGTTTGAACCGCTGATGAACCTGCAGCGCGACGAGACGCTGACCGGTCTGGCCCGTGGCTTTGCCTTCCAGATGATCGAAGGGCTGGGCATCCTGCCACGCGCCCAGGTCGCCGACGACGTCAAGCAGCTGGATCAGGACGCCCGTGGCGCGCTGCGCAAGCACGGCCTGCGGTTCGGTCAGTTCACCATCTTCATGCCGCTTCTGCTGAAACCCGCGCCGACCCGTCTGCGCCTGGTGCTGTGGTCGCTGGCCAACAAGCTGGACGAATTCCCCGAAGCGCCGCCGCCGGGTCTGGTCACCGTGCCGACCGATGCCTCGGCCCCGGAAGGTTATGCCACCATGGCGGGCTACCGGGTGGCGGGCGAACGCTCGATCCGGATCGACATGCTGGAGCGTCTGGCCGACATGCTGCGCGCCGAAGACACCCGCGCCGGGTTCGAGGCCAAGGCGGACATGCTGTCCATCACCGGCATGACGCTGGACCAGTTCGCCGACCTGATGCAGGGCCTGGGCTACAAGGCCGACAAGGGCGAGCGTGAGAAGCAGCGCCCTGTTGCCGATGCGCCCGCCGAGGCCCCGCAGGTCGTGGACGACAGCGCCGTGACCGCGACCCCGTCGGAGCCGGCCGTCGAAGGCGCGACCCCCGATGGCACGCCGCAGCCGCTGGAAAGCGATGCGACCACCGCCGGTCTGCAGACCGAAGAGGTCCTGGCCGAGGTCACGCCCGAAGCCACCGCACCGGAATCGACTGCACCGGAAGGCGACGCCCCCGCCGCGGATACCCCCGCAGCCGCCCAGGACACCGCGCGTGAGATCGAGGTCTTCTATACCTTCACCTGGGGTGGCGGGCGGTCCCGTCGTCCGGGCGAACAGAACCAGGGTGGCCGTCAGGGCCGTGACGGCAAGCGCCGTGGCGGGGACGGGCCTCAGGGCCAAGGTCAGGGCCAGGGCAATGGTCGGCGCGGCGGCGGCAAGCCGCAGGGCGCGGGCGGCAAGAAGGGTGGCAAGGGCAAACCGCGCGACGCGGGCCCCAAGACCTTCCAGTCCGGCCCCAAGCGCCGCGAAAAGCAGATCGACCCCGACAACCCCTTTGCCGCAGCGCTCAAGGGGCTGAAGACGGACTGATCCCATGGCGTCTGCGATCCAGGGGTCCAACCACGGGACGGGGGCTGGCAACGGCCCCTCGACCGCGCAGCCGGCCAAGTTCCGGCTGGACAAATGGATCTGGCAGGCGCGTTTCGTGAAATCTCGCAGCCTGGCCGCCGGTCTTGTCACCGGCGGTCATGTGCGTGTGAACGGCCAGCGCGCCGGCAAGCCCTCGCATCAGGTTCAGCCCGGCGACGTGCTGACCTTTCCCCAGGGCGACCGCATCCGCGTGGTGAAGATCCTGGCCCCCGCCGCCCGTCGCGGCCCGGCCTCTGAAGCGCAGCTTCTGTATGACGATATGTCGCCCCCGCCCGAGAAGACCGAAATTCCCCAAGGTGCCCGGATTGAAGGCAATTCTCGCCCGACAAAGCGGGATCGCCGGAAACTCGATCTTTATCGCAGGGACATGGGCGATGATGCGCTTGAATGATCGCGCCTGCCGCGCTAGCTAAACCCAAATTCAATACAAGGCCCAGGACAAGGCCCAGGCGGAGCCCCCTCAATGACCTACGTCGTCACCGACAACTGCATCGGCTGCAAATACACGGATTGCGTGGAAGTCTGTCCCGTGGACTGCTTCTACGAAGGTGAGAACACGCTGGTGATCCACCCCGATGAATGCATCGACTGCGGTGTCTGCGAACCCGAATGCCCCGCCGATGCGATCCGTCCGGACACGGAACCGGACATGGAAAAATGGGTTGAATTCAACCGGAAGTATTCCGAACTCTGGCCGGTGATCATCACCCGCAAGGATCCTCTGCCCGAGGCAGAAGAGCGGGACGGCGAATCCGGCAAGCTCGAGAAATACTTCTCGGAAAAACCGGGCGAGGGCGGCTAAGCCCCAACCCATGCCGCGCCCCCCGCGTGGCCAGGATCCATGGCGTCAGCACGGCCCCCTTGGTGCCGCGCTGCAACATGGTGCTTCCGATTCGGCGCGATTCGTGTTATACATCCCATCTGTATGATGAAGACTGCCTGCCCAGATGTAGCGGCTGCTGCCACCCGCTACGATACGTAACCACAGCCAGAATGCACCCGGACGAGGTTCCATTTACCTCGCCCGTCGTGTTGTTGCCTGCGTCGTGGTGCCCCCCGACTGGGCATAGTGAGGACCAAATATGACCAAGACGAAAAAAGCCGAATTCAGCCCGAATGATTACGTCGTGTACCCCGCGCACGGTGTTGGCCAGATCGTGTCGATCGAAAGCCAGGAAATCGCAGGCATCTCGCTCGAGCTTTTCGTGATCTCCTTCGAAAAGGACAAGATGACCCTTCGCGTGCCGACCAACAAGGCAACCGAAGTGGGCATGCGGTCCCTGTCGTCGCCGGACGTGGTGTCCAAGGCGATGACCACGCTCAAGGGCAAAGCCAAGGTGAAACGCGCCATGTGGTCGCGTCGCGCCCAGGAATACGAACAGAAGATCAACTCGGGCGATCTGGTCGCCATTGCCGAGGTCGTGCGCGACCTGCACCGCAACGATGACCAGCGCGAACAATCCTATTCCGAGCGTCAGCTGTACGAAGCCGCGCTGGAACGTCTGACCCGCGAAGTCGCCGCCGTTTCCGGTGCTGACGAAGTGGACGCCGCCCGCAAGGTGGACGAGGTTCTGGTGTCCCGCGCCGCTTGATCGGCCGGATCCGGTGAATTGAAAAGGCCGTCGGGGGTGACCCCGGCGGCCTTTTCCTTTGGGTGGTGCTGTGCTGGCCCCAGGTGCCTCAGCTCAGGACCATCAGAACCGCGACCTCTGCCATGAACTGCACCGCGCCCAGGATGTCGCCCGTCTGACCGCCGATCCGCGCCCGTGCCAGCAGCGACAGGGCACAGGCCACCACCAGCACCACCAACACAGCGCCCAGGGCGGCCCAGCCCGCCAGCAGCAGCGCCAGTACCACGGCGATCCCGGCAGACAGCGCCGCAGCCGCCCGTGTCGGCCGTCCCATGCCGCGCGACAGCCCGTCGACCCGCGCATTGGGCACCAAGGCCATCACCCCGGGCAGCACCCCGCGTGACAGCACCGCTGCGGCCACCAGCGCGCCAAGCGCCCCGGCCTCAAGCAGCAGGGTCACG
>NZ_CAXREX010000230.1:0-32192 GCF_964229645.1 Nioella sp. | reverse complement strand
TTCGTGAAGATCAATGGCGAGCGGCATTACCTCTGGCGGGCCGTCGATCACGAAGGGGAGGTTCTTGAGAGCTTCGTCACGAAGACGCGGGACAAGCGGGCGGCTTTGAAGTTCCTCAAGAAAGCAATGCGGAAACAGGGTCAGCCCGAGGGCATCGTGACCGACAAACTCCGATCCTACGGTGCCGCGTTGAAGGAGATTGGCGCAGGCGGGCGGTAGCCCTGCCGCCAGAAAATATGGCCTGAACCCGTCGGAAAAAATTGCAGGCCCTTGCCACTGGCGGACCTGTTCCAAAGTCGAAGTCATGATGTTGCCATCCGTTCAGCTTCGTCCATCATACACATGATGTGTCTGGAAAACGCATAGGTCGCGGGTACTGCGACCACGGCGCCAAGGGCGATGGACCAACCGGTCGAAAGGACCGGCAAACCCACCCAACTACCGATCAGGGACGCGAAGAAAACGTTCACTGCCATCGCGCCCCAGCCGAAGGGGTACAGCACAATGGCGATACGGTGCGCGGACCAGCTCATTTCCGGTTCACCATCCGGTAGACGGCGTAAAGTGCCGCAAAAAGCATGATCGAAGCCAGAATGAACCAGAATTCGGCCGTGGCTGATTGCGGTTGCGGGATCGGGCGATCAAAGAGCGCAGCGTTTGCGGATCTCGCGACGAACAGCGCGATGAGCGGAAGAATACGCATGTCATGTCTCCTGCGTGAGTGAGCGGTAAATATCAGGCAGCGCGCGCGGCAGCCGTTCGGGGTGCGGAAGCAGGGTGAATCCGCCACGACCAAAGATACGGGCGAACCAATCCTGACCGTCCTCATCGACGATGACGCCGTGTAGGGTCAGCCCCGCGCGGCGCGCCTCGCGGACGGCCATGTGGCTATCCTCGATCCCGTGCTGTCCTTCGTAGCGGTCCAGATCGTTCGGTTTGCCATCGGTCAGCACGATCAACAGACGGCGGGCGGCCTGTTCTTGCGCCAGTTGGGCAGACACATGGCGGATGGCAGCACCAAGGCGAGTGAAATGGCCGGGTTCCAGTGCGCCGATATTGTCCTCGACTTTGGCCCCCATGGGGTCGGCAAAGTGTTTGACGCGGGTCAGGAAAACGCGGTCGCGTTTCAGCGACGAGAAACCCCAGATCGCCAGCCGGTCACCCGCCGCATCGATGCCAAGCGCCATCGCGGCCATGGTTTCGCGAGCGACCTCGATCACCGAGGTGTCGCCAATCGCGGCCTCGGTCGAGCGTGAGGTGTCGATGAGAAAGGCCACGGCAAGGTCGCGTTCAATCTGGCGGTGGTCCTGCCAGATGCGGTCGGATCCACGACCTGTCGCCAGAAGGTCGGCCTGTGTGGTGATCAGCGCATCAAGGTCCAGTTCCGCGCCGTCCACCTGACGCGGACGCAGAATGCGCCGGGGTTGCAGGGTTTCGAACTGGCGGCGTACAGCACGGACATAGCGCGGATCGGGTCTGAAATGGTCACCTTCGGGCTGTGTGGGGGCATCCAGAACGCGGCAGTGTGCTTCCATATAGCTGCGGGATTTGAAGTTCCATTCGGGATAGACAAAGGTGTCCGCCAGCTTTTCGTGGTCCGCCTCGGCGGGGGACAGGTCAAGGTGCAGCCGCAAGCGCGTGGCCGCCTTTTTCTGGTGTTTGGTCAGGGTGATCCTGTCCTGGTCGTCGGCAGCTTTCGCAGCGTTTTTGTCGTCGTCATCATCGATCGAGCGGTTGAGGTTCATCGATTCAACCCAGCTGAGGATCGCCTCGAAACGGTGGATGATAAGGCTGTCGCGGCGGCGGGTCTGGTCCTGATCCTTGCGCTCGCCCGTTTTGCGCGACGAAATGGCTGCGGCGGGCGGGGAGCCGGTTTCGCTGGCCTCTTCAGTGGCATTGCTACCAGTGGCGGGCTGGCCAAAGCGCAGCCAGATCGTGACAGGTGCAAAGGGCAGATAGCCACGTTCGGCGGATGTGACCGGCAGGTCAATCGGGCGACCGCAGAGCTGATCACGGATGATTTGTTCTATTTGTGCCTCGGCCCTTGGCAATGGCACGACACGGCGGTTTGCGGATAGACAGCGCGCCATTTCGCAATAGGCGGCCCGCAGGCCAGGACAGGCCTTGTAGGCGGCATCTCCGGCGGAGGCGTTCAGGCGGATGTTGTCGCAATCGGCGCGATGCGGGTCACTGGCGGCAGGTAAGTCCGCCGCAGGCGTCAGTGCTGCGCAGGCGGTCAGCCAGAAATAAGCTGCGCGGTTCAAGGCAACTTCGGGGAATGCCGCGATGTCCGGCGGCAACCGCAGGGACTGGCCGTCATAGCGGGCGATATGTTCGCGGTCCGCTTGCGTCGCCAGTTTGCGCCGGATTGCGGTCCGATGCCTGACGGACGACGCGGGGCTTTCGACAATTTCGACTCCGGCGCCACCGCCAAGGGCGCGGAAAAGCACCGCCAGACTGGACCGGACCGAAGCCAGTGTCACCGCCGCAGCATCGTGCCGCTCTGTCGCGCCGATGTTGCTTGCCATGTCGTGCCACAGGTTACCAACGGTTTCTTCAGGCTCCATCAAGTCCAGTATTTTCATGGCTTTACCCGTAAATTGTCGCGACCAGATCGCGCAGCGATTGCTGAACGTCCGCGTCGTCGGACAAGGGTTCGATGATGGCCACGTCCAGCGCCTGATCGATGCCCATGCCCCCCGCGATCAGCTTGGCTGCGTAGGTCAGCAAACGGGTCGAAACGCCTTCTTCGAGGTCCATGCCCGACAAGCTGCGGATATGCCCCGCAAGCCGGATCAACGGTGCGGCGCGTCCAGCGTCCAGCCCGCTTTCCTTGACGACGATTTCCAATTCGACATCCGGTTTCGGGAAATCGAAGCCGATCGCCAGAAAACGCTGGCGGGTCGAGGGCTTCATTCGTTTCAGGACGTTCTGGTAACCGGGGTTATAGGACGCCACGAGCATAAAGCCCTTGGGGGCGACCAGTTCCTCGCCAGTGCGGTCGATCATCAGGGTGCGGCGGCTGTCGGTCAGCGGGTGCAGGACTACAGTCACGTCTTTGCGGGCCTCGACCACCTCGTCCAGATAACAGATCGCGCTTTCACGGACGGCGCGGGTCAGCGGCCCGTCCACCCATTCGGTCTGCCCGCCTTTGAGCAGGTAGCGCCCGATGAGGTCAGCGGCGGAAAGATCGTCATGACAGGCGACAGTATAAAGTGGCTTGCCCATTTTCGCCGCCATATGTTCGACAAAGCGGGTTTTGCCGCAGCCGGTCGGCCCCTTCAAAAGAAGGGGCAAACCGTTGGTGTAGGCCGTCTGGAACAGATCGCATTCGCGGCCCGTCGGACGGAAATAGGGAATGGTCGGGACGTTATGCATAGTCATCCGTCATTCCCCCGGTTGGAGGTCGGCATCGCCGCGCGTGATGACCTCGCGTTTGCGGGGCATCGACAGCGAGTAGATGAACAGCAGCGCTCCGATTACAAATGCAGCACCGGCACCGAAGCGCATCAGGTAGAAGACCGACAGCGCGTCCTGCACATCCATGAAGTAGTTACCGACTACGCGCTGCATGTGCGTCTGGATCGTGCCGGCAAAGGTCAGGACAAAGGTCATGAACGCCATGCCGCCCGTCATCAGCCAGAAGCTGGCCATGTTGAGCACTTGGTTATAGGGCTCACGATTGCGCAGCATCGGCATCGCGTAGGTGAACACAGCGAGGTTCAGGGCGACATAAGCCCCAAAGAACGCAAGGTGGCCGTGGGCTGCGGTGATCTGCGTGCCGTGGCTGTAGAAGTTCACGCCGTGCAGCGTATGCAGGAAGCCCCAGACGCCAGCGCCAAAGAACGCAACCGTGGAAGAACCCAACGACCACAAGAGCGCGGCCTTGTTCGGGTGGTTGCGACGACCCTTCCAGACCATGACGAAGGCAAAGCTCATCATCAGGAAGAACGGGATGACTTCGAGCGTCGAGAAGATCGAACCGATCCACTGCCAGTAACCCGGCGTGCCGATCCAGTAGAAGTGGTGGCCCGTGCCAAGAATGCCCGAGAACAACGCGGTAGCGACGATGACATATAGCCATTTTTCGACAACCTCGCGGTCAACGCCGGTCAGTTTCAACATCAGGTACGCAAGGATCGCGGCCATAACCAGTTCCCACGTGGCTTCCACCCACAGGTGGACCACGAACCACCAGTACATCTTGTCGAGGCTGAGGTTTTCAGGGTTGATGAAGGCGAAAATCCACAGGAGCGACAGCAGCCACAGGCCAATCAGCAGCACGTTGGTGATCGCGGTCTTGCGCCCTGCCAGAACGGTCAACGACACGTTCACAAGGAAGATCACCGCGGCGACCAGAATGCCGAATTTGACCCAGAGCGGTTGTTCAAGAAATTCGCGCCCGCCGTGGATACCCATCAGGTAGGACACGACGGCCCCCAAGGTGCCGACCACAAGGATGATCAGTTGCAGGTAGGCCAGTTTGACCGAGAAGATCTCGCGCTCGGCCTCTTCGGGTAGCAGGAAGTAGGCCGCACCGAAGAAACCCAGCAGCAACCACACGACAAGAGCGTTGGTGTGAAGCATCCGGATCACGTTGAACGGCAGAAGTTCCGACAGGAAGTTTGGCGATACATAGACCCAGCCGGCCAGAAGACCGCCCAGAACCTGGATTGCGAACAGCGCCATCGCGACCGAGAAATAGGCCAGCGCCACTTTTTGCGATTGATATTTCATGGGGTCTCTCCTTAGCCCGCGTCGTTCGGGGGCCAGCCCTGCGTGTCGGTTTGATCGGCCCAGCGAAGGAATTCGGACAAGCCGCGGATTTCCTCGTCGGTCAGGTTGAAGTTCGGCATCTGGCGGCGGCCTTCGATCCCGCTCGGCTGGGCTTCCATCCACCCCTGGAGCATGTCGAATGCCCCGTCGGGATCATCCGCAACGCCCCAGCGGGTCATCACATTGCCGACCTCGGGCGCGAAATAAGCGCCTTCGCCGTGCAGCGTGTGGCAGTTGATGCAGGAGTTTCTTTCCCAGACGCGTTTGCCCAGAGCGACCTCTTCGGTTAGCTCCATGCCGGTCGTGGACGTGTTGACGATATATCGGTGACTTTGCGCCGACAGGATGCCGAATATGGCCACGAAGAAGATCGATCCCCCGTAAAACACATTCCGCGCCCTTGTTTTTGTAAGGATTTCAGCCATCGGAGCTTTCCTTTTCAGTTGCGGATCAACTGCGATGGCTACCTGCGTTTTCATGACCGGAGTTTGCGCAGGAACAACGTTTTGGCATCTTGCCTACCCTAGGTTGTGCGGCAGGAGGTGAATGCCGTGGAACAACCTATCCCCCAAGACTGCGACCTCATGCTCGGAGAGCTGATCAACCGCTGGCCCGCTACTGTGCCGGTATTTCTGGGACACAAAATGCTTTGTGTCGGGTGCCTCGTGAACCCGTTCCACACGATCGCCGATGCCTGTGCGGAATACGGGCTGGAACCGCATGATTTTGTGTCCGAGCTTAATGCCGCAATCGCGGATAGCGGTGAAGTAAATTCACAAAGAACTGAAAAGTATAATAAATCCACGAATTCCGGATTTTTTGAGGGTCTATTCGCAAAACTTCACCGAAGTTTGTCCAAGCACAAATAGCGCTATCCGGAAGTGGTCTAGAGTTGGGTCAACGAAATTCGAAAACGAGGGAAAACAATGCTACGCAAACTGATCGCTCCGGTCGTGCTGATGACCGCACTTGCAGGAGTCGCACAGGCCGAAGAACACGTCGTGCTGATGCTGAACCGTGGCGAAGCTGGGACGATGGTGTTCGAACCGGGTTTTGTCCACGCACAGGTTGGTGACACGATCCGCTTTGTTCCGACCGACCGTGGCCACAACGCTGAGCTGATCGAAGGCCTCGCCCCCGAGGGGGCTGCACCCTTCGCAGGCAGAATCAACGAGGAAATCGTAGTCACTCTCGATACCGAAGGCGTCTATGGCGTCATGTGCAGGCCGCACTTTGCCATGGGTATGGTGATGTCGATTGCCGTCGGTGATGTCGAAATCCCCGAAGGTTTCCTTGAAGGCCGTCTGCCGCGCAACGCGAGGACTCGCCTCGAAGAACAGCTTTCCAATCTTTAACAAAATCAACTTACCGACCCAGGAGAGGAAAATGGTCGAATTCATCAACCCCGGTCTCGTTCAAACCAGCCGCCGTGGCATGCTTCGCGGCTCCATGCTTGCCGGTGCAGCCGCCATGGTGGCAGGCTCTGCCAAAGCCGCTCCGGCTCGTAGGCCGATCGTGTCTCCGCGCCCCCATGCACCGCAGTTTATTCAGGCCCAGACCGAAGCCCAAACACAGGCAGCCCCCGTTGATCTGTCGGGATACACCCGTGTGGAACAGGAACTCGTCGCACCGCCCTTTGCGCCGGTTCATGAAAACGTGGCAACCGGTGGTCCGAAGATCGTGGAGATCACCATGGAAACGCAGGAACGCTTGCTGACCGTGGACGAGGAAACCGGCGCGCAGATCTGGGCGCTGACCTACAACGGATCGGTCCCCGGCCCGTTGATCATCGTCCACCAGGACGACTATGTCGAACTGACCCTGCGCAACCCGTCCGACAGCCAAATGGAGCACAATATCGACTTCCATGCATCGACCGGTGCGCTTGGTGGGGGCGGTCTGACCCACGTCTATCCGGGCGAAGAAACCGTTCTGCGCTGGAAGGCCACCAAGGCCGGCGTGTTCACCTATCACTGCGCTCCCGGCGGTGCGATGATCCCGTATCACGTCACCCACGGCATGAACGGCACCATCATGGTGCTGCCGCGCGAAGGTCTAAAGGACGCCGAAGGCAACCTGATCAACTACGACAGCATCGCCTACTTCGGCGAGCAGGACTTCTACTTGCCGCAGGACGAAGACGGTAACTTCAAGACCTATTATAGGGCCGGTGACGACTACGCCGAAAGCATGGAAGTCATGCGCGGTCTGGTTCCGACCCACGTAGTGTTCAACGGTTCGGTCGGCGCACTAACTGGCGAAAACGCCCTGCGTGCCAGGGTCGGCGACACCGTACTGATGATCCACAACCAGGCCAACCGCGACAGCCGTCCGCACCTGATCGGTGGTCATGGCGACAACGTCTGGGAAGCCGGTTCCTTTACCGACCGCCCGCAGACCGGTCTGGAAACATGGTTCATCCGCGGCGGCAGCTCGGGTGCAGCGACCCACACATTCAAACAGCCCGGGGTCTATGCCTACGTTAACCACAACCTGATCGAAGCCGTGCTTCTGGGTGCCACTGCGCACTTTGTCGTCGAAGGAGAATGGGACAATGCCCTGATGGAGCAGGTCGTCCCGCCGCACAGCATCGAAACCTGAGGACAGGATCA
Source organism: Nioella sp. (assembly GCF_964229645.1). Lineage (GTDB taxonomy): Bacteria > Pseudomonadota > Alphaproteobacteria > Rhodobacterales > Rhodobacteraceae > Nioella. The sequence continues at coordinate 24,804 of NZ_CAXREX010000230.1, read as the reverse complement.
TGTACTCTGCAGCCAGCAATCGTACCCTGATGACGCGTTCCCTCGTGATCGGACTGGCGGTTTTGGCTGCGGTAACAACGGCCGGGGCGGCGTGGATGACACGAGGCCCCGACCTTGCCTATGTGCCCGAGTTCGCCGCTCAACCCTTTGTGTTTCCGGACGGCAGCACGATCTACGTCCAGAAGTACGAAGTCACGATCGCCGAATGGAACCGCTGCCATGCGGATGGCGTCTGTAACGCATTGATCATCCCCCAGCCCGGCATGATCCCCGAAACCACCCCCGCGACGGGACTAAGCTATCTGGACGTCGGCCAATACCTGTCTTGGGTTAACAGCCGGTCGCGCCATACCTTCCGCCTGCCAACGCTCACCGAATGGGAGGCGATGGCCGCCGAGGTCTTGCCCGAGGAAGCCGACCCCATCTTTACGGACCCCGAGCTTACATGGGCCTCCGCCTATCTTGTCGAGGGGCGGACCTCGCGCGCCTTACGCCCGCAAGGGTCATGGCAGATCAGCAGCATCGGTATCGCGGATCTGGACGGCAGTGTCTGGGAATGGACGCAGGATTGCTACGCCGGTGATGGAGGCAGCAGCGAAAACTGCCCGGCGTATTTTGTTGGCGGCGAACATGTCGCTGCGATGTCCTTCCTTGTCCGGGACCCTGCCTTTGGCGGTTGCGCCGTTGGCACCCCCCCTGCCCATCTTGGCATGCGTCTGGTTTCGGACACGCCAATCGATGGAATCCATCCGAATTCGTGAATGTCAGTTTCGCTTGACCCGATGGTCAAATGCGTGTTTTTCGACCCTGTATCATCTGTATCCGTCGGTTCCGTCGTTTGCTCTACAGGGCTAATTGCGATGAAAAAACTGGATGAATCCTTGATTGCTCCGCTGCCGCCCTTCCGGCAGCTTGGCAGCGCGCAGATCCGTGCGATCCTTGGTCTTGCAAGTCCGCTCCGCTTTGACGCGGATGTCACGATCTTCTCCGAAGGTCATGACGCCGAACGTTTTTACCTGCTGCTTGACGGACATATCCGTGTCGTGCGCCACACAGCCGAAGGCGAGCAGATCATTTTGCTGCACATCCCGCCCGGCCAGTTGTTCGGGATCGCGGCAGCCTTGGGGCGGACCACCTACCCTTCCTCGGCTGTGGCAGCGGCAGAATGCGTCGCGCTGTCATGGCCGATGACGATCTATCACACTTTTGTCACCGAATACCCCGGCTTTGCGACCGAGACCTACAAAATGGTCGGCGGCAGGGTCGAGGCGATGCACACCACCATCATGGAAATGGCGACCAAGCATGTCGAACAGCGCATCGCCTGTGCATTGCTTCGTCTTTTACAGCAAGGTGGCAAACGCACCGACCGCGGAATCGAGATCGGCTTTCCAGTCACCCGCCAGAACATTTCCGACATGACGGGAACCACGCTCCACACCGTATCGCGGCTGCTGTCGGCATGGGAAAAGGACTGCATTCTGGAAAGCAAACGCAAACACGTTTGCGTCACGAATGCACACCGGCTGGTGGAGCTTGCTGAGGCAGGGTAGGGGGCGAACTAACGTCTGTTCATTACCAAACGCTCCCCTTTCAAGTACTTCAAAACGAGCCCCGAGATCATCCGCTTGGCGGTGATGCTCTATCTCCGGTTCCCGCTGTCGCTTCGGAATGTCGAAGACCTACTCCACGAACGCGGTATAGAAGTCAGTCACGAGACGGTCAGGTTTTGGTGGCAGCGTTTCGGACCGATGTTTGCATCAGAGATAAGAAAGCGCCGGATCGCCGGTTTGAAATCCAGCCGCTGGCAGTGGCACTTGGATGAGGTCTTCGTGAAGGTCAACAGAGAGCGACACTATCTCTGGCGTGCCGTTGATCATGAAGGCGAGGTATTAGAAAGCTTTGTCACCAAGATGCGCGACAAGAAAGCAGCATTGAAATTCCTAAGAAAAGCAATGCGCAAGCATGGCCGTCCAGAGGTCGTCGTTACGGACAGGCTCAGATCATATGGCGCGGCGCTAAAAGAAATCGGTGGAACGGCGCGCCAGGAGACCGGGCGCTGGCTCAACAATCGAGCCGAAAACTCACATCTGCCATTCCGGCGACGAGAACGGGCGATGCAGCGTTTCAGGCGCATGCGAAGTCTGCAGAAATTCGCTGCCGTCCATGCCTCTGTCTACAACCTCTTCAATTCGGAGCGTAGACACTACTCAAGATCAAATTTCAAGCTGAACCGTGCCGCTGCTCTCGCTGAGTGGCGGCAGCTGCTTGCAGGCTAGGAGCAGTGTTTAGGCCATTCCTGAGATTTGTTCGCAGGTTCTAACACCACCAAATAAACCACTTTCCAGAGTCGGGACCTGAACACTCCTGCGTCGGTGGCGTTCGGTAAGAAGGAACAGAAATCGTACGTTCGCTCCTTGCTGACCAGGCGGCGTCGATCAAGTTGCGGAGTTTTTCATACTCCACCGCATCAGAAGGAAAGGCGGACTCCGGACCTTCGTTGGACCCGTAGTCGGCTTTGATGGTGTGACCGCCCTCCTCGTGGATCGTCGCTGACCCACCTTGGCACACCGATGCCGTCGGGGGCGGTCACACAGATCGCGGCACTGGTCGCGATGATCTTCGGCGCGCTGACGATTTTGTCGGGTGGAACGACGATCATGGGCACGCTCGACATTGGGGCGGTTGTCCCGTTCGTGCTGTGGTTCAACACCGCAGCAGGGTTCTTCTATGTCGCAGTCGGCGTGGGGCTGTGGGTGGGGCGTGCCTGGGCCTTTCCCCTTGTGCTCGTCGTCCTCGTGGCCACCGTTCTGGTCTTTGCCGCCTTCGGTCTTCATGTCGTCCGTGGCGGCGCGTTCGAGATGCGCACCGTGGCGGCGATGACGCTGCGCTGCGCCGTGCTCGCCGGGGTGGCGCTCGCCGCGCGTCATGCCTCGAAAGGGCGATAGACGCAATCCGCAAGCGAACTGCGGTTGAGATCGGCGATGAAGGCAGCTTCGGCACCGGCCAACCGCGCTTTCAGACGGCAGCGTGGCGTCAGTGTACAGGCAGCGCCGCCGGGCGAGAAACACTCGACCAGCGCCTGATCCGACTCGAGGCGGGCAACGACATCGCCCAACAGAATCTCTTCGGCGCGCCGCGCGAGCAGCGCACCCCCTCCGCCACCGCGCCGCGTTTCCAGGTAGCCTGCGGCCGATAGCGTCGAGATCACCTTTGCCAGATGATTGCGCGACACACGGAGCTCGTCTGCCAGTTCGGCGGTGGTGAACGGTCGATCCGGGGTGCCGGCCATCCGCATGAGCACACGCAGGCCATAGTCGGTGAAGGACGTAAGGCGCAAGATTCGGCTCCCGATTAGGCATTTACAATGCGCATTCAATGGGTGTATTCGCATTTCAGATACCAAATCGTTCCTGCCACGCCAAGAGACCGGATTTCGTCAAAGATGAGTGAGCTTGCAGACCCAGCTTCCGATCAGGGCACGGATGCCCTGATTGCCCACATCCTGTCCCGGTTCCACGATGTCCATCGCTCCGAACTGGCGGCCTTGCATTTGTTGGCGCAAAAGGTCGAGTCGGTCCATGCCGACGACGCACTGGCACCGCCGGGCCTGGCGCAAGCCCTGATGAAGCTTTGGCGCGAGATAGAAGATCACATGGCCAAGGAAGAAAGAGTTCTCTTTCCCGCCATGCAAGCGGGGGGGATGCAGGAACTCGAGCACCCGATCCGCGTGATGCGTACCGATCACGACGATCACGCAGCCACCATTGCGCATATCCGTTCCCTAACGGCGAACCTGACCCCGCCCGACCATGCCTGTGGGTCATGGCGGGCGCTTTACTCGGGAACGGAGAAGCTGCTCGCCGACTTGTCGGCACATATCGCACTCGAGAACGACGTGCTGTTCCCTCGGTTCGAGGAGGGCTGCCGCGATGGCCATTGCGACTGTCACCGCTAGTGGCGGAGGCGCCACGGACCGCCTGTTGTCCGATGTCGTCGCGCGCTTGCAAGGCCAGGGTTTCCGCATCGTAGGTGCACTACGGCACGTCGCGGTGGATGGTATGGCGGGGCACTGCGACAGTGACCTGTGGCTACTTCCAGACGGACCGGCGGCCCGAATCACGCAGCAGCTTGGGCCCGGTGCGCAGGCCTGCCGGATGGACGCCGGTGCCATGGAAGAGGCCGCGGGTCTGGCCAGTTCGCGCCTGTCCGAACAGGGCGCGGATCTCGTCGTGTTGAACAAGTTCGGTGTGAGCGAGGCCGAGGGGCGCGGCTTTCGCGCGATGATCGCGGACGCGGTCGCGCAAGGCGTTCCGGTGCTGATCGGCGTTTCGCAGACCCACCGCGCCGCATTCGAGCGTTTCGCGGGCGGTCTGTCTGAGGACCTGCGGCCGGATGCGGAGACAGTGTTCGACTGGTGCCGGAAGGCCGCCCACCGGACGCCCGCACAGTCCCAGAATTCGGCAATGGAGATCCCGAAATGAAATCGCTTACTGAACCGGCCCGCAGGCCGCGATTTCCCGGCGAAGGCGCCGTGGCGCGGCTGGCCTGCGTCATGGCACAACCTATCCTGTCACGCGTGGTGCGACGCATTGCGGCGTCACATCCGTCGGTCTTTGCCCGGCTGGGCGCGCACCAGAGCACCGACTTCCTGATCGACCCGGTGGAACTGCCCTTCGTCCTTCATCTGCGCCCTGATCCGCAGGTGCTTGTCCTGCGTGCCATGCCGCGAGACCTTATGCCGGAAGCGGGGGCGGTGATCCGTGGCAAGTTCCTCTTGCTGCTGGAGTTGATCGACTCCGAGGAGGATGGCGATGCCGCCTTTTTCTCGCGCGACCTCGACGTGTCTGGCGATACCGAGGCGGTGGTGCGCCTGCGCAATGCGCTTGACGATATGGATGGGTCGATCGCGGAAGAAACTGCCGCCATGTTAGGTCCTCCCGGCCGGGCGATCCTGGCGCGGTTGCGCAAATCCTACACGGAGTCCCGGACATGAGCCTTGCCGAACTGATCTGCCCCGCAGGCACACCCGCCGCCCTGCGCACGGCCGTGGATGCTGGTGCCGATGCCGTCTACTGCGGATTCCAGGACGCGACCAACGCACGCAATTTCCCGGGGCTGAACTTCACGCCAGATGAGCTTGCCGGGGCCGTGACCTATGCCCACGCCCGCGGCACCAAGGTGCTGCTGGCGCTGAACACGTATCCTCCGGCGGGCAAGGTCGATCTGTGGCGACAGGCGGCCGATACCGGCGCGCGGCTTGGGGTCGATGCCTTCATCGTGGCCGACATGGGCGTGGCCGATTACATCGCCCGCACGCATCCGCAGGTCAGGCTGCACCTTTCGGTCCAGGCCGCCGCGTCCAGCCCCGAGGCGATCCGCTATTACTGCGAGAATTTCGGGGTCAGGCGCGTGGTGCTGCCGCGCATCCTGACCATCCCCGAGATCCGCCATATCCGCAAGGAAATCCCCTGCGAGATTGAGACCTTCATCTTTGGCAACCATGGGCTGATGGTCGAGGGGCGCTGCAGCCTGACAAACTACCTCACCGGCCAGTCGACCAACATGGACGGGGTGTGCTCTCCGGCTTCGGACGTGGAATACCGGCGCGAGGCGGACGGCACGATGTCCTCACGGCTGGCGGGGTTCACCATCGACTGTTTCGGCCCCGAGGAAAAGGCCGGCTATCCCACCATCTGCAAGGGGCGATACCAGACCGACCACCGCGACGACGCCTATTATGCCTTCGAGGAACCGATCAGCCTCAACCTGTCGCGGCTTCTGCCGGAACTGATCGACGCGGGCGTGCATGCCTTCAAGATCGAAGGACGGCAGCGGTCGAAATCCTATGTGCGCGGCGTGGTTTCGGCCTTCCGAAAGGCCGTGGACGATATCCGCGCCGGACGACCGGCAGATATCGCAGATCTTGTGGCGCTGACCGAGGGGCAGAAGCAGACCCAGGGCGCCTTCGAGACCAAGAAATGGCGGTAGACACGATGACGAAGCTGACACTCGGACCCTTGGCCTATCACTGGTCTGCAGATCAACGCCGTGATTTCTATGCCCGCATCGCCGACGAGGCGCCGGTGGACGAGGTCTACCTGGGCGAGGTAATCTGTTCGAAACGCGCCGCGTTTCAGGAAGCGGACCTGCCCGCGATCATCGAGCGGCTGGAACGCGCGGGCAAGATCGTGATCCTGTCCTCGCTGGCCGAGGTCATGCTGAAACGCGAACGCAACGCCACGGCCGATCTCGCCGAGCTGGACAACCCCGAGATCGAGATCAACAATGCTGCGGGCCTCTACGCGCGCGGCAGGCGCCCGCACCGGATAGGCCCGTTCATGAACGCCTATAACGAGGCGACCATCGGCTGGATGGCCGCTCAGGGGGCGACGCATGTCTGCCTGCCCGCCGAACTTCCCGCCCCCTCAATCGCGATCGCCGCCAAGGCTGCACGGGACCTTGGCCTCGGGGTCGAGGTTCAGGTCTTCGGCAGGGCGTCGCTGGCGGTCTCGGCGCGGTGCTATCATGCGCGCGCCCATGGCCGGACCAAGGACAACTGCCAGTTCGTCTGCGAGGATGACGCCGACGGCATGCCACTCTGCACCACCGACGACAGGCCGATCCTGCGGGTAAACGGCATACAGACCCAGTCGGAAACCTATATCAACTTGCTGCCTGAAACGGGACGGCTCATCGCGGATGGCCTAACCCATCTGCGGCTGATGCCGCAATCGGTCGACATGGTGGACGTGGCGAAGCTGTTTCGCGAAACGCTGGACGGCGGGGGTCCCGCCGAGGACGCCGAAGCGCGCCTTGCCGGGATGGTTGGGCAGGTGGGCTTGAGCAATGGGTTCTATCACGGTGCCGCGGGCTATCGCCGGATTGCTGCGGCTGCGCCGGTATAGCGCCGAAAGGAGCGGGCGATGATGGCCCCGCATCGTATTCTGTTTCCTGCCGGCGGGATCTGGGCAATTGTCGCGGTCGGACCGGTTGCCTTGGATACGGGGTTCGATCCGACACGATCGCCCCTGGGCGGGCTCACGAAATGGCACGCTCATGAGATGCTCTTCGGCTTTGCGGCCGCCATGTTTGCAGGCTACGCGCTGACGGCAATGACAAGCTGGCCGGGCAAGGCGCGCCTGTCCCCTGAAGGGGTTGCGACCCTCGTCGCGCTGTGGGCTCTTGCCCGGCTGTCCGCCGCCGGTGCGCTTGGGCCGGAACCGGGACTTGCCGCGCCGGCCGCTGTGGCGTTCATGGGGTTTCTGACGCTGATCCTTGCCCGATCGGCGCTGCGATCCCGAGCCTTGCGGGCGGCACCGCTGGCGCTCTTCTCGCTGGCGATGACCGGGTATCAGATTGCTGTCGTGATCGGAGCGGGCCCCATCCACCTACCCGTGCTTGCGTTCGCGGCCCTTCTGTCTGTCGTCGGCGGACGGATGGTCGCGGCCTTTACCGCGAACAGCCTGACGTGCAGCGAACGGCAGACACGGCGCGTTCAGGCCGCCGGGATCTTCGGCCTTTTCGGATCGGTCACGATTCTGACCGCGCTCGGCCTTGAAACCCTGCGGGCCGCGCCAGGATGGCTTGGCGCCTGCCTGCTGCTCGCCGCGGCCTTCGAGACGACACGGGCATTATTGCTGTTGTCCAGGGAGATCCTGACAGACGGGCTGCTGCTCATGCTGCACGCGGGGTATTTTTGGCTCCCCATCGGGCTGGCGCTGGTGGCACTTGGCAAGACCCAGGGCGCGCCGCTGCCGGAAGGCGCCGCCCTGCACGGGATTGCGGCCGGTGCAGTCGCCTGTACGATATACGCGGTGGCCGCACGGGCGGTGGCGTGGCGACGCGATCGTTTGCGCGCGTCCCCGTTCGACGGAGGGGGCTTTGTGCTCGTGTGGGTCGCCGCTGCCTGGCGCGTTTTTGCGCCCGCCGAGTCCCAATGGGCCGCAGCGGCGTCAGCCCTGTGGGGCCTGGCCTGGGCCATATTTCTGGCACGGCATGGGGCGGCGCTGTTTCACCCGGCACCGAGGCCGGTGTTCAGCGGTCCGAGACGGCCCGACCTTGGTCACCCGCAAGATGGGCAAGACCGTGTGGCAACAACAAGAAGCGAGGCATCATGAGCACCACGTCAGACCAGATGCGGACCTGGACCGGTCCCGCCATCCTGACTTACGGATTCCGTCCGTTCTTTTTGGGCGCTGCGCTCTGGGCGGCCCTCGCCATGCTGTTGTGGATTCCGATGCTGATGGGCCATGTGACGCCACCAACGGCCTTCGATCCGGTGAGCTGGCACGCGCATGAGTTCCTCTTTGGCTATCTCGGCGCGGTGATTGCGGGGTTCTTGCTGACCGCCGTGCCCAACTGGACGGGACGCCTGCCCATCGTGGGATGGCGCCTGGGCGCACTTGCCCTGCTGTGGCTCGTGGGGCGCGCCTCGATCCTGTTCTCCGCCAACATGTCAGCCGGACTGGTCGCCGCGCTCGACCTGGGTTTCCCGGTTCTGTTCGCGATGGCCATTGCGCGTGAGATCGTCGCGGGACGGAACTGGCGCAATCTGATCATTCTGGGAATGCTGTCGGTCTTTGCGGCTGGAAATGCGCTGTTTCATATGGAGGCGGCACGCGGGGACTACGCAGCGCATGGAATGGGGCTGAGGCTGGGTCTTGGTGCAGGCATCATGATGATCGCCGTCATCGGCGGACGGATCATCCCGTCGTTTACCCGCAACTGGATGGTTCGGCGGGATGAAGCATCCCTGCCTGTGCCGCCCATGCAGTGGTTCGACCGGTTGGCATTGATCGCGCTACTGGCGGCTCTTCTGGTTTGGGTACTCCGGCCCGACGCGATTGCCAGCGGGATTGCCCTGCTGGTGGTCGGCGGGATCCATCTGCTTCGCCTTGCCCGTTGGCGTGGCCACCGGACCTTTGCCGAGCCGCTGGTCCTTGTCTTGCATGTCAGCTACCTTTTCCTGCCGCTGGGCGCTCTGGCGATCGGCGCCAAGATCCTCATCCCCGGCACCTTCGGGCAAGCTGCCCCCGAGCACCTGTGGACGGCGGGAGCCATCGGCATGATGACCCTCGCGGTGATGACCCGGGCAACCCTGGGTCACACCGGGCAGGCACTTGCGGCCGGGCCCGCAACGGTTGCGATCTATGTCTCCATAGGACTTGCGACGCTCGTCCGAGTCTGCGCCGGCTACTGGCCCGAGGCCGTATTCTGGCTGCACCCACTCGCCGGGCTGGCCTTCGTGTTGGCCTTTATGGGGTTCGCCCTGGCCTATGGTCCGGCTTTGCTTCGCCCCCGGCGCAGGAACTGAGAACCGGGTCGGTAACTCACGCCATGTCCGTTGCCAACAGTCCATTCCGATTGCAGGACAGGGCGGTGGGTAGGGTCCTTACCGTATACTTGTGGACGCAAGGGTCTTGTCAGAAAGATTACGGTTGAGACGGGCAGGGCGGCCTCTTAGCGTCGGAACATGACCAAATCCGACCCGTTCAAAGGCTTTCACAGCAGCCCAGAAATCATCCGCCTTGCTGTGATGCTGTACGTCCGCTTCCCATTGTCGCTCCGGAATGTCGAAGATCTACTGCACGAGCGCGGTGTCGATATCAGCCACGAGACGGTGCGGTACTGGTGGCACAGGTTTGGTCCCATGTTCGCCTCCGAGATCCGAAAGCGCCGGATCGAAGGGATGAAATCGAGCCGCTGGCGTTGGCACCTCGACGAAGTATTCGTGAAGATCAATGGCGAGCGGCATTACCTCTGGCGGGCCGTCGATCACGAAGGGGAGGTTCTTGAGAGCTTCGTCACGAAGACGCGTGACAAGCGGGCCGCTTTGAAGTTCCTCAAGAAAGCAATGCGGAAACATGGTCAGCCCGAGGTCATCGTGACCGACAAACTCCGATCCTACGTTGCTGCGTTGAAGGAGATTGGCGCTGGCGACCGGCAGGAGACGGGTCGCTGGATGAACAACAGGGCAGAGAACTCGCACCTACCATTCCGACGACGGGAGCGGGCGATGCTCCGTTTTCGGCGGATGCGAAGTCTTCAGAAGTTCGCTGCCGTCCACGCCTCCGTCTCAAACCATTTCAACAAGGAACGCAGTCTCTCCAGCAGACCACATTTCAAAGCCAACCGCGCCGCCGCTCTCGCCGAGTGGCGCGCTCTCTGCGCGGCTTAAGGGACAACCAACCTGCCCTTGTGGAGACTGGTTAGAATTGGTCTGACACCACCAGCAAGCCAGTTTCGCCGGAGCGACCCGTTCAGTTGGGAACCTTGAATCCGAGAGCTCTCTTGGTCTCAGCCGTGAAGATCGGCAAGAGGTGCAACAGATGTTGAACGATCTCGGCTTCGAGAGTGGCACGCCAGATGGGGTATTCGGCCCCGCCTCGCGCGCTGCAATCGAGGCCTTCAGCTTGTATGCAACCGGCCAGCAGGCGAGCAATCTGTCCCAGGATGTACTGGATCATCTGCGTACAGTTCATGCGCTGGCCCCCGATACGCTGGACGGTCATTGGTCGCTGCGGCTCTCGCGCCGTGGTGACGCCGTTTGGTTCGCGACAAACGATCCGACAAACTGGATGTTCGAGAACCGGGACAGGCCGCTGGAAACGATCAATATCATCATCGAAGATGGGCGAATCGTCCGCCACTACGTGTCTCAGTACAACAGCGCACTGGTTGAAGGTACGTTGCATGATCTTGAACTCTCGGATGATGGCAGTCTTCGGTTCGAATTTACCAGCCACTACCTAACTGGATCGCAAGGCCGACTGCGCACCGAAAATCGGCGCCTTAATCTCACAATTGATCTGTCGCCGCGGAATCTGTCCGGTGTGGCAAGGCGGTTGGAAGTGGGGCGCTATGATCCGGCTTTCCTGACCATCCTGACCATCGAACGACGCTACCCCGACGGGTCGTGACGGCATGCTGAGGGATCGCACCGGGCGGGCTGGCCAGGGGCACGCAGGACGTGGGACACTCCTTCCATGAACTCGATTCCCATCCTGATGACGATCTACCGGCTGGTTGCTGCGCCCGTGGCTGCGGGAATGGCCTTGGCGGGCTATCGCGAGGCGTTTTTTGCCCTGATCGCTCTCAGCCTTCTGTCCGATCTTCTCGACGGTCCCATTGCGCGCTGGCTCAAGCAGGAAAGCGCCGTGGGGGCGATGCTGGATACCGTTGCCGATGGCGGCACCGTGCTGGCGGCACTGGTGGGGATTTACCTCTTCGAGGCGGAGAGCCTGCGGCCAGAGCTTCCCTGGCTCCTGCTTTTCCTGGCCACCTATTTTGCGGCGGCAGGGGCGGGGGTGCTGCGCCACGGCGCCCTGCCGGCCTATCACCTCTACCTGTCCAAGGCCGCGGCGGTCGGCTCGGCCATCTTCTTCCTGTGGCTCTTCCTTCTTGGCTACGAGCGGAGCTTGTTCCTCGGAGTGATCGGCGTGGCCGTGCTGGCCAATCTGGAGTCGCTTCTGGTGAGCTTCGTGCTGCCGAGGTTCCATGCGGATGTGGGCAGCCTGGCCCGGGCGGTGGCGCTTGCGCGCAAGGACCGGGCAGACCTGGATCTCGGGTCGTCAGATCTCTAGGCCGCACTTGCGCCCTTCGTAGAAGGCCCAGGGGGCCTGGCGCGGGGCTTGTGCATCACCGATCAGCCGTGTGTCGAGGTCTGACAGGTCCTGCGATAGCGGGTCGAAAGCCCGGTTCGTGGTGGCCATGATCAGCGCCGAACTCGCCATCTCGCGCGCGCTGCCATCAAGCAGATTGCGCAAGAGTGCCCCGTTCCCGCGCCATTCGAGGATTGCGTGTTCGCACAGCATTTCGACCCCGAGCCGTGCAAGGCGCGCCCGGATCGGGATGTCGGCGCTGGTGCGTGCCAGTTCCTTGCCGACGAACGGGTCGGGCGTGACCAGCGTCACCTGCTTGCCCGTTTCGGCCAGGTGCCAGGCGGTGCCGACGCCGCGCATGTTGCCGCCCTCGTCATAGACGATCACATGATCTCCGAGCCGCGCATCGCGGCGCATCACGTCCTCGGCGGAATAGACCTGCCCGTTGGCCAGGCCGGGCAGGGGGCCAAGCTGAGGCAGCCAGCGCTGCGTCGCTTCGTCGTCGGGCAGCGATCCTGTTGCCAGCACGACCACCTCGGCCCCCGCTGCGCGGACCTCCTCCGCATCGAGGAAGCTGTTGAGATGCAGCGTCACCCCAAGCATGGTGAATTGCCGTTCATACCAATCCAGTAGCTCCGTGATCTGGCCACGGCGCGGTTGTTCACCCGCCAGCCGGAATTGCCCGCCGATGACCGGGGCGGCTTCGTGGATATCGACATCGTGTCCGCGTTCGGCGGCCACGCGCGCGGCCTCCAGCCCGGCGGGTCCCGCCCCGACGACCAGCACCTTGCGGGGCGTTTTGGCGGGTGTGAAGCGGTCCCCGCCCCATTGGTATTCGCGCCCCACCGAGGGGTTCACGAGGCAGGAAATCCAGTAATCGCGCGAGCGTCTGCCCCAGCACATCTGGTTGCAGGAAATGCATCCGCGGATGTCCTCGACGCGGCCTTCGCGGATCTTGCGCGCCAGATGCGGGTCGGCGATCTGCCCGCGCACGATCGAGACCAGATCGGCCTGGCCCGAGCCGATCACGCTTTCGGCGTTGTCGGGGGTGCGGATGCCGCTTTCGGCTTGAACCCTGGCGTGTTTCAAGTCGCGCTTGAACACCTCTGTCGCAGGCACGGTCAGCTTTTCGCCAAGCACGAAGGTCGGCATAAGTTTCTCGAAGTCGAGATAGCCGCCAGAGCCGCAGCTGACATAATCCAGATGCCCGGTGGCGTCGTGCAGGGCGAGGATCTCCGTCAGCGCCTCGACCCCGAGACTGACCGCGTAGCTGTCGGAGTAGCTCACCGACATGCCGACGATGAAATCGTCCCCGCAGGCCCGGCGGATGCCTTCAAGGATGCGCATCGACAGCCGCGTGCGGTTTTCCAGCGATCCACCCCACTGGTCGTCGCGCCGGTTGCTCCACGGTGTCCAGAACTGGTCGAGCAGCGAATGGTAGGCGGCCCAGATTTCCACCCCGTCAAACCCGGCTTGCTGACAGCGGCGCGCGGCGGCGATGAAGGCCGCGATCATTTCCTCGATCTCGGCTTCGGTCATGGCGTGGCTGCCATCGCTGTCATGGTAGCTTGGCTGGCCAGAAGGGCCCCAATGAGGCTGGTAGCTGAGGTCTGAATCGCCGTGCTGGCCGACGTGGTAAAGCTGTTGCAGCACCACGGCGCCCGCGTCTTTCACCGGGTCGAGGATACGGCGGAAGGCGGGAATGACCGCGTCGTCCTCGGCTAGGAAATTGCCCCGCGTCAGCACCCCCGTCCGGTGGACGGGCACCGGTTCGCTGACGATCATGCCCGCGCCGCCAAGCGCCCGTTCCAGCAGGTAGGCTCCGAACTGGTCGCCCGGCAGGCCATTGACCGACATGTTGGCGGTATGTGCGCCGAAGGTGATGCGGTTGCGCAGCGTCTTGTGGCGCAGCTCGAGCGGCGAGGTGAGGCGGGGGAACTGCGTCATGGATGCGTCCTTTCGGTCCGGGTCTTGGGGCGACCTCTCCGTATCGCGGAACTTTCTGATATCATGAGCAAAGCCTGCAATGGGCAAGGCTTCTGGCCTGCCCCCGACGCGGAGTGGGCCAAATCCGAACCCGCAACTGCGCTGCGACACGCGCTGTGGCGTGGCCCGCGGTTCTGCGCTACCCCTTGCTTAACACCGTCAAGGAACATCGCGATGTCCATCACCCTGCGCCAGATCCGGTATTTCGTGGCCGCCGCCGAACAAGGCACGGTCAGCGGGGCGGCGCATACCCTTTCGATCTCGCAAAGCGCGGTGACGGAATCGATCAAGGACCTGGAAGCCATCCTCGGGGTGTCGCTTTTCCAGCGCCATGCGCGCGGTCTGAATATCACCCCTGAAGGGCAGCAATTCCTGCGCCATGCGCAATCCATACTGGCCGAGGTGTCGACGGCGACACGGCTTATGTCCGTGGGCGACAAGCAGGTCAGCGGCTCTCTCAACCTTGGCGTCACATCGCTGACGGCGGGCTACGTTCTGTCTGACATCCTGTCCCGCTACCGGCGGCTCAACCCCGAGGTCGAGGTCGAGGCAATCGAGGATACCGGCGAGTATCTCGAACATCTTCTGATCGGCGGCGAACTCGACGTGGCGGTGATGGTCACGTCGAACCTGCGCAATACCCTTGCCCTGCAGGCCGAGATCTTCGAGGTCTCGCCGTTCCGCCTGTGGTTGCCCATCGATCATCCGCTTGGGCGGCAGCAGAGCATCACCCTGGCCGATGTGGCGCAGGAAAAGCTGATCGTGCTGGACGTGGACGAAATGGAAAACGAAGCGGTGCGCCTTCTGTCGGCCTTCGGAAAGCGCCCGCGCATCGCCTTTCGCACCCGGTCCGTCGAGGCCGTGCGATCGCTGGTTGCGACAGGGGCGGGGGTGGCCCTGCTGCCCGACCTCGTCTACCGGCCCTGGTCGCTGGAAGGGGATCGGATCAACAGCCGGGACGTGTCGGGCAAGCTGCCGGTGGTGCAGGTGGGGCTGGTCTGGCGCCGGGGCTCGCAGATCTCGGAGGCCACGCGCGAATTCATTGCCCTGACCCAGGCCCGGCAGGCGGCGCGAGACCGTTGATTTCGTTAGATATCGGAATTTCCGATAATTGACCTTCTATATTTTGAATTTGCGATAACTATAGGCCGGGAACATAGTCCGCCCAGTTGCGCTGCGCAGCCAACAGGGAGAGAAAACATGAAATCCGTGCTTAAAACCTGTACCGCCATGACCTTCGGGGCGAGCCTGATCGCTCAGCCGCTGATGGCAGATATGTTGACAGAAATCGGCCCCGGCGAGGGCCAAGTTACCATCGTGGCCTGGCCGGGCTACATCGAACGGGGCGAAACCGACCCTGCCTTCGATTGGGTCACCTCCTTCGAAGAGGCCACCGGCTGCATGGTCGGAATCCAGACCGCCAACACCTCGGACGAGATGGTTGCGCTGATGAACGAAGGCGGCTTCGACCTCGTGACCGCGTCGGGCGACGCCTCGCTGCGCCTGATCGCGGGCAACCGCGTGCAGCCCGTCAATATCGACCTCGTGCCCAGTTGGTCGACCGTCGATCCGCGCCTTCAGGAAGCGCCCTGGCACTACGTGAACGGCACCCATTACGGCGTGCCCTACATGTGGGGCCCGAACGTGCTGATGTATAACACCGAGGTCTTCCCGGAACCGCCGACCTCCTGGAACGTGGTGTTCGAGGAAATGACCCTGCCCGACGGGCAGTCCAATGCCGGACGGGTGCAGGCTTATGACGGCCCGATCCACATCGCGGATGCGGCCCAGTACCTGATGCATCACCAGCCCGAGCTTGGCATCACCTCGCCCTACGAGCTCAACGCCGACCAATACGCCGCCGCCCTGGACCTGCTGCGCCAGCAGCGCCAGCTGGTGGGCCGCTACTGGCACGATGCCTTCATCCAGATGGATGACTTCGTGAACGAGGGCGTGGTGGCCTCTGGGTCCTGGCCGTTCCAGGTGAATATCCTGGCCAGCCAGGGCGCGCCGATCGCCTCGACCATTCCGCAGGAAGGCGCCACCGGTTGGGCCGACACCACGATGATGCATGTGGACGCGCCGAACCCGAACTGTGCCTACATGTGGATGGAGCACTCGATTGCCTCGAACCTGCAATCCGACCTGTCGGTCTGGTTCGGCGCAAACCCGGCTGTTCCCGCCGCCTGCACCGATGGCCGCGGCATGCAGACCGCGGAAGGCTGCACCACCAACGGCATGGACGATTTCGAGCGTATCCGTTTCTGGCAGACGCCCGTGTCTTCCTGCGAAAGCCAGGGCAGCTGCGTGCCGTATTACCGTTGGGTGTCCGACTACATCGGCGTGATCGGTGGACGGTAACCACATCGACCTGAACCTGGTCCGCCGCGGCAGCGCGGCGGACCCCTTGAACGGACCTACCATGACAGCAGCAGTCAGTTTCAAAGGCGTCTCGCGCCATTTCGGCGATGTGCGCGCCGTGGATGATGTCGATATCGACATCGCCGAAGGGGAATTCTTCGCCATGCTGGGGCCTTCGGGCTCGGGCAAGACGACCTGCCTTCGGCTGATCGCGGGGTTCGAACGCCCCACGGCGGGCGAAATCGCGATCTTCGGGGAAAGCTGCGCGGGTGTGCCTCCCTACAAGCGGCATGTGAATACCGTTTTCCAGGACTATGCGCTGTTTCCGCATCTCAACGTGCGTGACAACGTGGCCTACGGCCTGATGATCGCGGGCCAAGCCAAGCGCGCGCGCCACGCCGCCGCCGACGAGGCGCTGGAGCTTGTGGCCCTGCCGGGCTACGGCGACCGCAAACCGTCCGAGCTGTCGGGCGGGCAGCGCCAGCGCGTCGCCCTGGCGCGGGCGTTGGTCAACAAGCCCAAGGTCCTGCTTCTGGATGAACCGCTCGGCGCGCTCGATCTCAAGCTGCGCGAGCAGATGCAGGAAGAACTGAAGGCGCTGCAACGCCAGCTTGGCATCACCTTCGTTTTCGTCACCCACGATCAAGGCGAAGCCCTGTCGATGGCCGATCGCGTTGCCGTTTTCAACGAAGGCCGCATCGTGCAGATGGGTGCCCCCGAAGACATCTATTACCGCCCCGAAGTGCCCTTTGTGGCTGAATTCGTGGGCTCCTCGAACCTGTTTCCGCCATCACTCACGGAGCGGATTGCCGGGATCGAGGCTTATTCCACCGTGCGGCCCGAAGCCGTGCGCGTCGCCGCCACGGGGGAAGGGCATGCCGCCAAGGTCGTGTCCTCCAGCTTCCTTGGCACCAGCACCCGGCTGGTGATGGAGATCGACGGCATGCGCATCACCGCGCTGTTGCCCAAGGGGGCCTTCGTGCCGGGGGCCGGCGACACGGTGCATATCAGCTGGAACGCGGCTGACCTGCACGTGATGGGAGGCGTTGATGGCTGAGCTTTCCGCCAACCCCGCGGGCGGGTCCCGCGACGGTCTGCTGGGGCGCTTTTCCGACACGCTCTGGCGCAGGCCCCGTCTGCTGATCCTGCTGCTGCTGACGCCGCCGGCGCTGTGGCTTGGGGTGATCTATCTTGGCTCGCTCTTCGCTCTTCTTGCGCAGAGTTTCTTCTCGATCGACGAGTTTTCCGGCGTCATCGTCTACGAGTTCACCCTGCGCACCTATCGCGAACTCCTGGTGCCCGCGCATTTCGACATCATCCTGCGCACCTTCATCATGGCGACCGCCGTGACCATCGCGGCGGCGATCGTGGCCTTTCCCATTGCCTATTACGCTGCACGCTATGCGCGGGGGCGCTGGAAGGCGTTGTTCTATCTCGGCGTCATGCTGCCGCTTTGGTCGAGCTACCTGGTGAAGGTCTATTCGTGGAAGCTGATCCTGGCGCGCGAAGGCATCCTGAACTGGCTTTTCGAGACGCTGCATCTGAGCTGGATCCTGAACGTCTACCTGTCGCTGCCCATTGTCGGCGGAAACTCCCTTTCGGTCAGCGCAACCGGCACGTTCCTCGTGTTTCTCTATGTCTGGCTGCCCTTCATGATCCTGCCGATCCAGGCGGCGCTGGAACGCGTGCCCCATTCGATGCTGGAGGCCTCGGGCGATCTGGGGGCCGCCCCGGCGCAGACCTTCCGCCACGTCGTGCTGCCGCTGGCGCTGCCGGGGGTGGTCGCAGGCTCGATCTTCACCTTCTCGCTGACCCTGGGAGACTACATCATTCCGCAGATCGTGGGCACATCGCGCCGCTTCATCGGCCAGGCGGTTTATGCCTACCAGGGCACTGCCGGGAACATCCCGCTGGCCGCGGCCTTTACCGTGGTGCCGATCGTGATCATGGCTGCCTACCTGTGGCTGGCGAAACGAAAGGGGGCCTTCGATGCACTCTGACCGCGCGCCCCGCTGGCTGAAGGCGGCTGCCATTGGCGGGCTTCTCTTCATGCACCTGCCGATCCTGCTGATCTTCGTCTATTCCTTCACCACCGAGGACCGCTCCTACCAGTGGCCGCCCCCCGGGCTGACGCTGGACTGGTTCGCGGTGACATGGAACCGGCCCGACGTGTGGGCGGCGCTGAGCCTCTCTGTCCGGGTGGCCGCGATTTCGACCGCCATCGCGCTGGTCCTGGGCCCCTTGTGCGCCGCCGCCGTCAGCCGCACCCGTTTCTTCGGGCGCGAAGCGATCAGCCTGTTGGTCATCCTGCCCATCGCGCTGCCCGGCATCATCACCGGCATCTCGCTGCGCTCGGCCTTCAACCTCGCTGACATCCCGTTCAGCTTCTGGACCATCGTTCTGGGGCACGCGACCTTCTGCGTCGTGGTCGTCTACAACAATGCCGTGGCGCGGTTCCGGCGCACTTCGGGCAGCCTTGTCGAAGCGTCGATGGACCTGGGCGCGAACAGCTTCCAGACCTTCCGTTACGTGATCCTGCCCAATATCGCCACCGCGCTCTTGGCGGGCGGGATGCTGGCCTTCGCGCTCAGCTTCGACGAGGTGATCGTGACCACCTTCACCGCCGGGCAGCAGCAGACGCTGCCGATCTGGATGCTGGAAGAGCTCGTCCGTCCGCGTCAGCGGCCCGTCACCAACGTGGTGGCCATGGTCGTGGTGCTGGTGACGTTCCTGCCGATCCTCGGCGCCTACTACCTGACCCGCGGCACGGACACCGTTGCCGGGCAGGGCAAATAAGACCAGGGAGAGACTTCATGGATACCAACATGCTTATCGGTGGCGCCTTCGAAAGCGGGACGGAAACCGAGGAAAACGTGCTGAACCCGCGCACCGGGGAGAGCATCCTGCACCTGGCCGAAGCGAACCCGGCCCAGATCGACCGCGCCGTGGCCGCCGCGCGTGCCGCGTTCAAGAGCTGGTCGCGCACAACGCCCGGCGAACGATCGGCCATGCTTCTGGCGATTGCCGACGCGGTCGAGGCCAATCTCGAACATCTCGCGGCGCTTGAGGCCCTGAACTGCGGCAAGCCCATCAACGAGGTCAGGAACGAGGAAATTCCGGCCGTGGCCGACTGCTTCCGCTTCTTCGCGGGTGCGGTGCGCAACATGCACGGGCCCGTGGCAGGCAACTACCTGGCGGGCCACACCAGCATGATCCGCCGCGACCCCGTTGGCGTCGTGGCTTCGATCGCGCCCTGGAACTATCCGATCATGATGATGGCGTGGAAACTGGCCCCGGCGCTGGCAGGCGGCAACACAATCGTCATGAAACCGTCCGAGCAGACGCCGCTGACGGCGCTGGCCTTCGCCAAGATCCTGGCCGACGTGCTGCCCGAGGGGGTGGTCAACGTGATCGTGGGGCAGGGGGGCTCGGTCGGCAATACGCTGATCAACCACGACGGCGTCGACATGATCTCGATCACCGGCGACGTGGCCACCGGCAAGAAGGTGCTGATGGCTGCGTCCAAGTCGGTCAAGCGCACGCATCTGGAACTTGGCGGCAAGGCCCCGGTCATCATCTACAACGATGCTGACCTGGAGGCTGTCGTGGGCGGTCTGCGTGCCTTCGGCTACTACAATGCAGGCCAGGACTGCACCGCTGCCTGCCGGATCTATGCCGAGGACGGCATCTACGAAAAGCTGGTCGCGGATCTGTCTTCGGCGGTGTCCAGCATTGCCTATGCCAATGCCGATGACACCGTGAACGAGATCCCGCCGTTGATTTCCCCGCGCCAGCGTGACCGCGTTGACAGCTTCGTGCAGCGCGCCAAGGAACTGAACCATATTGAGGTGACAACCGGCGGCATGATCCATGATGGCCCCGGCTTCTACTACAAGCCCACGGTCATCGCCGGCGCACAGCAGCATGATGAGATCGTTCAGCGCGAAGTCTTTGGCCCGGTGGTCTCGATCACCCGTTTCGGGGCCGACGATCCGGTTGTCGATTGGGCCAATGACAGCCAGTATGGCCTCGCTTCCTCGGTCTGGACGGGCAATATCGGCAAGGCGATGGAGACCGCAGGCCAGCTGCAATACGGCTGCACCTGGATCAACACCCATTTCATGCTGACCAACGAGATGCCGCATGGCGGGTTGAAGCAGTCGGGCTATGGCAAGGACATGTCCATGTATGCGCTCGAGGACTACACCGCCGTGCGCCACGTGATGATCGCGCATTAACGTCCCCAAGTCGCGCGATTGCTTGGAAGCCCCCGGACCGGCGCGACGCCGGACCGGGGGCTTTCTTCAACTGGGAAAGCGCTCTTGCACGGCGCGGATTTCTTCGGGGCGGAGAAGCCTTGGGTCGCGGCCCCGGGTCAGGAGCGCGAGCTTGGCGGTTTCCTCCAGTTCCTCCATCGCGAAGCTCGCGGCCCAGATATCCTTTCCCGCCACGACGGGGCCGTGATTGGCCAGGAGAACGGCGGAGCGCTTGCCAGCCAGCCCCCGAACCGCCGCGCCCATTTCCGGGTCGCCGGGCAGAAAGAAGGGCAGAAGCTTCACCTTGCCAAGCCGCATGATCGAATAGGGCGTGAGTGGCGGCAGCGCGTTGTCGGGGTCGGTCTCGGGAAGCATCGAGAGCGCGACGGAATGGGTGGAATGCAGATGCACGACGGCACCCGTTCCGGCCCTTGTTTCGTAGAACGCGGCGTGAAGGGGCCGTTCCTTTGTCGGGGCGTCGCCCGACAGAAGCTGTCCGTTGGGCGCAAGATGGCTGATCCGGGCCGGGTCGAGAAACCCCATCGACACCCCGGTGGGCGTCATCAGAACGGTTCCGTCCGAAAGCCGGGCCGAGATGTTGCCGGATACCCCGCAGGTCAGGCCGCGATCGAACATCGACTTGGCGATGCGGCAGATGTCGTCGCGCAGGCGCGCTTCCTCGCTCATGCTTCGCCCCCCAGGATGGCCAGTGCTTCACCAAAGAAGCCGGGCCCGCCGAAATTGCCGGATTTCAGGGCCATGACGATGGGCTGCGCGCCCATGATCTTAAGCGCCGGAACGCCTGCTGCCAGTCTGGGGCCAATCTCGAAGCCGGTGATGCCGAGCGCGTTCACAACACCCCCCGATGTTTCGCCGCCGGCAACGACAATCCGAGTCACGCCCCGCGCCACGAGACGCGCCGCGAGTTCCCCGAAGAGGCTTTCAAGCGCCGCCGCTGCTCGATCCTGACCGTATCGTGCCTGAGCGGCGGCGACGATGTTCGGGGCTGCGGAAGAATAGACAAGGGGCGCTTGCCCTTGGGCCATCACCCAATCGGCAAGCTCTTTGGCCGTGACCCGGGCTTCGACCGCCTCCGCCGCCGTCACCTCGCGCGATGGGGCCCGGGCCGCGAAGGCCGCCACCTGGGCCCTCGTTGCCTCGCTGCAACTGCCCGACAGCACCACGCCCGGGCCCGGCATCGGGTTCCAGTCGGGCGGAGTGGCGGATGCGCCCCAGTTCGCGGGCAGGCCGATGGCGATGCCCGAGCCCCCGCAGAGCAGCGGCAAGCCCCGTGCCGCCCGGGCAATCTGGTGCAGGTCCTCGTCGCGGATCGCATCCACCAGGTTGTGCCCGGGTGCCAGTGCCGACCGGATCGCCTCGGCCCCGCGAAAGACGGTCGGGGCAGGAACGTGCACCACGGGGCGCGTGGTCTGCGGGGCCAGCACCCGGCGAATGTCGGGATCGGTCATCGGGGTAAGGGGATGGTTGCGCATCCCGCTTTCCGACAGTAGGACATCGCCCACGAATAGATGGCCAAGATAGAGCGAACGTCCGTTTTCAGGGTAGGCCGGACAAATGATCGAGCGGTCCGTGCCTAGCCTGTCTGCCAGCGCGTCCAGAACCGGGCCGATATTGCCCTCGGGGGTGGAATCGAAGGTCGAGCATATCTTGAAAACTATCTGCCCGACGCCCTGGGACACCAGCCAGTCACAGGCCGCCAGGGATTGCGCCACCGCCTCGGCCACCGGGGCCGTCCGGGTCTTGAGCGAAACGACGCCTGCATCCAGCCCCGGATCTGCCCCCCCGTCCGGGATGCCTATGAACTGCGCCACGGAAAACCCGGCCTCGGCAATCGCAAGCGCGATGTCGGAAGCGCCGGTGAAGTCGTCTGCGATCACGCCCAGTTTCATGGGCATCCCCTTGGCTGCGTCGCGGTCGACATCACGCTTCCCGTTCGGCCAGCATGTCCAGAATGGCCGTGGCCGAGGCGCGATTGACGGCCATCGGGGTGTCGTAAAGGATGGCGAGGCGCAGCAGCGATTTCACGTCGACGTCATGGGGCAGGGCCGAGAGCGGGTCGATGAAAAAGACGAGCCCATTGAGCTTGCCCTCGGCAATCAACGCGCCAAGCTGCGCGTCGCCCCCAAGGGGGCCGCTCTTCAGCCGCGTGACGTCGAGACCCGCCCCCTCGATCAGCCGTCCGCCCGTGGTGCCCGTGGCAAAGATCGTCATGCTCTTCAGCGTGGCGGCATTGTCGGTGGCCCAGGCGACCATGTCGTCCTTCTTGGCGTCATGGGCCACGAGCGCGATGCTGATCGTCATGGGCAAACTCTCCTTTTCACCTCCGATAGCGTAGCCCTGCGCGGTCGCGCCGGGCAAGGTTCAGCCATGGGCGACGCGCGGGCGGCCCGAGGCGGTGACGCTGATCGTGGCCTCGATGAACATCGCGCGCCCCTCTACCTCGATTTCACGGATGTCGCGGTCTGCGCTTGTGTGGATGTCCTCGGCCCCGGCAGCGCGGGCGCGGGCGGTGACCTCGGCCAAAAGCTCTGCCTCAAGCGCGTCCATCGCGGCGTCGCGCTCGCCAAAGACCTGGGGACCGGCCGCGAGGTGCACGGTATAGCGGCCTTCGCCCGCACTGGTCACGGTGCCCGCCTGTTTCTGGCTGACCTGTCCGACCACGGCCCCGATGGCGTTGGCAACGCCCGCGTGGTCAGGCAGCACGACCCGGCAGCC
The DNA here is from genome assembly GCF_964229645.1 of Nioella sp. Taxonomy (GTDB): domain Bacteria; phylum Pseudomonadota; class Alphaproteobacteria; order Rhodobacterales; family Rhodobacteraceae; genus Nioella. The sequence goes on along the minus strand of NZ_CAXREX010000230.1, from coordinate 1,862 downwards.
GAGCCGCTCTGCCACCGCGCGGTAATAGTTGGGGGCCGAGGCCCCAAGCCCGATCAGCGGAACGCCCAGTTTGAGCGAGGTCTCGACGATGCCTCGATGGTCGGTCAGGCCCACGCGGGTCAGGCGGTGGCGGGCAAGCTCTGCCGGGTCCTTGCCGGCAAAGGCGGGATCGTCCGCGAAGGCCGATTCAAGCAGGCATTCCACGGTCTGTTCGGTCAACTGGTCGACGATCATCCGGGCCAGCGTGGCCGGGTCTGCGGCCAGCCGGTTACCCGAGGCCACCCGACGGCGGGCAAAAAGCGCCAGCCCCTTCTCGGCGGCCGCGCGGTCCCAGCTGTCCAGCAGGCCAAGAACGTGGCTGGCATCCGACGGGGTAATGCCCGAGATCATCACCAGGCCGCGGGCCACGAGACGGTCGAGCGCGGGAACCTCCAGCCGAGAGCGCAGGGCCCCCGCCAGCGCCATCGGCTCGGTGATCCGTTCCAGAAGCGCCGCGTCGCGAGCGGGCAATCCGGCGGCGGGACCGCCCATGGGAATGAGAAACAGCCCGTCATGTTCGCCCGGAACCTCCGAGGACAGGGCCCGATCGAGCGCGTCATGGACCAGATCGGGATGCTCGTCCGCAAGACAGGACAGCGGCACCCGGCGACGGGGGCCAAGACGAAGGGGGCGCCCACCAAGGTCAATCTCCAGGTGCAGCTCACTGTCGCCGCCAAGCCCCGTTGTGCGCACCGCGACGGCCTCGACCATCGTTCGGTAACGGCCAACGCGCGCGCCCTCTGGGTCGATCTCTGGCAGGCCGTCGCGTAGCAGTGCCACGTCGGTGGTGGTGCCCCCGATATCGGACACCATGGCGTTGGCCTCTCCGGTCAGCCAGCGCGCGCCCACGATACTGGCGGCGGGGCCCGAGAGGATCGTTTCGATCGGACGTTCGCGCACCACCTTGGAGGATATAAGCGCCCCGTCACCGCGCACGACCATCAGCGGCACATCAAGCCCGAGCGCCGCAAGGTGGCGTTCACAGGCGGAAATCAGGCGGTCGATCATGCCGATCAGGCGTGCGTTCAGAACCGCCGTCAGCGCCCGGCGGGGGCCATTGAGTTGCGCCGAGAGCTCGTGCGAGCAGGTTACCGGGCGCCCGGTGGCGGCCCTGATCAGGTCACGGGCGCGGCGTTCGTGGTCACTGTTACGGGTGGCAAAGCGCCCGGCGACGGCAAAGGCATCGACCTCGTGGGCGAGCTTGGCCACCGCGGCCTCGAGCGTTGCCGTGTCGAGAGGCGCGACCTCGTGGCCCGCATGGCCGTGCCCGCCTGCAATGCGGATGAGCGGATCGGTGCCAAGCGCCTCGGAAAGCCCCGCCTTGGTCAGGTCCGCCTCGTCGAAGCCAATGGAGACCAGCGCCACGCGCCGCCCCTGGCCCTCGACCAGCGCGTTGGTGGCCAGCGTCGTCGATAGCGACACGAGCCCAACTTCGGCAGCTGAGATCCCGGCGGTGGAGATGGCGGCATCGACCGCCTTGCCAATTCCGATCGACAGGTCGGCGCGCGTGGTCAGCGATTTTGCCTTGCCCAGAACCCGTTCCGCGCCCGCGTCCAGCACGACCGCGTCGGTGTAGGTGCCGCCCGTGTCGACCCCGAGTAGATAGCCCATGCCCGCCCTCTTGCCGCGCGCCAAATCCGGCGCGCAGTTGGGACGGGCAGGGCAGGGCTGTCAAGCGCCGAGGCGACGGGGCCGGCGCATTATCCTACCCCGTCCGGGGCGGCTCAGGGCCGCGTGATGGCCGGCATCGGACGCCCGCTGGCCGTGGCAAGGTCGGCAATCGAGTCATGCAGCGCCTGGAGCGTGTACTCGGGGTTGTGGGC
>NZ_CAXREX010000229.1:0-10795 GCF_964229645.1 Nioella sp. | reverse complement strand
GCCGATTGCGCCGATGCCCCGCCGATCCTCTGGGCGCTTGGCGATCCTGGCCTGCTCGACCGACCGATGCTGGCCATGGTGGGCACGCGCAACGCCTCGTCGCTTGGCGCGCGCATGGCGCGGCGGCTGGCGGCGGACCTGTCACAGGCGGGCTTCGTCATCGTCTCGGGCCTTGCGCGCGGGATCGACGCGCTGGCCCATCACGCGGCGCTGGAGGGCGGGACCATCGCCGTACAGGCGGGCGGGCTGGACGTGCTCTACCCGGCGGAAAACGCCGACCTCGCCCATGACATCGCCCGAAAGGGCCTTCGCCTGTCGGAACATCCCTTCGGGCTGGAACCGCAAGCGCGCCATTTCCCGCAGCGCAACCGGATCGTGTCCGGCCTGGCGCGCGCCGTCATCGTGGTCGAGGCGGCGGCGCGCTCGGGGTCGCTCATCACCGCGAAGAACGCGCTCGACCAGGGGCGCGAGGTCATGGCGGTGCCCGGCCACCCGATGGATACCCGCGCCTCGGGCTGCAACTGGCTGATCCGCGACGGGGCCACGCTGGTGCGCGGGGCCGAGGACGTGATCGAGGCCATAGGCCCGGCGACGCCACGCCAGGCAGACCTTCCGCTGCCCGAGCCCGCCGAGATTCCACAGCAGCCCGAACGCCCCTGGCGCGACCGCGCCGCGTTGAATGCCCGCATTCTCGACCGGCTCGGCCCCGCCCCCGTGGCCGAAGATCAGCTCTTGCGCGACCTGGGCGTCAGCACGGGCGAAGGGGCTGCGTCGCTCGCCGCGCTGGAACTGGAGGGCAACGTGATCCGTCAGCCCGGCGGGCTTATCGCGCTCCTGCCCGCTCAGCAGAGCGGTTCTTCGAAGAAGGCGCCATAGTTTCGGCAATCCCAGCCCCACCACCAGGCATCCGTGGCGCCGATGGAGTATTCCACGATCTGCCAATAGGTGCCGGGACGGTAGAGATAGGCCTGGACCGTGGGCCCGTCGATCAGGTCGGGCGGGGTGCCTTCGACGGTGACAAGCGGGCTGGTCGCAAGGTCGATGGGCGCCCCGCCGGGGCGCTGCGCCCAAAGGTTGGCCACCGCGCGGCGGTCCTCGACCAGAAGCGTTTCGACCACGAATTCCACCGGCCCGCCGAAGCGCGGCTCCACATCGCGGCGCAGCACGTCCAGAAGCTCGGCCCGCAGCGCGCTGCCCGGGGGCGGCTCCACCGGATCGGCGCAGGCAATGGGCGGGGCAGACAAGCAAAGGGCCAGAACAAGAGCGGCGCGCATGGGCAAAATCCCTGATGAAGAATGGATGCAGTGTCTTTTTCCGATGACGCATTGACAAGCCCTGCCAGCAGGCCACATGTTCCCGCGCCACCCGTTATCCGCTTTCCAAAGGTCATTCTGAATGCCAGTCGTCGTCGTCGAATCCCCGGCTAAAGCCAAGACAATCAACAAATATCTCGGGGATGACTTCACTGTTCTGGCCTCTTACGGCCATGTGCGCGACCTGCCCCCGAAAGACGGATCGGTGAACCCCGAGCAGGATTTCGAGATGCTGTGGGAGGTCGGAAACGACTCGAAAAAGCACGTCAAGGCGATCGCCGATGCGCTGAAAGACGACGACACGCTCATCCTTGCCACCGACCCCGACCGCGAGGGCGAGGCGATCAGCTGGCACTTGCAGGAGGCGCTGACCAAGCGCCGCGCGATCAAGAAGACGACCGAGGTGAGCCGCGTGGTGTTCAACGCGATCACCAAGTCCGCCGTGACCGAGGCGATGAAGCATCCCCGCCAGGTCGACGAGCCGCTGGTGCAGGCCTATCTCGCGCGCCGGGCGCTCGATTACCTCGTGGGTTTCAACCTCTCGCCGGTGCTGTGGCGCAAGCTGCCCGGTGCGCGCTCGGCTGGCCGGGTGCAGTCGGTCTGCCTGCGGCTGATCGTGGAACGCGAGATGGAGATCGAGGCCTTCAAGGCGCGCGAATACTGGTCGGTGCGGGCGGTGCTGGAAACCCCGCGCGGGCAGCAGTTCGAAGCCCGCCTGACGGTTCTGGGTGGCAAGAAGCGCGACCGTTACGACCTCGACAGCGAGGCGTCAGCCGGACTTGCGGTGCACGCGGTGTCCTCCCGGGCGCTGAGCGTGCGCGCGGTCGAGGCCAAGCCCTCGATGCGCAACCCCTCGGCGCCCTTCATGACCTCGACCCTGCAACAGGAAGCCAGCCGCAAGTTCGGCATGGGCGCGCGCCAGACGATGAACGCGGCGCAACGGCTCTACGAGGCGGGCCATATCACCTACATGCGGACCGACGGGATCGACATGGCGCCCGAGGCGGTGATGGCCGCGCGCGACGCGATCAAGGATCGCTACGGCGCCGAATACCTGCCCGACAGCCCGCGCATGTACAAAAACAAGGCCAAGAACGCGCAGGAAGCCCACGAATGCATCCGCCCCACGGACATGACGAAGGACCCAGCCTCCTTACGCGTGTCCGAGGCCGACCAGAAGAAGCTTTATGACCTGATCTGGAAGCGCACGATTGCCAGCCAGATGGAGGCCGCGCGGCTGGAACGCACCACCGTCGACATCGTCAGCGACGACGACCAGGTGGAACTGCGCGCCACCGGGCAGGTGGTGCTCTTCGACGGGTTCATGAAGGTCTACGAGGAAGGGCGCGATGACGACGCAGGCTCCGAGGACGACCGCCGCCTGCCGCAGATCACCCAGGGCGACAAGCTCAAAAAGGTGAGCGCCGCCATGCGCGACGAGCATGCCCGCCTGACGGCCGATGGCAAGGCGCTCCTGTCTGACGAGGGCGCCGTTCTGGGCCAGCAGCATTTCACGCAGCCGCCCCCGCGCTACACCGAGGCGACGCTGGTCAAGAAGATGGAAGAGCTGGGGATCGGCCGGCCCTCGACCTATGCCAGCATCGTGACCACGATCCAGGACCGTGAATATGTCCGCAAGGACAAGAACCGCCTGTTCCCCGAGGACAAGGGCCGGATCGTCACGATCTTCCTGCTGAATTTCTTCCGCAAATACGTGGGCTACGAGTTCACCGCGGAACTGGAGGAAGAGCTTGACGAGATCTCGGCGGGCGATCTGGACTACAAGGCCGTGCTGGCGAAATTCTGGCGCGATTTCTCCGCCGCGATCGCCGAAACCTCGGAATTGCGGATCACCGAAGTGCTCGACAAGCTCGACGAGGCGCTGGCCCCGCAGCTCTACCCGCCCCGCGAGGATGGCAGCGATCCGCGCCAGTGCCCGCTGTGCGGCGAGGGCAGCCTGCACCTCAAGACCTCGCGCACTGGCGGTTTCGTGGGTTGCTCGCGCTACCCCGAATGCCGCTACACCCGCCCCATCGGCGGCGATGCCGACGCACAGGCGGGCGACAAGGTTCTGGGCTATGACGAGGGCGAGGCGGTGACCCTGCGCTCGGGCCGGTTCGGGCCTTACGTGCAGAAGGGCGAGGCCAGCGAGGAAAACCCCAAGCCGCCGCGCGCCTCGCTGCCCAAGGGGTGGTCGGCCGACGCGATGGACCTCGACAAGGCGCTGACGCTGCTCAGCCTGCCGCGAGAGATCGGCCCGCACCCCGAAGACGGCAACATGATCAGCGCCAATTTCGGCCGGTTCGGGCCTTACGTGATGCATCAGGCCGAGGGCGACGCAAAACCCACCTATGCCAACCTGCGCGACCCCAACGACGTATTCGAGATCGGCATGAACCGCGCGGTTGAGGTCCTGGCCGAGAAACGTTCGCGCGGGGCCGGACGGGGCCGCGCGGCGGCCGAGCCGCTGAAGGCGCTTGGCGAGCATCCCGATCGGGGTGGGGCGGTCAACGTGATGGATGGGCGCTATGGGCCTTACGTCAAGTGGGAGAAGGTCAATGCGACGATTCCCAAGGACGTGAAGCCCGAGGATGTGACCATGGAGATGGCCGTGGCGCTAATCGCCGAACGCGAAGCCCAGGGCGGCAAGAAGAGACCTGCGAAGAAGAAGAACGCCAAGTAAGGACAAGGCATTTTCCGGCACGGAAAATGATCGAAATCCGGCGCGGATTTCGGGCCCCGCACGGTGATGCCGGGCAGGGCCTGTTTTCCGCGTCGGAAAACAGCCGGAAATCCGTGCCGGATTTCTCTCTTGCGCGATGACTTGATCTTCCCGCCTCGGCCACCGACATGACATCAGGCCACAGCCCTGCAAGGATCCCATGACCGAGATTGCCCCCCTCATCCCCCGCCCCGACGTTCTGGATTTCCTTCTGACGCGCCGCTCGCGCCCGGCCAAGACACTGACGACCCCGGTGCCGGATCGCGCGGGGCTGGAGACCCTGCTTGCGGCCGCCGCCCGCAGCCCCGATCACGGCAAGCTGGAGCCTTGGCGGTTCATCGTGCTGGAACGTGGGGCCAACCTGCGCCTGGCCGAGTTGACCCGCAGCAAGGGGGCCGCGGCCGGGATCGAGCCTGAAAAGGTGGAAAAGAACGCCCGGTCCTTCGCGGATGCGCATCTGGTTGTGGCCGTGGTGGCGAGCCCGAAACCATCGGACAAGGTGCCCGAGGTCGAACAGGTGCTGAGCGCGGGCGCGGTCTGCCTGGCTCTTGTCAACGCGGGGCTTGCCGCGGGTTGGGGCGCCAACTGGCTCACGGGCTGGATGGCCTTCGACCGGCCCTTCCTGAGCGAAGGGCTTTGCCTTGCCGACACCGAATTCGTGGCCGGCTTCATTCACCTGGGCACCGAAACCGCGATCCCGCCCGAGCGCCCGCGCCCGGAACTGGCCGCGATCACCACCTGGCTCGACGCATGATCCTCGACGACTTTCTCAAGGCGCTCCGCCAGTTGTCCGACCCGCGGTTCCTGCGCGTGCTCGTGACCGGGCTGGCGCTGACCATCGCTCTGCTGGTGGGGCTCTACTGGGTCTTGAGCATGGCCATCGGCTGGCTCATCCCCGACACGCTGAGCCTGCCCTGGATCGGCGAGAGCGGCGGCATCGACGCGGCCCTGTCCTGGGCAGCGATCCCTGTGATGCTGCTGGCCTCGGTGTTCCTGATGGTGCCCGTTGCCTCGGCCTTCACGGGCATTTTCCTCGACCAGATCGCAGACGCGGTCGAAGACCGCCATTACCCCACGCTGCCCCCGGCGCGCAGGCTCGGGCTGGCCGAGGGGCTTGTCGACGCGCTGAAATTCCTTGGCGTGGTGCTGGCCGTGAACCTGGTGGCCCTGTTGGCCTATCTTCTGTTCGCGCCGATCGCGCCGCTTCTGTTCTGGGGTATCAACGGCATCCTTCTGGGCCGCGAATACGCGCAGCTTGTGGCGCTGCGCCGTCTCGATGCCTCGGGCGCTGCGAAGTTCCGCAAGCGCCATCGTGGCCAGATTTTCGTTGCTGGCGTGCTGATGGCCGTGCCGCTAACGATCCCGGTCGTGAACCTCCTGGTTCCGATCCTCGGCGCGGCCACCTTCACCCATCTCTATCACCGGCTCAGTCAAGCTCCCCGCCGAAGCGCGTGAAGAGATCGAAGCTTTCGACGGTGATCTTGCCCGACAGGATCAGCGCGACCAGCACGCCCCAGATCGGCACAGCGACGATGCTGGTGATCAGGAACTTACGCTTGATCTGAAGCTCGTCCGGGGCCGACGAGGGCGTGCCCGGCACCACGTTTCCGGTGTCGCCCTGGGTCTTGAGCCGCAGGGGCAGCACCACGAAGAGCGTCATGAACCACACGACCGCCAGCAGGACGAGGCCTGAAAACCAGCCCATCAGACCTGCTCCAGCTCGACGAGCGTGCCGGTGAAGTCTTTCGGGTGCAGAAAGAGCACGGGCTTGCCATGGGCGCCGATCTTGGGCTCTCCGGTGCCCAGAACGCGTGCACCCGCGGCTTTCAGCTGGTCGCGTGCGGCCAGGATATCCTCGACCTCGTAGCAGATGTGATGGATCCCGCCCGAAGGGTTCTTTTCAAGAAATCCCGCGATTGGGCTGTTATCGCCCAGGGGGTAGAGCAGCTCGATCTTTGTATTGGGCAGTTCGATGAACACCACCGTAACGCCGTGGTCGGGCTCGTCCTGCGGCGGGTTCACCTTGGCACCGAGCGTGTCGCGATACTGCGCCGACGCGGCATCGAGGTCGGGCACGGCAATGGCCACGTGGTTCAGGCGTCCGATCATGGGGCTGTCTCCTCTGGTTCTTCTGCGCGTGCATATGGGGGCTGGAGCGGGGGCTTGGCAAGCGGCCCATCGCCGCGCCCTCTGACGTTAACCGACTGTCAACCTTGGCCGGGTCTAATCGTGGACGGAATCGCCTTGGGGGGCTTTTGGACATGGACAAGGATCATCGCAGCACCGGGGAAGACATCCCCTTCTTTCACCCCACGCCCACGGCGGAACGCCCGCTGGCGGGCATGACCATCCTGGTGGTGGAGGACAGCCGCTTCGCGTCAGAGGCGCTGCGCCTTATGTGCCTGCGCTCGGGCGCGCGCATCCGCCGGGCCGATTGCCTGGCCTCGGCACACCGCCATCTCAACACCTATCGGCCCACGGTCGCGGTGGTCGATCTCGGCCTGCCCGACGGGTCGGGCCTGACCCTGATCGCGGAAATGCATCGCGACAGCACCAGGGTGCCCGTGCGTCTGGCCACTTCGGGCGCGGCCCGGGCCGAGGCCGAACGCGCCGCGCTGCAAGCGGGTGCCGACGGGTTCCTGCCCAAGCCGGTCGAAAGCCTGGGCGCCTTCCAGTCGGAAATTCTGCGCCACCTGCCCGCCGAGATGCACCCGCGTGGCCCGCGCGACCTCGCGGCAGCCGCGTTGGAGCCTGACCGCCTGGCGCTGCGCGAAGACCTGGGCCATGCCCTGTCGCTGCTCAATTCCGACAGCCTGCCCACGGGCTACCTGCGCCGGTTTCTTCTGGGGCTTGCCCGCAGCGCGCATGATGACGGGCTGGAGGAAACCGCCCGCGCCCTGCCCGCGCGCCTTGCCCATGAAGACCGCGCCAACCTGCGTGCGCTCCTGGCGGACCGGGTGGCGGGGCTGGCCGCCGTCTAGCGGGGCAGGCCCGGATCAGATGTCACGCGCACCAGGCGCGTCAGATCGGACAGGCTTTCGCGCTGCCCGCCCTTGGCATCGAAATTCGACGGGTGCAGCCACGCCCGATAGGCCTCGCGCAGCGCTGGCCACTCGGTGTCGATACAGGCAAACCACGCGGTGTCGCGGTTGCGGCCCTTCACGACGGCGGCCTGACGGAAGATGCCCTCGTAGCTGAAACCAAGCCGTTGGGCGGCCCGGCGCGAGGGAATGTTCAGCGCGTCGCATTTCCACTCGTAGCGCCGGTAACCTGCCTCGAAGGCCCATTCCATCATCAGGAAAAGCGCCTCGGTCGCTGCCCGGCTGCGCTGCAACTCGGGGGCGAAATTGATGTGGCCAACCTCGATCGAGCCCGCCTCGGGCGTGATGCGCAGGTAACTGGCAACCCCACCGAAATGTCCCGTCTCGCGGTTCTGAATCGCGTAGAAGAGCGGATCGTCCCCGGCGGTAATGGATCGGACCCATCTGTGATAGGCCGCCGCCGAGGAAAAGGGTCCGTAGGGCAGGTAATCCCAGATCGCGTCATCGGCGGAATTTGCGCGATGCAGGTCGGCGGCATGGGCATCCGCCTCCAGCCGAACGAGCCGCGCATAGCGCCCCTCCAGAACTCCCATTGGCGGGCGTGGTGGTGGTGTCCACCCCTCCAGCCTGACCCCGAACCGCTTCTCTGCCATTATCACCATCCCCTTGCTATCCGGCAGGAAAGGCGAAAGCACGCACAGGTGCAAGCGTCAACGCAGAAGACCGGGATCAGCGCCCAGTTCGAGCCCCGGGAAAACCAGGCGCTCCAGCACGGCACGCTCGGTGCCGAATAGCCCGCGCATCGCCCAGGCTGCATAGGCGCGCACGTCACAGGTGGGCATCAGGTCACGCCCTTCGTAAAGCGCCCCCTCACCTACCCCTGGCCAATCGCCCAGAACCCGCCCGCCGCGCAGCGCCCCGCCCGCCATGATCAACGCGCTGCCGGTGCCGTGATCGGTGCCGCCCGAGCCATTCTGATGCACCGTGCGGCCAAATTCCGTCATCGCCAGCACCGTGGTACGCGACCAGTCCGGCCCCAACCCGTCGCGCAGGGTCAGGATCGACGTGGACAGAGCCCGCAGCGCCCGCCCGATCACGTTGGCCTGGGCGCGATGCGTGTCCCAACCGCCGATCGAGAACGTGGCGATACGGGCATCCTCGCGCAGCCGTTCGGCCGCGAAGGCGGCCAAGGCATCTGGCCCCGCATTGCGCCCGGCCAGCGCCATGCCCTCGGCCATCATCTGGGCAGCGTCCTGGCCCTCCATGTCGGCGGCGGCGAAATCCCCATGCAAGAGGGCCGAGTAAAAGGCCGCATCCTCGTAGGCCGCCGAGAAAAGCGAATCGTCGTGGTAGACCATGCCCAGAAGATCCGCCGTCGCGGGCGACAGGGCCAGCCGCGTGGCCGGCGACCAGGCCACGGCGGGCGCGGCCCCGCGCAGGATCAGCGCCTCCTGCTGGCCCACGGCCAGCGCCATGTCGCGCCGCGCGCCGGGGATGGTCTGGACCAGCCGGTTGAGCCATCCGTCCGGATGCGTGCCCCCCGCCGTCCCGGCCCCGGTGCCCGCCTCCAGCAGGTCCTGACCGTCGAAATGGCTGCGCGCGTCGCGATAGGGGGTGGACACCGCATGGGCGAAGCCCAACTCCCCCGCCTGCCACAGGGGCAGCAGGTCCCCCAGCCTCTCGTGCAGGGCGAAGAACCCGTCGAGGTCATGGGCCCCCGCCCCGGGGCCGATCGCGAAGTCGGGCCGGGCCGCTTGCAGGCCCGGATCACCATAGGGCTGCACGAGGTCGAGCCCATCCATCGCCCCGCGCAGGATGATCACCACAAGCCGGTTATCGGTGGGCAGAGAGGCGAAGGCCACCGGCGTCACCAGCGGGCTTGCCGCCGCAGAGCAGCCCAGGGCGGCGGAGCGCAGCAGAAGGTCTCGGCGCGACATGCGGGTCATCGGCTCAACTCCTCTGGAAAGCGGGCGCAGACAGGATGATGCCCAGCCCCTCGGCCCGTGTTTCGGCCCGTGCAGCGGCACGGCGCAGCGCGTCATCCGCGAATTCGCCAAGCGCCGTGGTCACGAAGTCGCGCGGGTCGGGCAGGATGCGCAACAGGTCTGACGGCGCGGCCATTGCCCAACCGATCCGCGCGGCCAGAACCTGCGGCCGGATCCATTCCCGGTCGTCGTCAAAGAACCCGTCGGGGCCGGACGCCCCCTGCCAGGGCTGGCCCATCACCTGCATCGGGCGCAAGGCAAGGCGGGTGATGCGCTCGGGCCGGGCGGTGGCGATGGTCGCGGCGGGCACAGCCAGCGCGCGAAGCGCGGAGACGAGGTAGTGTAAAGGCCGCTTCACACGCCCCGGAGCCGGGTCCCAGGCGGCGGGATCGTCCAGCATGGTGCGCATCACCGCCATAAGATCACCACCGGTTTCCAGCCAGCGTTCGGCCATTGCCTCGACAAGGCCGGGTTCGGGACGATCGGACAGGAAGTGATCGGCAAGCTTTCCGCTGAGATGCCGCGCGGTCTCGGGCCGAACGGCAAGGTCACGCAGGGCCGCGCGGATGTCGGCCAACCGCGCCTGTGCCTCGCTGCCATAGAGGGTGCCAAGGATCGTCTCGCCCCCCGGTTCGGCATTGTTGGGGCGGAACGCCAGCTGGCCGTCCCGGTCGAAGCCCAGGCCGGTCAGCAGTTCCGCCATCTGGCGCACGTCATCCTGGCTGTATCCGGACCCCGCCCCCAACGTGTGCAGTTCCAGCAACTCGCGCGCGAGGTTTTCGTTCAGATCGCCCCCACGCCTTTGCCCCACGACGGAATTGGGCCCGATCGAGCGTTCCTGGTCGAGATAGAGGATCATCACCGGGTGAAGGATCGCCGCCTCCAGCATGTCGGAGAAGCGGCCTGCCACATGCGGGCGAATGGCCTCGTCGACATAGGCCGCGATGCCACCGCGCATGAAGGCGCGTTCGCCAACGGTGGTGAAATGATCGGCCCAGAACCAGGCCAGCCGCTCTCGCAACCCTTGCGCGGGCGAGGCCGCCACGCCGCGGGCCAGGGTGGTGGCAAGCTGCAAGGTGATATCGGCGCGCATCTGCCTGCGGATCGCGCGGAAGGCTTGCTCAGCCTCGTCGCTGTCGCGGCGCGCGCGCTGCGCATCGCGATAGGCCAGCGCGGCCACCGTCCGTTCGGCATAGCTGTCCATCGGGAAGGCCCGCGCCACGGCATCCGGGCCGGAAAGCGCGGACAGGATCGCTTCGGGCGCCGCACCCCCGCCCTGCGGAGACAGACCGGTGCCGAACCGGATCGCCGCGATCGTTTCCAGCGCACTCATGCCGGGCCCTCTTCGTCACCACCAACCACCTGTCTTGCAGTCTTACACGAAAGGACGCGGGATTTCCGCCGGAATGGGGCATGGAGAGCAAAAAAGGAAACCCCCCGGCGGGGATCCGCCGGGGGTTCGATACAGCTCGCTTTTGAGCAGCGTCAGTCCTGCGGGATGATCCGCAGCCCCAGTTCCATCAGCTGTTCGGGGCTGGGGTCCGACGGCGCGTTCATCATCAGGTCTTCCGCGCGCTGGTTCATCGGGAAGAGCATCACTTCGCGGATATTGGCCTCGTCGGCCAGCAGCATCACGATGCGGTCGATCCCGGCAGCGCAGCCCCCGTGCGGCGGTGCGCCATACTGGAACGCGTTGACCATGCCGCCGAAGCGCTTGCGCACCTCGTCTTCGCC
>NZ_CAXREX010000228.1:0-17083 GCF_964229645.1 Nioella sp. | reverse complement strand
GTGAAGATGCTGTAAGAGGCAATATAAAGAGTTAGTTCTGGTCCATATCCATTGAGAATTAAGATAAAACTTGCCATTTCCGCAAATTTCAAAGCAATTAAGTAGATTGAAGGGGAGATAAATACAAAGAAAAATGTCACGACCCAATACTCTACTTGGCTGGCTTTCCTTGAAAGGAGAAAATAAAACTTCAGATCATTAACGAATCCATTTTTCTGACTTTTTGTGTTTGCCATCTTATTCTCCCTCGCGCAAACTTAAGTTTTAACTTGCGCTACTTATCATCTTCAGCGGCGAAATTTTTTCGCCGCTCCCCTATTGATTTTGATGCCATCATCAAACTAGATTTTTTCAAAATGCAAGCATTAAAGGTTTAGGCAGGCATTTTTATTTTTTGGATGTTGGCATGGGAGGACCATGGTCGAGCCAAGCTGCGTTCGTAGGACCTAGATGGAATGCACCCTCTGATCTGGTGCAACGTTGTGTTTAGGAAGCGGAAGACATTTGTTGGTAAGCAAAAGTTAAAACCCATTGAAAATAGTTAAAACGCACGGCGGGTTTATTTGCTGGCCGGCCGAGATGAGCCGCCTCATTGGACCGTTCCAAGCTGCAATTTAGTGAATACTTGGCCTGTGATCCATTGGTAAGATGGCTTCAGGTTATGACGGGCGATTGCCCAATGAACTCGCCTGACGGTGTTGTAGAAAACTCACCATTGCTCGATCAAGATTTGGGTCCCTCGTAAGCCGTAGAAGATTTAACCGTTCAGTAGTTGAATAAAGCACTATGGGACACACTCGTCACGGCAGTGCCAAGACCACCGCAAAGTCGAGCACGCCAAGTGCTTGGAGGTCAGTGTGAATATTTTCCACTTTCACGGTATGTTCTGGGTATTTTAGTGGAAAAAATATAACCTAACTTTCTGAAATTTAATACTTTAATCTAGATTGAGGTTCTGGCGCCGCAAGGCGTGGGGCGTCGAGTCCCTTCACCCTCACCATTCCTCCTTCCCCGGATAACCTTCCCGACATCGCGGCACGGTCCGCAGCGTCACCTGAACGGGTGCTGGACCGGTGAGGTCTCTCGCGCTACCAATTCACCTCCATCCCCGTAGTCTCAGGGCGCTTGTCTTTGGCCCGCCTCCCAAGCTCAGCATGAAAAGGGCAGCACATGTATCTCGACGCGCGCGAACTCTCGGACTTCCTGTCGGACCATCCCACGGTCGAGTATATCGACGCGGTCGTGATCGACCTGTGCGGGAATGCCATCGGCAAACGCCTGCCGGTCGGCCATGCCGCCAAGATGGTTGGCGGCGGCACGCCGGTCTGCGGGGCAATGCAGCTTGTCGATGTGCGGGGCAATACGGCGGACCCGATGGGGCATGGCTTTTCCGATGGCGATCCGGACGGCATGGCGCGCCCCCTGGCGGGCAGCTTGTCCATCGTGCCCTGGTCGGGCGGCAGGCACGCGCAGGTTCTGTGCGAGATGACGCGGTCCACGGACCTCGCCCCGTTTTGGTACGAGCCGCGGCAGGTTCTCAAGAAGGTGGTGGATCGCTTTGCCGGCACCGGCCTGCGGCCCGTTCTGGCGTTGGAGCTGGAGTTCTATCTGACAGATATCGAACGCGGGGCAGGCGGCGAACCGATCGCCTGCGCCTCGCCCCTCACGGGGCGCCGGGAACGCCAGGGCCAGGTCTTGTCGCTGGCCAAGCTCGATGAGTATGAGCCCGTGATCAGCGCGATCCAGGCCGCGTGCAAGGCCCAGAACATCCCCGCCAGCACGGTGATCAGCGAATATGGCCCCGGCCAGTTCGAAGTGAATCTCGAACACCAGTCCGACCCTTTGCGCGCGGCAGACCAGGCGGCCCTGCTGCGCCGCCTTGTGCAGGCGACGGTGCGCCAGCAGGGCTATGACGCCACCTTCATGTCGAAACCCTTCCCGGGCCTGTCCGGCAATGGCCTGCACATCCATCTCAGCCTTGTGGATGCCGAGGGAAACAACGTCTTCGACCCGGCAAGCGAGGCGGGCGAATCCTTGCTCGGGCAGGCGGTGTCCGGCCTCCAGGCCACCCTGCACGAGGCCATGGCGATCTTCGCGCCCAATCTCAACGTCTATCGCCGCTTCCGTCCCGACGAGTTCACGCCGGTGACCCGCGATTGGGGGGAAAACAACCGCTCAGTCGCCTTTCGCCTGCCCCCCGTGACCGACGGCGCGGCGCGCCGGCTGGAGCATCGGGTGGCCGGGGCCGAGGCCAACCCTTACCTTGTGACGGCCGCCGTGCTGGCCGGGGTGCATCACGGGCTGACACAAGGGGGCGACCCGGGCGAAAAGCATTCAGGAAATGCCGGGGCCGAGGTGGACGGGACCCTGCCGCTGACCATGTGGGCCGCATTGGAGGCCTTCAGGACGGCGACGATCCTGCCGGACTATCTCGGGGCGGATTACATCGAGATGTATCACGCCGTGAAAGAGGCGGAATTCACCGAGTTCATGGAAGAAATCTCGGCCCGGGAATACCGCTGGTATCTCTGAACCCCGGCAGGGGCGGCGCGGGCCGGGCATAGCCGTGCGCCCCTTTCCGGGGCGCGCTGGCCATTGCCCTGCGGCTGGCGTGGAAAATTGATTGAGCGCTCAAATATTTATTGCTACGGTTTCCTCAGCATCCGGAGGACCTGGCACCATGGCAGATGGCAGCACCGAGGTAAGTGGCAACGACTGGGACCGCAGCGGGCTGCCGGCCTGGAGCTACTTCAGCAAGGAAATGCTGGAAGAGGAGAAAGAGCATCTCTTTCGCCGCCACTGGCAACTGATCTGCCATGTAAACGACATTCCCGAACCGGGCGATTACATCGCCATGGACATGGTGGGCGAGCGGGCTCTGGTCGTGCGTGGCCAGGACGGGGCGGTGCGGGCCTTTCACAACCTCTGCCGACACCGGGGGTCGCGGGTCGTGGCCGATGACAAGGGGCATTGCCGCTCGGCGATCATCTGCCCGTTCCATGGCTGGGCCTACAATCTCGACGGCACTCTGCGCGGCGCGGCCATGCCCGCGACCCTGCCGGATCTCGATCCGGTGAAATGGGGATTGAAGCCGGTCGAGATGGATATCTGGCACGGTTTCGTCTTCGTGCGGTTCAAGCCGGGACCGCAGCCGCCCCTGTCGCAAGTTCTGGCGAAGTTCGAGCACGAAGTGGCGCAATATGACCTCGCCGCGCTTCAGCCCGACGGAAACGGGATCTGGACCGAGGACGTCAAGGCGAACTGGAAATGCGTGCGCGATGTCGACAACGAAGGCTACCACGTTCCGATGGCCCATCCCGGCCTGCATGACCTGTTCGGCAGCAACTACTACGACGAGCCCTTCGACAGCGGCACCAGCCGGTCCTATTCGACCTTCCGCGAGGGCGAGAGCCGGCTGTGGAGCGTGCGCAATTACAAGAAGCTCCTGCCCGACATGGCGGCGCTCGATGAACAGCACAAGCGGGCCTGGCTCTATATCGGGGTGTTTCCGAACCTCGTCTTCGGCCTCTACCCGGACTCGGTGATCTACTACCACGAATTCCCGGTAGAGAACGGAAAGACCATCCAGCGCGGTGCCTGTTACAAGCGTCCCGAGGAGGACCGGCAGCTGCGGGTTGCCCGCTATCTCAGCGGTCGGATCGACCGGATCACCACCAAGGAAGACGAACAGCTGATCGAATGGTGCTGGGAGGCCGCCTTTTCCAGTGGGTTTGATGGCGTGATCCTGTCTGACTTGGAGAACGGGGTGCGCAGCTACCATGACGAGCTGCGGCGTCTGTTCCCCGTGCTGGACGAAGACGAACCGGAGCCGGGCACCCTGCGCCAGCGCAATGCCGACCTGAGTGGTGAAGGAAAGTGATGATGAAGCCCGGGCCGATCCGTTCCGTTCCTGACACCCGCCGAGGCGTGCATTGAGCCGGGGGGCCGAGGCCAGGCAAGGGCTGACCCTGATCGGTCCGCCGCTGTTCTATGCGCTCATCATGCTGGCCGCGCCGCTTGCCATGGTCGTGACCTTCAGCTTCTGGACGCAGGACTACCTCGACATCGACACCACCCTGACGCTGGACAACTACCGCGAGGCGTTCAGCCAGCCGATCTATCGCGTGCTTTTGCTGCGCTCGATCGTAATCTCTCTGGTCGTCACCGTGACCACCGTCATCCTGGCCTTTCCAATGGCCTATTTCCTGTCCTTCAAGGTCAAGCGCCGAAAGACCCTCTGGCTCTTCCTCATCACCATACCGTTCTGGACCAGCTACCTTTTGCGCGTGTTCCTGTGGAAGGTGATCCTTGGCTATAACGGGGTTCTGAACTCGGCCCTTCAGGGCGTGGGGATCATCGACGAGCCACTGACCTTCATCCTCTACAATGCCAATGCGGTGGTGATCACGCTGGCCCATGCCTGGGCGCCTTTCGCGATCCTGCCGATTTTCGTCGCGATGGAGAAGATCGACCGATCCCTGCTGGAGGCCGCCGAGGATCTCGGCGATGGCCCGGTGCGCCGCTTCTTCCGCGTGACGCTGCCCCTGGCCATGCCCGGCGTGATGGCCGCCACCATCATCGTCCTGATCCCGACCGTGGGCGACTTCATCACGCCCAAGCTGGTCGGCGGCACGGACGGTCTGATGATCGCCAACATGATCCAGGTCCAGATCGGACGGGCCAACAACGCGCCGCTTGGGGCGACGCTGGCGATCATCTCGATGGTCGTGGTCAGCCTGATTGCCGTGGGCATCTACCTGGCCGGCCGCAAGTTCGGAGGGCGCGTGGAATGACCAGGATGCTGCGCGCCATGTCCGCAAACTGGCTGACCGTGTACGCGGTGGCCTTCATCCTTTTCCTCTACGCCCCCGTCGTGCTGCTGCCCATGTTCGCCTTCAACGACGCGACCGTGATCGCCTTTCCGCTGGCGGGGTTCACGACCGACTGGTTCACGGTACTGTGGGAAACCGAGGCGCTGCATGACGCGGTGCGCAACAGTCTTTTCGTCAGTTTCACGACCGCCGTGCTCAGCACTGTCCTTGGCGCCTGCGCGGCACGGGCCATAGCGCGCTACCGCTTCCCGGTGAAGGGCGGCATCGTGGGCTTCATCATGCTGCCGCTGGTGTTGCCGGAAATCATCGTGGCGGTGTCGCTTCTCGTGATGCTCATGCAGCTTGGAATGTCGCTGTCGCTGTGGACGGTCGTGGGCGGTCACGTCCTGATCTGCGTGCCCTTTTCCATCGCCATTCTCAACTCGGCCTATAGCGGTCTCGACCGCAGCCTCGAGGAAGCCTCCTACGACCTGGGTGAAAGCCGTTGGGGCACGTTCCGCCGGGTGATCCTGCCGCTGGTCCTGCCCGGCATGATTTCGAGCCTGCTGATCTGCTTCACGATCTCGCTCGACGAATTCATCATCGCCTTCTTCCTGACCGGCACGGACGTCACCTTGCCCGTCTATATCTGGAGCCAGTTGCGCTTCCCCGCCAAGCTTCCCTCGATCATGGCTCTGGGCACGATCCTGCTGACCCTGTCGATCCTGATGCTGGTTCTCGGGGAATGGGTGCGGCGACGCTCGGCCAGGAAGCGCGGGCTGGACGATACTTCTGCCGGAGGGCTGATCTGACCATGACGGATGCCGTGTCCAAGAAACCGATCATCACCCTCAGGGGCGTGCGCAAATCCTTCGGTGCGGTCGAGGCCCTGCGCGGGATTGACGCCAGCGTGAACGAGGGAGAGTTCTTCTCGATCCTCGGGCCATCGGGCTGTGGCAAGACCACGCTTCTGCGGCTGATCTCGGGCTTCGATGACCCGACATCGGGCACGATCGAGATCGGCGGCAAACCCATGGACGGCATTCCCGCGAACCGCCGCCCAACCAACATGGTGTTTCAGAACTACGCGATCTTTCCGCACCTGAGCGTCTTCGACAATGTCGGCTACGGGCTGAAGGCCCGCAAGATGGCCAGGGACCAGATCAAGACAGAGGTGGACAAGGCCCTGGCGATGGTCGATCTCGCAGGCTACGGCGCGCGGGCGGCGCATGAGCTGTCGGGCGGCCAGAGGCAGCGGGTGGCACTGGCGCGCGCGCTGGTGCTGCGTCCCAAGGTGATCCTGCTCGACGAGCCGCTGTCGGCGCTCGACAAGAAGCTGCGCGAACAGATGCAGGTCGAGCTGCGCGAGTTGCAGCAATCCATCGGCATCACCTTCGTCCTGATCACCCATGACCAGGAAGAGGCGATGATCATGTCCGACCGCATCGCGGTCATGTTCGATGGCGAGATCGCGCAGATGGCCAGCCCGCAGGAGCTGTATCGCAGGCCGACGAGCCGGCGGGTGGCCTCGTTCATCGGCGTCATGAACTTCCTTGACGCCAAGGTCACGGGCCGCACGGCCACCCATCTGTCGCTCGATATCGCCGCCCTCGGGGCCTGCGATATCCCGCTGGAAAACGTGCCGGAGCACCTTGCCGACGCCGATATCACCACCGTTGGGGTGCGCCCCGAGATGTTCACGCTGCTCTTCGACGGCGACGACCATTCCGAAAGGCGCAGCCAGGGCGAGGTGGTCTCGTCCTCCTATTACGGCGACATGACCTATTACGGGGTCAGGCTGGAGGGCGTGGACACGCCCGTCACCATCTCGATGCGCAACACCGCGGGGCGGCACATCGCGCCCGCGGGCAGCAGGATGGCCGTCGGCTGGGGGACGGATTCCGTCATCCTGTTCGAATGAGAGGGAGAGACACCCGATGACCAAGCCCGTCAAATCCGCTTTGCCCCCCATCCCCGACGTGGCCGGGATGCTGGCGCAACGGCGCCCTGATCATGCCCTTGAACAGGCTTTCTACCTGTCGGACGAGATGTTTGCCCGCGACATGCGCGACGTGTTCATGCCGGAATGGCATTTCGCCGGGCATGTCACCGACATCCCCGAGCCGGGCGATTACATCCTGTTCGAACTGCTGGAGGAATCCGTCATCCTGTGCCGCGACGAGGCGGGCAGGGTGCATGCCCTTGCCAATGTCTGCCGGCATCGCGGGTCTCGGGTCTGCCTGGAACAGGGCGGCAAGGCCCGGCGCTTCAGCTGCCCCTACCACGCCTGGACCTACAACCTGGATGGCAGCCTCTTTTCCGCGCGGATGATGGGGGCCGATTTCGACAAGTCAGCGAACGGGCTGAAACCCGTGCCGGTGGAAATCTTCGCCGGGATGATCTTCGTGTCCTTCGCCTCCGAGCCGAGCAGCTTCGAGATGCTGCGACGCGAGCTAGACGCGCTGATGGCACCGTTCGGGCTGGACAGAACCCGCATCGCGCGTCGAGAAAGCTACCCGGTTGCGGCAAACTGGAAGCTGCTCGTCGAGAATTACAACGAATGCTACCACTGCGCCCCCGCGCATCCGGAATTTGCCCGCACCCATCCCACCCACATGGATGCCGAGCGCGTGAAACCCTTCAACGAGGCGATGCTGCCCCGCGCGAACGACCTGGGGATTCCAACGGACACGGTGGACAGGGTCGGGGATCTCTGCCCGCCCGGCTCGGTCGATTTCACCTTCAGCAGGCATTCGCTCTATGACGGCTACCTGACCGGCAGCCAGTCGGGCCAGCCCGTCGCGCCGCTCCTGGGGGAATTGAAGGGCTATGACGGCGGAGCCTGCGATCTCTATGTCGGCATCTTCAACCCGATGCTGGTCTATTGCGATCACGCGGTGATCTACCGCTTCATCCCCGTCGACAAGGACAACTCGATCCAGGAGATCATCTGGCTGGTGCGGGAAGACGCGGTCGAGGGACAGGACTACGACAAGGCCGAGCTGACCTGGCTGTGGGACGTGACGACCATCGCCGACAAGCTGATTATCGAGAAGAACCAGGAAGGCGTGCGGTCACGCTATTACGAACCGGGCCAACTGGCCGGGATGGAGGCCTATACAAGGCGCTTCCTCGATCTTTATGCCGCGCGCCTGAGCGCGGGGCTCGACGCGGAGACACGGCCATGAGCGACAGCGACCTGCTCTATGACAACCAGCACATTGCCTTCCTGGAGGACATCTGGGGCGAGGGCTTCCTGTCGCCCGGTGGGGCCGAGGAAGCGGCCCGGGTGCTGGACGGGATCGACGTGAGTGGCAGGCGTGTGCTCGATATCGGCTGTGGCTCCGGCGCGATCGCCGTGATGCTCGTGCGCGACATGGGAGCGGCCTCGGTGACCGGGATCGATGTCGAAGACCAGGTCTGCGCCGCCGCGCAGGCCCGTGTCGACGGGGCAGGGCTGGAGACCGCGATCGACATCAGGCTGGTCGAGCCGGGACCGCTGCCCTTTGCGCCCGACAGCTTCGATATCGTCTATTCCAAGGACTCGATCCTGCACATCCCCGACAAGGAAGCCCTGGCCCGCGACGTGTTCCGCGTGCTGGCCCCCGGCGGCTGGTTCGCGGCGTCTGACTGGCTGATCTCGCATGACGGGGCACCCTCCCCGGAAATGGCGGCCTATCTCAAGGCAGAGGACCTCGATTTCGCCATGGCCTCGCCCGCCCGCTACAGGCAGGCGCTGGAGGCGGCGGGCTTTGGCAATGTGGGGCTGCTGAACCGCAATCCGTGGTATCGCGACGTGGCCGCCGACGAACTGGCGCTGCTGTCAGGGCCGGAGCGCGAGAGGTTGTCGGACGCCCACGGGGCCGACTTCATTTCCGGGCAGATCGAGACATGGACAGCCATGATCGAGGTGCTGCGCACGGGCGAGCATTGCCCCCATCACCTGCGGGGCCAGAAGCCCGCCTGATATCCGCTCTTACCGCATGAAAACACCCCGCCGGATCGGCGGGGTGTTCCTGTTTCGCAGGATCGGTGCTGGACCGATCAGAAGCCGGCCTTGATCAACTCGAACTCGGCAATCATGCGCTCGCGCAGCTCGGCCGGGACCGGCCCCTGCCACAGCGTGCCTGCACGCAGGTTCTCGCTGGTTTCAAGCCCAACGGCGGCAAGGTCTTCTTCGCTCATTTCGGCCATGGCCACGGCGTTCGAATGCCCGTAGCCCCAGTTGTTGACAATGTATTCGGCGGTTTCGGGCTCC
Source organism: Nioella sp. (assembly GCF_964229645.1). Taxonomy (GTDB): domain Bacteria; phylum Pseudomonadota; class Alphaproteobacteria; order Rhodobacterales; family Rhodobacteraceae; genus Nioella. Next base: position 8,014 of record NZ_CAXREX010000228.1, on the reverse strand, counting down.
AGCCACGCATTGATGAAGTCATAGAACCGGTCCTCGTCGCCCGTTGCATGGGCCACGCGCGCATAGCCGCAAACCCAGCTGGACGCGCCTTCCACCGTGTCGCGGCGCATCGCGATCGGGTAGCCTTCATAGCTCATGGTCGAGAAAGTCTCGTTCCACGCCCATGCCAGGTAGACCTCGCCGCTTTGCATCAGCTGCGCCAGCGAAGCGCCATCGGACCAATAGGACCGCACGTTCTGGTGCACCTGGCGCAGGAAGGCGGAAGCTGCTTCGAACTCCTCGTCCGTGGCGCTGGCCCAGTCCCTGACACCAACGGCCAGGAAGCCGAGCGCATAGGCATCGTCCACGTTGTCAGGCAGCGACACGCGACCGGCATGGGCCGGGTCCGCAAAGGCCTGGAGCGAGGCCACGTCCTCTTCGCTCAGCAGTTCCGTGTTATAGGTCAGGGCGGTGTTGCCCCAATCCATCGGCACGAAGTAATACTGCCCTTCGTGGATGAAGGCGGGGATGTCGCGGAAAGAGGTTTCGATCTCGTCCCAACGGGTGATCCGGGATGTGTCCAGCGGCGCGATCAGGCCGGCCTCGATCCATTTCGGAACCGACTGGGAACAGGGGTGCACCGCGTCGGCGGCGAAACCCGTGCGCAGCTTCTGGAAGGCTTCTTCCTCGTCGCCGAAATAGGTGAAGGTCGGGCTGTCGCCGTGTTCCTCGATATAGGCAGCGAAGAAGTTGGGGTCTTCGTATCCTGCCCAGTCGAGAACGATGAGATTCGGGTCCTCGGCATGGGCTGGCCAGAGCGATGCCATCAGAGCGATGGCGGCTACACTGGCCCCGGTCTTGATCTTGAACATGAGTTCCTCCCGTTGGTTGTTGTCAGGTCGTCTTGTCTTTCCTCTTCGGTCCGGGCCGGGCAGCCTGCCGCCGCCCGCCGGGTGGGTATATGGGACGGGCCGTCAGGCGATGGCCTCGGGGTTCTTTGCCAGCTTGCGCCCGACAGCTTCGAGCGCGGCTTCGAGAATATCGAACATCTCGTCGATCTGCGCGCGGGTGATGATGAGCGGCGGCGAGAAGACCGCCATGTTGATCAGCGGCCGCACAAGAAGCCCGCGTTCCTCGCAGGCGGCGTCGATCATGGCGCCAAGCTGCATGTCCCCGGCCAGGCTGGCGGCCTTGCCCTCGATGCAGCCAAGCAGACCCATGCCGCGCGCATCCCCGATGAAATCGAAGCGCGTGAGCGCCCGTAGCCGTTCCTGGAAATGCGGAGACACCTCGCGCACGTGCTCAAGGATGTGCTCGCGCCGCATGATCTCGATATTGGTCAGGGCGGCGACGCAGCTGACGGGGTGGGCCGAGTAGGTGTAGCCGTTCGTGTAAGTCACCGGCTCATCCGGGCCGCTGATGCGCTCCATCACCCGGTCCGAGATGATGCAGGCCCCAAGCGGCAGGTAGCCCGAGGTCAGCCCCTTGGCGCAGGTGATCATGTCGGGCTGGATGCCGAACACCTCCTCGGAGCAGAACCAGTGGCCAAGGCGCCCGAACCCGGTCACCACCTCGTCGGAGATATAGAGGATGTCATGCGCCCGGCAGATGTCGAAGGTGCGCTTGTGATAGCCCGGCGGGGGCACGATGACGCCGCCCGAACTCAGGATCGGCTCCGCTATGAAGGCGCCGATGTTCTCGGCCCCGACCTCGCCAATCGCATTCTCCAGATCGGCCACCTTGGCATCGCACCAGGCCTCGACGCTCATGCCATCGGGGCGGCGGTAGGGATTGACGTCGGGCAGGAAGTGGACCAGCCGGCTTTCAACGTCGAAGCGGTTCTTGGTGCGCTCCTTGCCGGTCACGCTGTGGGCCAGGTAGGTAGAGCCGTGATAGCCCTTTTCCCGGGCCAGGACGATCTTCTTGTCCGGCCGCCCCATGCGGTTGTTCATGAAATGCATGGTGCGCAGGGCGGTGTCGACCGCTGTCGAGCCGCCCGTGGTGAAGAACACGTTGTTCAGATCGCCCGGCGCCATATCCGCCAGCTGCTTGGCCAGGATCGCCGAGGGTTCCGTCGTGTTGCTGAAGGGCGAGGTGTAAGGCAGCTTGCGCACCTGCGCGGCGATCGCGTCGGCCATTTCCTCGCGGCCATAGCCGATCTGGACGCACCACATCCCGCCGGGGCCGTCGATGAAGCGCTTTCCGGTGCCATCCCACAGGTAGATTCCCGAGGCAGAGTCGACCAGCATGTTGTCGTAGCCCTGCCAGTCATCGACCGCAGCCCAGGGATGGAGCTGATGCCGCCGGTCCCATTCCTGCAAGGTTTCGACATCGGGGCCATTGTCCATGTCGGCGACGGGGGTAAGAGCCATAGTGCTACCTTTTCCTCAGTGATCAGAACGGCCCCGGCGGTGTGGCGCGCGCGCGGGGGTTCTGGAAGAAGGGGCGGGTTTCGACGGTTACCGGCACCATGCGCCGGTCCCACCTGCCTTCCTCGTTGACGTAGATTTCCGCCCAGAGATCGTCTCGGCGGCGGCCCCCGAACGGGGCCTTCAGTTCGGCCAGGGCAATGTTGCGCTTGGTCGTCGGCGACCAGGCGCCAGATGTCACGTGGCCGACCTCCGTTTTCTTGCGATGGTAGATCAGCGCGCCGTCGGCAGGTTTGAACCCGCCGATATCGAGCTTCACGAGATGGTAGCGCAGGCCCTTTTCGCGCTGGTCGAGCAGCGCCCGCCGTCCATTGAAATGGCCCTTTTCGAAATCGACCATCCAGCCGAAGCTCAGTTCAAGCGGGGTTCGCCCGCGCCCAAGCCGCATCGCGGTATGAACGGGCTGGAAATCCACCCGGGCGGCAATGAAACCGGCCTCGATCCGGGCGAGGTTCAGCGCCTCGTAGCCGATCGCGCGCAGCCCGTGCATGGCGCCTGCGGACCAGAGCCGATCCCAAAGCGCCAGCCCCTTGTCCCAGTCGACCCAGAGTTCGTAGCCCAGATCGCCGGTAAAGCCCGTGCGCGAGATCCAAAGCCCGGGCTCGATCTCGCGCCAGTCGAACGGTCTGAGCTCAGACGCGGCCTCCAGCCCGGCGCGGCAGAGCACGGAAAAGGACGTGGGCCCTTGCAGGGAAAGTGCCGCCACGGTCTCGGACTCGTCGATCACGGACACGTCGAACCCCCAAGCGGCATCCCTCAGCCAGCCGAACATCGGCTCCTGGCAGCAGAGGCGGAATTCGGTGTCCGAGTAGCGGAACAGGGTGCCGTCATCTATCACCATGCCTTCCTCGTCGCACCACATGACATAGGCCACGCGGCCATTGCCGATCTTGGCGATGTTGCGGGTGACAAGGCGGTTGATCATGCGCAGCGCATCGGGGCCCTGGACGCGATACTTGTGCATGGGCGAGATGTCGAAGAGCGTCGCCTGGTTGCGGATCGCGAAATACTCGAATTCCATCGTGTCCAGGACCGAGGGCGACAGGTATCCCGCCCAGTTGATCCAGGCCTGAACCCGGCTCTGATCGTTCAGGCGGGCATGAACCGGCGTGGGCAACAGGCGGTTTGGAACCGAGACGGGTGTGCGGGTCCTGGTCATGCCATCACTCCGTCGCCAAGGGCGCGCAGCGCCGCGTTGCGCCCCGGTGCGCCGGTGACGTCGCCGCCCGGATGGGCCGCAGCCCCGCACAGGTAGAGACCGGCAATCGCGAAACGATACCCCGCCAGCCCGTTTGCCGGGCGCAGGGTGAGGATCTGGTCGAACCCCATCTCGGCGTGATGCCAATGTCCGCCCGCTGCGCCGGTGCGCCGCTCGATATCTTCCGGGGTCAGCAGCGTGGCGTGCTCGATCAGGCCGGAAAGACCGGGCGAATGGGCTTCGATCGCCCCGACAACGCGGTCCGTCAGCTCCTGCCGGGCAGCCTCGCTCCAGCCACCTTTGGGCGCGTAGGGCACATGGGTCACGATGGCCGAGAGCACCTGTTCGCCGTTCTGGCCCAGGCCCGGATCGGACAGGGTGGGCAGGACAAACTCGACCGAGGGGTTTGCGGGCAGTTCATCGTATTTGGCCGGGTTGAAGCTGCGTTCCACCTCGGCGACCGACGGCGCGATCACCAGGCGCGCGCGCCGCAGGGCATGATCCAGTCCGGGAAACTCCGGGGCTTGCCTGAGCACGAGGTTCAGCTTGGCCGCGCTGCCCTTGCAGCGCAGGTTGCGCAGGCGGCGCACCGCCTCGACATCGAAATGCTGCGCTCCGGCCATGGCCATGGTCTGCATCGGCCCCGCGCTGGACAGGACAGCGCGGCAGGCAATCTGCGCGCCGGACTGCAACTGGACCCCGCTGACCTTGTCATTTTCCAGCAGAACGCGCGCGACCCCATCGCCGGTGCTGATCGTGCAGCCCGCGGCGGTCGCCGCTTCGGCCATCCTAGCGGCCAGCGCCCCCATGCCGCCCAGGGGCAGCCGGACGCGACCGCCATCGTTGCCAAGCCGATACATCAGCGAAAAGACGGTGCCGGGCGACCGGGGCCCGGCGAAGGCCCCCCGCACGGCATCGGCGGCCAGCAGGCCAGGCAAGGGGCCGTCCTCGAATTCATCAAGCAGAACGTCGGCGATATTGGACAGCAGGATGCGCAGGAATTCCCGCATATCCGCCTTGCCAAGGCGCTTGAGCCCGAGCCCGAGCCTGCCAAGCCGCGCCATCTCGGCCAGCCCGGCCATGCCCCCCGGCAGGTCAGGCGGCGGATGGGCAGAGAGTTGCGCCAGAAGCGCCGCGTAGCGCTGAAGGCGCGCCATGAAATCCGCCACCGTCGCGGCCTGGGGGTGAGGCGTTCCATCGGCAAAGCGCGCGCGCGCGCCCTCCAGCACCACATGCCGCCCGTCGGGACTGAGCGACACCGAGGGCAGCACGACGCTGGATTTCTCGATGTCCTGGGAAAGCCCCAGTTCGCGCAGCACACCGGGATGCAGGTTGTAAAGCAGATGCGCGAGTTCCGGCCCCTCGACACCCTCCTTCAGCGCCACGTTGCCAGCCATGCCGCCAAGGCTGTGGGAGCGCTCGACGACGCAGACCGATTTGCCTTTGCGGGCAAGCGTGGTTGCCGCCGCAAGACCGTTGTGACCCGCACCGATGACCACCGCGTCGAACCGCTGATTCATATGCGCGCCCGCCGTCATGCCGCGTATCCCGGAAGGCGTTTGCCCCGCCCGTTGCGGCGCAGGATCTCTCGTGCGGCATTGGCCCCCGGGGCCGCCATGACCCCTCCGCCGGGATGGGCCGAAGACCCCACGAGGTAGAGCCCCTCGATGGGGCTGTCGTAATTGGCGTAGCCGGGCACCGGGCGGTTGAAGAGCAGCTGGTCGAAGGTCAATTCGCCCTGGAAGATATTGCCCTCGGTCAGCCCGACCTCGCGTTCGATATCAAGCGGACTGCGGACCTCGGCGTGAAGCACCCGATCGCGGATATCGGGGCAGACCTGCTCGATCTTGTCGAAGACGCAGTCCGCAAAGGCCGCGCGGGCGGCATCGGTCCAGTTCTCGCCGCTGCGGACCCCGTCCACGTTCAGGTCGTAGGGCGCATATTGCACGAAGACCGTCATCATGTGCTTGCCCGGCGGCGCCATGGTCGGGTCGATCTGCGAGGGGATCAGCATGTCGAAATAGGGATCACGCGACCAGCGGCCTTCCTTCCAGTCGTCATAGGCGCGTTCCAGCTCGTGCAGGGATGTCGAAGCGTGCAGGTCGCCGCGCAGGAAGGCGGCCCCGTCAGGAGCGGCCGGGAAATCGGGCAGGGCATCCAGCGCGATGTTGAGCTTGCCGCTGGAGCCCCTGATCTTGAAGCGCTCGACAGCGCGCCGGAAGTCGGAGGGCAGGTCGGCGGCATCCGTGTGGGTCAGGAAGGTGCGCTTGACGTCCATGTTCGAGGCCACGATCGGCGCCTCGTAGGTGTCGCCATTGTCCAGCGCCACGCCCGTCACCCGCCCGTTCCTGACCAGGAAGCGGTCGATGCCGGCCCCGGTGACGATGGTGCCGCCCGACTCTTGCAGGCTGGCCCCGAGTGCGGCCGTGATCGCGCCCATGCCGCCGCGCGCAAAGCCCCAGGATCCGATCGCCCCGTCGACATCGCCCATGTAGTGATGCAGCAGCACGTAAGCTGTGCCGGGCGAATAGACCCCAAGCCCGGTTCCGATGATGCCAGAGCCCGCCAGATGCGCCTTGATCAGGTCGGACTCGAAATGTTCGTCCAGAAAATCCCCGATCGACATGGTCCAGAACCGCAGGGTCTCGCCCAGTTCCCGGGCGCCAAGATCATGGGCCTTGCGCAGAAGGAAGAGCAGCTCGCCCATGTCGCGGGGCTTCAGCGATGTCGGGTCGGGGGCATTGCGCAGCAGGAAGGGCCGGATGAAACGGCACTGCCGGATCACTGTCTGGCTGAACCGGTCATAGGCATCCACGTCGTTGGGATTGTGCCGGGCGATCTCGCGGCGCAGGGTGGCGTGATCGGAATGGTAGGCGAAGTAGTCGCCATCGGGCGTGAAGGTCGCGCCGCCCTCGTAGGGGATCACCTGGAGCCCGTATTTCGTCAGCTCCAGGTCGCGCACGATTTCCCGGCGAAGAAGTGAGCAGACATAGGAACAGTTGGAATAGGTCCAGCCCTCGTAGAGCGAGCGGCTGACCGCAGCGCCGCCGATCCAGTCGTTCTTCTCGACGACCAGGACCTTCAACCCCGCCCGCGCAAGATAGCAGGCCGCCGTCAGCCCGTTATGCCCGGCCCCCGCAACGATGGCGTCATATCGATCCTGTCGGCCCATGTGCCCTCCCAGAGTCTCGCTTAGCCTAGGCCAGCCCATTCGCCGGGTAAAGTTTTTTGAGCGCTCAAATAAAAAATTGCTGCTGACATGCCCGGGCGGTTATGAAAAGACTCGCGATGTCCAGAAGTTGAGAGCGAGAAACCCCGTAATGGCGGCGGAGCAGAGAGCCAGGAAAGAACGCAAGGGCAATGCCGACAAGCGCCGCCGGCAGATTCTCGACGCCGTCTACCGCTCTGTCGTCCGCCACGGGCTTGCCCGGACGACCCTGGCCACCATCGCCGACGAGGCGGGCCTGTCCCAGGGTGTGGCGGTCTTCTATTTCAAGACCAAGAACGGCGTGCTGAGCGAGGCGCTGCGCGATCTCTACGAAACCTACACAACCCATTGGCAGAATGCCCTGGCAGAGGCCGAGCCCGACCCCGTGTGCCAGCTGGCGGCCATCATCGCGGCCGATTTCGCCCCCGTGGTCTGCAACCCCTCGACCCTCTCGGTGTGGTTCGCCTTCTGGGGGGAACAGAAATTCATCCCGCAATATGCCGAGATCACCGCGCAGTTCAGCACGGGCCGTACGCGGGCGCTGCTCGATATCTTCACCCAACTGGTGCCGGGCGATGAGGCGCGGGCCCGCGACCTGGCCGAATGGGTCGACACCCTGACCGATGGCTATTGGCAGAACCAGCACCTCCTGCCCGAAAGCTTCGACCCCGACAGGGCCAAGCACGCCACCCTGCGGTTCCTCTGCGCGGTGCTTCCCGATTACGCGGAGCGGCTGGAGGCCTGCTGGACGGAAAGCTGACAGGCCGGGTTTCGCGGCTTCAGGGCAGCAAGGCGGTAAGGGCAGGGGGGAAACAGCCCTTTCCGGTTGCGTTGCCTTCGGCCCCCGTTTCGCCGCAGCAGGAGCCTTGGCACCAGGGGCCGAATGGCGCCGTTCCGTTGCGCCAGCATGCGAGTCGCAGGCCGCGAGTCGCGTTCATGCTGCCCCTTTGGGCACGGGCCCGCCTTGCAGAGCCGCAAGAGCCGTAAAACAAGCCGTTTTCAGCCATCTGCAAAAACTTTGAAAAAACCACTTGCAGCCGCCGATGCACAGCCGTAAACGCCCCTTCACCGGCGGCGCTGCGGCGTTTGTTGGTTTCGCCGGACGGGGTGATTGAGGGTGACCTTGGTTGTTTACGAGGCGGGATATGAGGGATTTATCGGGCGAGCGGCGCTGGTTTAGGTTAGCGCGGTTCGGTTGAT
>NZ_CAXREX010000227.1:0-5884 GCF_964229645.1 Nioella sp. | reverse complement strand
TCGGTAATCGCCGCCACACCGTCGGCATGGCAGGTGTCGCAATCCACGACCCCGCCCGAAGGGATCGTCGCATCGACCGAGCCCACGGCGCTTCCGTCCACGCCATGAAAGTCACGAAACCCCGCGCCCGAGTGGCAGACCGCGCAGGCAGAGGGCACTTCGCCTTCCTCGTTCCAGTGAGAAAACGCCTCGGCGGCGGCATCGCCATGGGCAGAGGAGACCCATTGCGGAACGATCGTCGCGACGTCCCCTTGTGCAAGGGCGGCAGGGGCGATCGTCATCGAAACCAACAAGGCAAGGGCGGACCGAACCGTCTTCATGGGAGACTCCTCAAGCTGCGTGGCGGTTACCCAAACAGGATGCGCGAGGCGGGGTCGGCCTGCCTTGACCTCTATCAAGTCGGGGCCTGTGGTCACACGCTATGGTGGAACCCGTCGCCATACGACTCGCAGGACGGAGAGCCCCTTGCCCCGCATAAAAGGTGTCAGACTGCCCGACAGGGGTGCCCCCCGACAGAGCATCGAGCCTTGCACGCTTCCGGGGCGTGTCGGGCTTTTGGGCTCCGACTACCCGCGCCTGCGATTGCGGCCCGCCGTCTTGCAAGGCGACAAGATCAAAGCAGGTCAGGTCGTCATGCGCGACCATCGCGACCCTCGCCTTTGCGTCACCAGCCCCGTTGCCGGAACGGTGCAGGAGGTCGTGATCGGGGCGAAGCGCCGGGTGGCGCGGATCGTGATCGCGCGCGGGGAGGGCGCGACGGTCCGATTTGATACCATCGACGCCCACACCGAAGCGGGCCTTCGCAAGCTGATGCAGGACACCGGGCTTTGGACGGGGATCCTGCGGCGTCCCTTCGGCACGATTCCCGATCCCGAGGAACGGCCCTCCGCCATCTTGGTGACCGCCATCGCGACCGAGCCAGGTGCGGCTGATCCCGGCCCGCTGATCCGCGCCGAGGCAGAGGCGTTCGCCACCGCGCTCTCGGCCCTTGAAAGGCTTACGGAAGGGCCGGTCTTCCTGTGTCAGTCAGCCGGGGCGGACCTCGTCCGCGCGACGGGCCGGGTCAGGGCCGTCGCGTTTTCTGGCGCGCATCCGGCGGGCAGCCCGGGTCTACATGCAGAACGGCTTTGCCCGCCATCACCCGATCGCCCGGTCTGGCAGATGGGATATGCCGATGTGCTGGCGCTAGGGGCTGTTCTGGCAACCGGGCAACTGCCGTCGACCAAGGTGGTCGCGCTGTCCGGCCCTGCCGCGCGTGACCCCCGGCTGTTGGAGCTGCCTTGTGGTGCCGACCTGGGGGACCTGGCAGCGAAGGAAACGACCACTGCGAGTTTTCGCATCCTGTCCGGCTCATCTCTCTCGGGCAGCGAGTCGCGCTATCTCAGGCGACGCGACACGCAGGTAACGCTCTTGCCGCGCGAGCTGCCTGCCCTCACGGGTGGCGCGCCGCGCGGGCATACGCCCGCCCTGCGGCGCAAGGCGCTGATCCCGCACATGGCCCTTGCGAGGTCCCTGGGGCCGGACCTGCCTGCAATGGCGCTCTTGCGGGCGCTGAGTGTGGGCGAGGCGGATCAGGCTGGACGGCTCGGAGCGCTTGGGCTGCTGGAAGAGGACATGGCGCTGGCCACGTATCTTGCTGGCGGCGGCGAGGATTTCGGGCTGCGCCTGCGCGCGGTTCTCGACCGGCTGGAGGCATCGTGATGGGCGGCGGTCTGTGGTCGCGTGACATGATCGGGTGGGTTCTGGTTGCCGCCTGCCTGCCGCCTGCTGCCGTGGTGGTGGTGGAGCAAGGGGCCGAAGGCGTGGTGCGCATGGGCGCGGTTCTGGCCGTATCCGCCGCGTGGGAGGCGCTTTTTCGTGCCCTTCGCGGGATCGCCCTGTCTCCTACGCCCGTCCTGCTGGCCGTCACGCTGGCAGCCCTGGCCCCCGTCGGGCTATCGCCCGTGCAGCTTGCGCTTGGGGCCAGCTTCGGGCTGGTTCTGGGCGAGCTTGTCTTTGGCGGGTGGGGACGCAACGTGGTGGGCGCTGCACCCGTGGCTCTGGCGATGCTCTACCTGTCGCACCCGGCGGGCATCGGGCCGGGCTCCGAGCTGACAATGATCCTTGCGGCGGGGGCGTCAGGCCTTCTGCTTCTGGCAACGGGCGTGCTCTCCCTCGCGATTGTCGCAGGGGCCGGGCTTGGCCTTTGGGCAGTAATGCTGCTTCTGGGCGCACCACTGGAGAGCAGCCTTTCCGGCGGCGCGGTTGCGCTTGGTCTGGTCCTTCTGCTGGCCGATCCCGTGACGGCCCCCACCACGGGCCCCGCGCGGGTCCTTTACGGCCTGCTTGGCGGTGCTCTTATTGCGCTTCTGGCAGGCGTGGCCGGCTTGGCTGGGGCGGAGCGCGCCACCATCTTCGCCGTGCTGCTGGCACAAGTCTTCTCTCCCGCACTCGATTATGCAGGGCTTGCGCTGTGGCGTATGGCCCGGGACCGGCGACATGTCTGATTTCAATCCTATCCACCTGTGGCAGCGCTTCCTCGCGGCACCCAATGACAGCCGGGGCAAGACCCTTGGCATGGCGTTCCTGGTGTCGCTCGCTGCAGCCCTTGCGGTGTCGAGCGCCTCGGTGCTGCTTGGACCGCGTCTCGATGCCAACCGCGAGGCCGAACGGCGCGCGCGGCTGGAAGCACTGATTTCCGAGACGCCCGGCCTGGCCGAGATCCTGCCGGGCACCGGGGTCGACAGCATGGAAAGCCTGATCGTCAACCTGGCCGATCTGAGCCTTGCCGACGAACTCGACCCTGCACAGGTGACCGAGCTTGCGCCCGAGGACGACCTTGCAGGCCTCGGCGCGCGACCTGACCTGCACCAGGTCTTCGTCGCGCGGGATGGGCGCGATCTCGCGCTGGTGATCCTTCCGGTGGCGGGGCAGGGCTATGCCTCGACGATCAGGGGCTATCTTGCCCTCGGGGCCGACCTAAACACCGTGGTCGGGCTGGCCATCACCGAGCAGGGCGAAACACCGGGGCTGGGCGCCACGATCCAGACACCGGCCTGGCTGGCGATGTGGCCCGGAACGCAGCTGCGCGACGAAAACGGCGAGATCCGCGTTGCCGTCGTGCGTGGCGGGGCCACGACCCACTACGAGATCGACGCGATCACCGGGGCCACGCGCACCTCGAACGGGGTGCAGAACATGATCCGCTTCTGGATCGGCCCGTTGGGGTTTGGCCCGCTGCTGGAGGCGATCGGCGAGGGACGTCTGCCATGACCCGCCAATTCCATCACCTGACCGATCCGTTGCTGCGCGACAACCCCGTGACGGTGCAGATTCTGGGCATCTGCTCGGCGCTGGCGGTCACCACCTCGATGGCGACGGCCTTGACCATGAGCCTTGCGCTGACCGCCGTGCTGGTGGTGTCGAGCGCTGTCATCTCATCAATCCGACGCCATATCCCATCGCAGATCCGCCTGATCCTGCAAATCACCATCATCGCGGCACTGGTGATCGTGGCCGACCTTGTGCTTCAGGCCTATGCCTATGCAATCAGCCAGCGGCTCTCGATCTTCGTGTCACTGATCGTGACGAACTGCATCGTTCTTGGCCGGGCCGAGGCCTTCGCCATGTCGCATCCCGTGGGGCCCGCCATTCTCGACGCGCTTGGCAATGGGGCGGGCTATTCCTCGATCCTGCTGATCGTGGCCTTCGTACGGGAGCTTCTGGGGTTCGGGACGCTTTTCGGCCTCACCGTCTTTCCAAGCGTGGCAGATGGTGGCTGGTATCAACCGTTCGGTTTCATGCTGCTGGCCCCCTCGGCCTTCGTCCTGCTTGGCCTTCTGGTCTGGGTGCTGCGCAGCCTTCGCCCCGACCAGGCCGAGCCCGACGCCACCCCGGTTGACAGCGAGGGGGCAATCACATGAGCGACCTCTTCCTGCGTGCGGTCTTTGCCGACAACCTGATCTTGAGCTTTTTTCTGGGCGTCTGCACCTTCCTTGCCGTGTCGAAACGGGTGGAGACCGCGCTTGGGCTGGGCGTGGCGATCATCGCGATCCTGACCATCACCGTGCCCGTGAACCAGTTGATCCTGACCCGCCTTCTGGCCCCCGAAGCCTGGGGCTGGCTTGGAGCGGGCGACATCGACCTGACGTTCCTTCGGCTCATCGCCTTCATCGGGGTCATCGCGGCCATGGTGCAGGTGCTGGAAATGGCGCTCGACCGCTATGCGCCGGGGCTTTACGCGGCGCTTGGCATTTACCTGCCGCTCATCACTGTCAATTGCGCGATCCTGGGCGGCAGCCTGTTCATGGCCGAGCGGGACTATACCCTGGCCGAGGCCACTGTCTTCGGCTTCGGAAGCGGCCTTGGATGGGCGCTGGCGATCGTGGCCCTGGCGGCCATCCGAGAGCGTCTGGCCTATGCCGACATCCCGGCGGGACTGCGCGGGCTTGGCATCACCTTCGTCGTGACAGGTCTCATGTCCATGGCTTTCACCGCTTTTGGAACGATTGCCCTGCCATGACCCAGATCGTCCTCGCCACCCTGCTGCTGATTGCCCTCGTCATGGTCCTGGCCGGGATCGTGATGGGCGCGCGCCGGGCGCTTGTTCCGTCACGCCCGGTGATGCTGACGATCAATGGCCGCAAGGAGGTTCCGGCGCTCACCGGCCAGAAACTGCTCGATGCGCTGAAGGCGGGCGGCATTCCCATGCCTTCGGGTTGCGCCGGGGCGGGCACCTGCGGCCTTTGCCGGGTTCGGGTCGAGGGTGCGGGGCCGCCCCTGGCCACCGAGGTCGGCACGCTTGGCCAAGCCGCTACCCGCGCGGGCGAGCGCCTGTCGTGCCAGGTGGTGCTGCGCGGCCCGATGTCGGTGACGGTCCCCGACGATATCCTGGCCGCCGAGTCCTTCGACTGCGAAGTGATCTCGAACCGTCCGCTGGCCCCGCTGATCAAGGAGCTTGTCGTCGCCCTTCCCGATGGGGCCGAGTTCGATTTCGTCGCCGGGGAATATGCCCAGGTCACGGCGCCCGCTTACCGGCTCGACTATGCCGAGATCGAGATGGGTCCCTTCAGCGACATCTGGCAAAGCCGCGGTCTGCGCCGCTTCGCGTCTGCCAGTGCACGCCCCGTCTCGCGCGCCTATTCGATTGCCAACCGGCCGCAGGATGCCGGGCGCGTTGCCTTCAATATCCGCCTTGCCCTGCCGCCAGCCGGCGTCCCCGATGCCCCGCCCGGCGTGGTGTCGTCTTACCTTTTCAGGTTAAAACCCGGGGATCGGCTAGCCGTGGCCGGGCCTTACGGTGACTTTCGCGTGCAGCAAACCGGGCGCGAGATCGTGCTGATCGGGGGCGGGGTCGGCATGGCCCCCCTGCGTGCCATCGTGCATGACCAGTTGACCCGCGAGGGCGCCGACAGGCGGCTGTCCTTCTTCTACGGGGCCCGCAGCCGGGCGGACCTGTTCTATGACGACGAATTCCGCACGCTCGCCTCGCAGCATCCCAATTTCACCTGGACCGTTGCCTTGTCTGACCCGCAGCCCGGCGATGACTGGTCGGGGGAGACCGGCTTCATCCACGATGTCGCCCTGCGCGCCTACCTGTCCGGCCATCCCGCCCCGGAGGATTGCGAATACTACCTGTGCGGTCCCCCGCTCATGATGCGCGCCGTGATCGGCATGCTTGACGACCTGGGCGTAGAGCCCGAGACAATCTTCTTCGACGACTTCGCGAGTTGACCCCCATGACCCTGAACCGAAGACACGTCCTTGCCATCTCTGCCGCCGCTGCCGCTGCCGCGGGCCTGCCCTTCACGGCGCGCGCCACGCAGGAAATCGGCGGCCTCGCCTTTGGATCTTACTGGCGCGGGCACTTCCATCTGGAAGCCCCGGCAGACGAAATCCGCCACCT
>NZ_CAXREX010000226.1:0-3289 GCF_964229645.1 Nioella sp. | reverse complement strand
TCTGCGTGATGCGCTCGGCCCATCGCTGGGCGGAAACACCCGGCCCCGGCAGGCCACGCGGCACCGAGGTCACCAGTTTCCAGTTATGCTGCGCCTGCGCGCGGGCGATCGTCGGGGCTGCCAGAGCCGCCGGAGCGACCGCTGCGCTGGAGAGGAATGTTCTTCTTTTCATTGTCTTGTACTCCCTGTTGTCTGCGCCGTTCAGTGGTAGATCGCGTCCGGCAACCATGTCGCGAGGTCGGGGACCAGGAAGACGATGGTCAGCGCGACCATCTGCAAGAGGATGAACGGCACGATCCCCTTGTAGATGTCGAGGGTTTGCACGGTTGGGGGCGCGACGCGCCGGAAGTAGAACAGCGCATAGCCGAAGGGCGGCGTCAGGAAGCTGATCTGCAGGTTCAGACTGATGAGAATGGCGAACCACACCGGGTCGACCCCGGCAGCCATCAGCGGCGGTCCTGCAATCGGCACGACGATGAAGATGATCTCGACATATTCGATGATGAAGCCCAGCACGAAGATGATGGCCATGACGACCAGCACCGCCGTAAGGCTGCCGCCCGGAAGCCCGTGCAGGAACTCTTCGACCATGGCTTCGCCATGCAGGCCCCGGAACACCAGCGACAGCATGGTCGCCCCCAGCACGATCAGCGTCAGCATGGACACCATGCTGGCCGTGCTCAGCCCGACATCCCACAGACCACCGCGCCGCAACTCCTGGATCAGCGCGGCCAGCGTACCCAGGCTCAGCGTGACCAGTGCCACGGTGCCGATCGCGGCCGTCAGCGGCGATGCCTGCGCCCCGCCCAGAACTTTGACCAGAACCAGCGCAAAGGCGGCCGGCAGGACCGCGATCATCAGCGCCCGCCGCCAGCGCGGCACCCCGGCGCGGTCCATCGCCGTCATCACAAGCGCGCCCGCAGCCCCCAGCGCCGCGCTTTCCGTCGCCGTGGCGATCCCGCCAAGGATCGAGCCGAGCACGATCAGGATCAGCAGCAGCGGCAGGACCAGCGAATAGGTCACTTCGCCCAGTCCGGGCCGGGTTCTGTGGCCCTGTTCGTCGCGCTGGATCACCGGCGGGCAGCTTTCGGGGCGGCGCAGCGCGGTGATGAAGATATAGATCAGGTACAGCCCGACCAGCATCAGGCCCGGGATGAAGGCCCCCGCGAACAGGTCGCCGACCGAGACCGGCTCGACCGCCCATTCCCCGGCCGAGCGCCGTCCGGCCTGATACGCGGACGAGATCTGATCGGTCAGCAGGATCAGCAGGATCGACGGCGGGATGATCTGGCCCAGCGAGCCCGAGGCGCAGATCACGCCCGAAGCCAGCGATCTGGAATACCCGGCCTGCAGCATGGCGGGCATCGCGATCAGGCCCAGCATGAAGATGGTCGCGCCGATCACCCCGGTCGACGCCGCCAGCAGGGCGCCCACGATCACCACCGCATAGGCCATGCCGCCCCGGCGGTTGCCGAACAAGGCGCCCGCCGTCAGCATCATGCGCTTGGCGATGTCGGACCGCTCCAGTAGCCCGCCCATCAGCACGAAAAGCGGCACGGACAGGAACACGTCGTTGGTCAGGATGCCGAAGGCCCGCGACGGGAAGGCCGAGAGAAAGGCAAGGTCGAAGACGCCCAGCCCGGCTCCCAGAAAGGCCACCAGCGTCGGCACACCCAGCAGGACGAAGCCCACGGGCGCGCCGGACAGGATGCCGCCCAGCAGCAGCACGCCCAGAAGGGCCAGAAGCGCCGCGCTCATGTCTGGTCCTCCTTCCCGTACAGGCCGGGCCGCAGTCCGACGATCAGCGCGACGAGGGCGAGCGCGGCGAAGACCAGAGCCGTCACGGTCTTGAGAACGAAGAATCCCGGCAGCCCGCCGAGCGTGGGCGAACTTTCCAGCACCCGCCACGATGTCCGCACCATCGGCACCGCGTTCCACGCGGCCCAGGCCGATGCCGGGAACAGCAGGCCCAGCAATGCGACGCGATCGATGCCGCGGCGCAGGCGTGGCGGGAACCGGCCGCTGAACACGTCCACCCGGACGCTTTCATTGTTCAGGATGACCCCGACCAGCGGCAGCGACACGATGAGGAAGAACAGATAGGTCAGCAGATCCGTCGCCCAGGGCGCGCCCAGCGAGAAGACATAGCGCAGGGCGACGATCACGATCTGCACCATCAGCAGGGCGACGACGGCAAAGGCTGCAACCCCCCGCAGCGTCCCGGAAAAGCTGAGTCTCATTCGGGGTCCGGAGGGTTGCGTGCTCATCTCAGCCCCCCAGCGCCACGCCGTCCTTGCGCGGATCGCTGCCGCCGGTCAGAAGCCCGGTCGCGGCGTCCCGGCGGATGGCCTGCGCCCCGCCCATGCCGATGTCGGCCCGCGTCACGTCATGCCCCATTTCGGCAAGCTTGGCCGCGACGGTCTCGTCGAAGGTGCTTTCGATTTCCAGCTTGCCCGAGGTGATGTCGAGAAAGCTGCGCGGGGCGTCGATCGCCGCCTGCACATCCATGCCGAAATCGACAAGGTTCGAGACGAAATGCGCGTGGCCGGTCGCCTGATAGGCTCCGCCCATCACGCCGAAGGGCATCGCGTACTGACCCGGAACCTCGAGCAAGCCGGGCAGCAAGGTGTGGAGGGGCCGCTTGCCGCCCTTCAGCTCGTTCACATGCCCGTCCTGCAAGGTGAACCCGGCCCCGCGATTGTGCAGCGGGATGCCGAACCGCCTGGACGCAAACCCCGACCCATAGGGCCAGAACAGCGAATAGATCAGCGACACGCACAGACCCTCGCCGTCGACCACGGTGATATAGACCGTGTCCTTGTGAAGCGCCTCGGGACGGGGCGGAAGGGGTTGCCCCGCGCGGGTCGGATCGATCTGGGCTGCCATCTCGTCGATGGCCGCTTCCGACAGCATTCCGTCGAGATTGAGCGCACCCTGGCCCGGGTCGCCGATGAACCGGTTGCGCGCAGCATAGGCCAGCCGCGTCGCTTCGGCCTCGATATGGACGCGCTCGGCGCCATTCGGATCGAGGCTGGCGATATCGAACCGCTCCAGAAGCCCGGACAGCAAGAGTGCCGTCGCGCCCTGCCCGTTGGGCGGCAGCTCGACCAAGTCGTGACCACGATAGGCGCGCCGGATCGGCGTGACTGGCGTGGCCTCGGTGCGTGCGAAATCCTCGGCCGTATGCAGGCCGCCCTCGGCCCGAAGCGTGTCGAGGATGTCTTCCATCACCGGGCCTTCGTAGAAGGCGCGCGCGCCCTCGCGGGCGATGAGACGCAGCGCCTCGGCC
>NZ_CAXREX010000225.1:0-2511 GCF_964229645.1 Nioella sp. | reverse complement strand
ACGGGCAGTCGCTGTGCGCTAATACCGAGCGTTCCGCCCCACGCGTGGGTAATCTTCACGCCCTTGAGTTGGGGGAAGACGGTTTCCAGCGGCTTGCGCACGGTGCCTTCGATATCCGACGGGAACTTGTAGCCGTAGGATTCTCCGCCGCCGAAGAGCAGGCGGCCATCGGCGGACATGCGGAAATAGTTGATCACGAATTTGCTGTCGGCCACGGCGATGTCACGTGCCAGAACACTGGCGGCGCGGTCCCCGAGCGGCTCTGTCGCGGCGATGAAGTTGTTGATCGGCATGACCCGAGAGGCGACGCCGCTGACCAAACGGCCCAGATATCCGTTGCCCGCGAGGATCACATGCTTCGCGCGGACGAAGCCCTTGTCACAGCGCACGACGGGGTCTGCGCCTGGTTCGACACGGTGGACCAGCGTATTCTCGTGGATGGTCGCGCCCGCCGCTTCGGCCTTGCGTGCGAGCGACAGAGCAAGGGCGAGTGGGTTCACATGGCCCGCGCCCCAGTCGACACTGCCGCCCTGATAGCACGGGCTACCGATCAGGGCCTGCATGGCGTCGCGGTCCAGCTTTTCGACTTGGTCATAGCCATAGTGTTTGGCCAGATGGTCCGCGTCGGCCTGTGTGTCCGGCACATCGCTGGCGTGCCATTCGGCATGGGCGACACCGGGGCGATAGACGATTGCAGGGTCTTCGTCCGCCAATGCGCGGACCAAGGCTTTGGCATCTTGGCTCAGGTCCCAGAGCAGGCGGGCATTGCCCGCACCCATGCGGGCTTCCAGCCATTCCTGACCTTTGTTGAACCCGCTGCCGACTTGGCCCCCGTTTCGGCCAGAGGCGCCCCAGCCTGTGCGGTGCGCCTCGACCACGATGACTTTGAAACCGCGCTCGGCCAATTGCCACGCCGCAGACAGACCGGTGTAGCCCGCACCCACGATGCAGACATCGGCCTGTGCTTCGCCGCGCAGCGGTGGGCGGGCATCTGGCACATCCAGAACGTCGGCATACCAGCTTGGCGGGTAGTGACCTTGGCGGTCGTTGGCAAAGAGCAGATTCATACGTTGGTCAACAGATGCTCACGTTCCCAAGGGCTGATCACTTGCAGGAACTCTTCGTATTCAGCGCGCTTCACGATGGCGTAGACACGGGCAAAATCGATCCCGAGGATTTCGTGCAGCTTTGTGCAGTCGTCGAATTCATCCAGCGCTTGCCCCAAGGTTTGCGCGAAGTCGCCGTCGCCATCATAAGCATCGCCGCGGAATTGCTTGGTCGGGCGAATGCCCTCCATCATCCCAAGATACCCAGCGGCCAAGGACATCGCGATCCCCAGATAGGGGTTGCAGTCCATCCCCGCGAGGCGGTTCTCTACACGGCGCGACTGCGCATCCGAGATCGGAATGCGGATGCCTGTCGTGCGGTTGTCGCGGGCCCACTCAAGGTTAATGGGTGCGGCGTGATCTTTGACGTAGCGGCGGTAGCTGTTCACGTAGGGGGCCATCACGGCAATCCCAGCGGGCAGGTAGCGCTGGAGCCCGCCGATAAAGTGATAAAATGCGTCCGTTTCCCCGCCCTGAGGACCAGAGAAGATATTTTCGCCGGTTTCGGTGTCGATCACCGAGTGGTGGATGTGCATCGCGCTGCCCGGCTCGTCCGCAATGGGCTTGGCCATGAAGGTCGCATAGCAGTTGTGACGCAGTGCAGCCTCTCGGATCAGGCGTTTGAAGTAGAACACCTCGTCCGCCAGCTTGACCGGGCTGCCGTGGCGCAGGTTGATCTCGAGCTGGCCTGCGCCGCCTTCTTGGGTGATGCCGTCAATCTCGAACCCTTGGGCTTCGGCAAAATCGTAGATGTCGTCGATCACGGGGCCGTATTCATCCACCGCCGACATCGAATAGGCCTGACGGGCGGCCGCCGGACGGCCTGAGCGGCCCATCATCGCCTCAATCGCTTTGGAGGGGTTGGTATTCGGGGCAACCAGATAGAACTCCATCTCGGGCGCGACGATCGGCTTCCAGCCTTGGGCTCTGTACAGATCGACGACCCGTTTCAGCACGTTGCGCGGCGAAAACGAGATCGGGTTGCCAGCGCGGTCAAATGCATCGTGGATCACCTGAAGCGTCCAGTCGCCTGTCCATGGCGCCGCCGTCGCGGTGCTCATGTCAGGCTTTAGGATCATGTCCCGTTCAATGAACCCTTCATCGCCCGCAGCTTCGGCCCATTCACCGGTGATGGTTTGATAGTAGATCGAGTCTGGCAGGTAGAAATGGTTCTGACGGGCAAACTTCGAGGCCGGAACGGCCTTGCCACGGGCGATGCCGGGCAGGTCAGAGATGATACACTCGACCTCGTCGAGGCGGTTATCGCCTAGGTAGGATTGAACGGCTGGCGGCAGGTTGCTCAGCGTCGCACTCATGAGATGCCCTCTCCGCGCATCAGGCGAGTCACTTTGCTCGCGATTTGCGCATTGTCATTGCGTTTGGTCAGGTGGTCTGTCGCGCTGTC
>NZ_CAXREX010000224.1:0-24829 GCF_964229645.1 Nioella sp. | reverse complement strand
CGCGCCAGGGCTGCGATTGCCTGTTGGAGCGATCTATTCCGACTATGGTAATCCCAATGGTCAGGCGATCCTGTCGCTTGATCTTCTGCGGGCGCGGTTCGACGGGGTGGTCAGCAACAGAACTGCCGTTCGCGTGACGCCCGACAGGGTTCCGGAGGTGATGGCGACCCTGACCGCAGCCTTCGAGCTTCCGCGCGATGCAATGGTGGACCAGGCCCGCGTAAAGCATGCCTCGATCCAGGTCTTCGAGCAGACGTTTCGCGTGACAGGCGCGCTCAACATCCTCACCCTGGCGGTGGCAGGGTTCGCCTTGCTTGCGAGCCTGATGACACTGTCCACCATGCGCCTTCCGCAAGTTGCACCCATTTGGGCATTGGGTGAGCGACGATCGCGGTTGGCGTGGATCGAGATCGGCAAGACGCTAGGCCTGGTGGGACTGACCTGGCTCGTTGCTCTGCCCGAGGGCCTTGCCCTGGCCTGGGTCCTGCTGGCCGTAGTGAACGTGGAGGCCTTCGGATGGCGCCTTCCAATGCAACTGTTTCCCTCGGACTGGCTTCGCCTTTTGGGCCTGGCGGCCGTGTCGTCCAGCCTGGCAGCGGCTTATCCGGCAATGGCCTTGCTGCGCCTGGCGCCGGCTCATTTGCTGAAGGTGTTTTCCAATGAACGTTAGGGTCTTTCTGGTTCTCTGGCTCTGGGCCACGTCTGCCGTCGCGCAAGGGTTCGCGGGGCTGGGAACCCAAGCAGAGGGCTTTGCGATTCCGGACCCCGCCTATCGCATCGAGTTTCCGCAGGATCATGGCCCACATCCCGATTACCGGATCGAGTGGTGGTATCTGACCGCAACGCTGGAGGGGGAAGACGGGCAGGACTACGGGGTGCAATGGACGCTCTTCCGCACGGCCATGCAACCGGGCGAGGCCGAAGGCTGGGACAGCCCGCAGATCTGGATGGGCCATGCTGCGGTGACAAGTTCCGACGAACACCTGTTCGCGGAACGTCTGGCGCGTGGAGGCATTGGGCAGGCAGGTGTCATTTCCGAGCCGTTTCAAGCCTTTATCGACGACTGGAGGATGGAGGGGATTGACCGGATGCGGGTGACGGCGCGGGGGGCGGAGTTTGCTTATGACCTGGAACTCGTGGCGAATGGTCCGCTGGTGTTGCAGGGCGAGGGCGGGTATTCGGTAAAATCCCCCGACGGGCAGGCGAGCCACTATTACTCGCAACCGTTCTACCGGGTCAGTGGCGTGCTCGACCTTCCGGGCGGGTCCGTGAACGTGTCGGGGCAGGGCTGGCTCGACCGGGAATGGTCGTCGCAACCCTTGTCGGAGGACCAGCACGGGTGGGATTGGTTCTCGCTTCAATTCGAGGATGGAGCCCGGCTGATGGGCTTTGGTTTGCGTGATTTAGAGACTGTTTTTACCTCTGCCACCTGGATCGATCCCGATGGCGCGACGACTGCTTATACCGATGGTGCATTGCGTCTGACGCCTTTGAACCGGGCGCTGGTGGCCGGGCGAAACATTCCGGTGGAATGGCGCGTGGAACTGCCCGCGCGCGGGGTCGACGTGGAAGTGCAAGCGCTCAATCCCGGGGCCTGGATGGGGGTCAGCTTCCCTTATTGGGAAGGGCCGATCCGGGTTCGGGGCAGTCATCAAGGGCGGGGATACCTGGAGATGACCGGCTACTGATCCGGCCAAAAACAGGGGGGTGCCATGCGTACACCCCCCGTACACCCCCTGTGCACCCCCCGTACAGACGAAACGGGGTTTCGCCGCCTGCCGGCGTCGACCGGGGAGCGCCCCGCGTCACCCCCCGCTTGCGCGGGGGCCTCCTTGGGGCGCAGTTGCCACGGAAGAGTGGAAAGGGACGGATCCTCCGCCCCGGCGCTGGGCGGGGCGAGGGTTGGGGAGCCTCCGGCGGGAGTATTTGCACCAAGAAGAAACCCGTGGCCGGTCAGCCGTTTTGTTGGAGCACGATCCCGGCGAGGTAGAGGGAGCCGCAGATGAGCACACGGGCACCCGGAGACTCGGCCAGGATATCGGCCAGGGCATCGGCCACGTTCCCGGCCTTTTCTGCCGTCAGTCCGGCGGCGCGGGCCTTGGCGAGCGTGTCCTCGGCGCTTAGCGTGGCAGCCTGGCCGGGAATGGAGACGGCATGAAGGCTGTCGGCAACCCCG
Source organism: Nioella sp. (assembly GCF_964229645.1). Taxonomy (GTDB): domain Bacteria; phylum Pseudomonadota; class Alphaproteobacteria; order Rhodobacterales; family Rhodobacteraceae; genus Nioella. The sequence goes on along the minus strand of NZ_CAXREX010000224.1, from coordinate 22,653 downwards.
GCCAGCGGGCGCATGAACCCGCCCACGTCCTTGGTGTTGAGCATGCCGCAGATCAGGCGGGTGGGTTTCGCAGGCAGGCGCGAGAGCGATTCGACGATGGCGAGTGCGGCAGCGGGATTATGCCCGCCGTCGAGCCAGAGTTCGGACCCTGCGGCCTCGGCCATGTCGACGAGCGGCCCGGATTTGAGCCGCTGCATCCGGGCGGGCCATTCGGCGCGGGTGATGGCGGCCTCGCAGACTTCTTCACCGAAACCAAGGTGGCGCAGCGCGGCCAGAACACCGCCTGCATTCATCACCTGGTGCGCGCCCACGAGGTTGGGAAGCGGCAGGTCGAGCAGTCCGGTTTCGTCCTGGAACACCAGCCGCCCGCGTTCCTCCCACACGTGCCAGTGCTGGCCATGGACCAGCAAAGGCGCCCCCATCCGGGCGGCGCGGGCCTCGATCACGTCCAGCGCCTCGTCGGATTGGGGACCGACCACGCAGGGCACGCCGCGCTTGATGATTCCCGCCTTCTCGCCCGCGATCTCGGCCAGGGTCTCGCCCAGGTATTGCTGGTGGTCGAGATCGACGGGGGTGATGATGGTCAGGCGCGGCTGATCCACGACATTGGTGGCGTCGAGCCGTCCGCCAAGCCCGGTTTCGAGAAGCGTCCAGTCGGCAGGCACACGGGTGAAGGCCAGCAGGGCGGCGGCAGTGGTGATCTCGAAATAGGTGATCGAATCGGGGCCGTTGGCCCCAAGGCATTCATCAAGGATGTCGCTGAGCAGGTATTCGTCGATCAGCGCGCCCGCCAGCCGGATCCGTTCGTGGAAGCGCGCCAGATGGGGCGAGGTGTAGACATGCGCCCGCTGCCCGGCTGCCTCGACCCCGGCGCGCAGCATGGCCAGGGTCGAGCCCTTGCCATTGGTGCCCGCGACATGGATCACGGGGGGCAGCAGTGCCTCGGGGTGGCCCAGTGCCGCCAGCAACCGGTGCATCCGGTCGAGCGTCAGGTCGATGATTTTCGGGTGCAGCGACATCATCCGGTCAAGGAGGATGTCGGAACGGGCCTCAGCCATTCTTGTCGGCGGCCTTTGCGTCTGCGGCCTCGGGCGCGGTCCCGGCCTCCGGTGCGGGCAGGTCGCCCTTCACGGCAGCGGGCTGGCCCGTCAGCATGCGCAGAATGGTCACAAGCTCGTCTTTCAGCTGCTTGCGATGCGTTACCCGGTCGAGCATGCCGTGATCGAGCAGGTATTCCGAGCGCTGAAAGCCTTCGGGCAGGGTTTCGCGGATGGTCTGTTCGATCACCCGGGGGCCAGCAAAGCAGATCAGCGCATTGGGCTCGGCGATCTGCACGTCACCCAGCATGGCATAGGATGCGGTGACGCCGCCCGTGGTGGGGTGGGTCAGGACCACGATATAGGGCAGGCCCGCCTCCTTGAGCATCTGCACGGCAACGGTGGTGCGCGGCATCTGCATCAGGCTGAGAATGCCTTCCTGCATGCGCGCGCCGCCAGCAGCGGAAAACAGCACCAGGGGCAGCTTGCGTTCCACGGCGCGTTCGGCCGCGGCGATGATGGCGTTGCCCACATACATGCCCATGGACCCGCCCATGAAGCTGAAATCCTGCGCGGCGGCGACGATGCGGGTGCGGTCGACCTCGCCCTCGGCAACCAGCATGGCCTCGAATTCGCCGGTGCCCTTCTGGGCGGCCTTCATCCGGTCGGGGTATTTCCTCTGGTCGCGGCAATGCAGCGCATCGGGCAGGGGGCCGGGCACCTGCACCTCGGCGAAGGCCCCGCCGTCGAAAAGCGCCTCGAACCGGGCGCGGGGGGTGATCGCCATGTGGTGATCGCAGTTGGTGCAGACGTTCAGGTTTTCCGACAGCTCGCGATGGAACAGCATGGTTCCGCATTCAGAGCACTTCGTCCAAAGATTTTCCGGCACCTCGCGGCGCGAAAAGAGCGAGTTGATCCTCGGGCGAACGTAGTTGGTGATCCAGTTCATGGTCGGTCCAATGCTGCGGTCTGCTGTTCAGCCCAGATAGGCCGGGCGCGGCGGAATTGCAATTGCCGCCTGTCCTAGCGCCCCAGCCGGGCGATGGCCAGACGGATCGCGCCCCAGATGACAAGGGTGGTGGCCATGTCGCGCAGCAGAAGCGGGCCCAGCGTGTCGGCTGCCTCGGGTCCGAAGGGGGTGACATAGAGCGAAAGCCCCGACAGCGTGCCGTCGAGCGAAAGGATCAGGATCGCCACGACATTGTTGGCGAAGTGAAAGCCCCATGCCGCCCCGATGGACCCGGTGCGCGCGGTCAGGTCCGCTCCGCAAAGCCCGAAGAGCCCGGTTGCAGCCACCACAAGCCAAGCCGCCGTGGGGCTGCTGGCCGGGTCATAATGGGCCATGGCGAAAAGCGCGCTAGGCAGCACCATCCAGGCCAGAGGCGATGCGAAGCGGGCGGCCAGCTGCTGTTGCAGGTAGCCGCGAAAGAAGAGCTCTTCCGCCCCGCTCTGGCCCAGGATGATGACCAGTGAGAGCGGCAGGAAATTGAGCCACAGGCCGAGATCCAGGTTGGGCACCGGGGTGTAGCCGAAGGGAATGATCGCCGACAGCGCCAGCACGCCGCCACAGGCCAGGGTTGCCAGCAGGAAGTGCCGCCGCATGCGCCGCCAGGGGCCAAAGAGCGTCCAGGCGCTGCGCTTGTGCAAAAGCGGAGTGACGGCCATCGCGCCGAAGGCCAGGCCCCAGAGCGTGGCAATGACCAGAAGGGTGGAAGTCGGCGTATCGGCGCGCGTCATCCGGTCGAGCCAGGCCGGGCCGCCATCCATGCCAGCGACCAGGAAGACCGTGCCAAACAGCGCAATGACCCAGAGAAAGACGATACCGGCGGCGAGGATAAACCCCGCCACCAGCCGCCAAAGCTGGGGCCGCGCGCGGGCGGGCGCGATATAGCTCTCGTGGGACGTGTACTGCATTGCTCGGGTCTGCCTGCCTTTTCGGGCAGTCTAGCCTCACCGGGGCAGGGCGGCAATCTCGCTTGTGCGGGGGAGTCGGGCGCTCTATCTCTCAAGGAACGCAGGAAAAGCAGGGGGACTACCAGATGAGCAAGGGCAAAACGGACAAGTCGCGTCTGCCAAGCCGGTTTACCACCGTGGGGCCGGAACGCGCGCCGCATCGCTCTTTTCTCTATGCCATGGGACTGAGCGAGGAGGAGGTGGCGCAGCCCTTCGTCGGCGTCGCAACTTGCTGGAACGAGGCCGCACCCTGCAATATCGCGCTGTCGCGCCAGGCGCAGTCGGTCAAGATGGGCGTCAAGCACGCGGGCGGCACCCCGCGCGAGTTCACCACCATTACCGTCACGGACGGGATCGCCATGGGGCACGAGGGCATGCGTGCGTCGCTGGCCAGCCGCGACGCCATTGCCGATACGGTGGAACTGACGATGCGCGGCCATTGCTACGATGCGCTGGTTGGTCTGGCGGGCTGTGACAAGTCGCTGCCGGGAATGATGATGGCGATGGTGCGGCTCAACGTGCCGTCGGTTTTCATCTATGGCGGCTCGATCCTGCCAGGCCGTTTCAAGGGCAAGGACGTGACCGTCCAGGACGTGTTCGAAGCCGTGGGACGCCACCAGGCCGGGGCCAATTCCGACGAGGAGCTGCGCGCGCTGGAAAAGGTGGCCTGCCCAAGCGCGGGGGCCTGCGGCGGCCAGTTCACGGCCAACACGATGGCCTGCGTGTCCGAAGCCATTGGCCTGGCCCTGATGAATTCTTCGGGCGCGCCGGCCCCATACGAAAGCCGCGATGCCTATGGCACAGCCTCGGGCGATGCGGTGATGAACCTGCTGGAGAAAAACATCCGCGCGCGCGACATCGTCACCCTGAAGGCCTTGCAGAACGCCGCGCGGGTCGTGGCCTGCACCGGGGGCAGCACCAATGCCGGGCTGCACCTGCCCGCGATCGCGCATGAAGCGGGGATCGACTTCGACCTTCAGGATGTCTGCGAGATCTTCCACGACACGCCCTATTTCGTGAACCTCAAGCCCGGCGGCGACTACGTGGCCAAGGATCTTTACGAGGCGGGCGGTGTGCCGGTGGTGATGAAGGAACTGCGCAAGGCGGGCCTGATCCACGAGGATTGCATGACCGCCAGCGGGCGCAGCATCGGTGAAGAGCTGGACCGGATCGAGCGCGAGGCCGACGGCAAGGTGATCCACCCCATCGAAACGCCGCTGACCCCGACCGGGGGGGTCGTGGGGCTGCAAGGCAATCTCGCCCCCGATGGAGCTATCGTGAAAGTGGCGGGGATGAGCGCGGAAGAACAGGTCTTTACCGGCCCTGCGCGTGTCTTCGAATGCGAAGAGGATGCCTTTGCCGCCGTCAAGGCGCGCGCCTACAAGGAAGGCGAGGTGATCGTCATCCGCAACGAGGGCCCCGCGGGCGGCCCCGGCATGCGCGAGATGCTGGCCACCACCGCCGCGCTGTCGGGACAGGGCATGGGCAAGAAGGTTGCCCTGATCACCGATGGCCGCTTTTCGGGGGCGACGCGGGGCTTCTGCGTGGGTCATGTGGGCCCCGAAAGCGCCCATGGCGGGCCGATTGCGCTGTTGCAGGATGGCGACGTGATCACCATCAACGCGGTTACGGGCGAACTGTCGGTTGCCCTGACCGACGAAGAGCTGGCCGCGCGCAAGGCCGCCTGGAGCGGCCCGCGCGAAACGATTTACGCCTCGGGCGCGCTGTGGAAATACGCGCAGCTGGTCGGGTCGGCCAAATACGGGGCAGTGACCCATCCGGGCGGTAAAGAGGAGCGGCATGTCTACATGGATCTCTAACTCGGCGCTGGCAGGCGTCTTGATGCTGGCAGGCTGCGGCGGACTTGGGCCTTCGGGCACGGCGCCGGTGCGTACCGTCTTCGTGACCTCTGACCAGGTGACCATCGCCGGGCCGGATGGTTTCTGCATCGACCCCGATTCCACGCGGGAAAGCGACGACAGTGCCTTCGTGCTTCTGGGCAATTGCGCGGTGATTTCCAACCGGCGCAGCGCCGGACAGCCCGATGTGAATGCCGTGCTGACAGCCTCGATTTCCGAGGCGGACCCGGATCAGAGCCTGCGCGATGCCATTCCGCAGCTTGATACGTTCTTTTCCTCGGACGAGGGCCGGCAATTGCTGAGCCGGGCAGGGGATTCAGAGACCATCGAGCTACTGGACAGCTTCCACCAGGGGGACGTGTTCTACCTGCGCGCTTCGGACAGCAGCGCCAGCGAGATCCAGAACGTGTCTGCCGATTACTGGCGGTCCTATTTCGACATTGGCGACCGGATCGCGACGCTCACCGTTCTGGGCGCCGCCGATAACCCGATCGACGAGGAAACCAGCCTGGCGACCCTGCGCGCCTTTACCGACACGGTGCTGGCTGCCAACCTTGGCCTGGAAAGCGGTGTGAGCGCCTTGCCCCCCATCGATAGCCCCGCACCTGCGGCGGAAGCCCCGCGTCGCCCGTCTGGAAACGGAACGCTCTGGAATGTTGGATTGTTTCGAAGAATAATGGGCAATTAACCGACCGGGGGGTAACCTTGGCGCGTGTGGAACAGTTGGGAGTGTTGGGCAGGTCATGAGCGGGTTCATCGAAAAGCGTTTGCTGAGGAAATCCGCCGAACGGTGGGACGACCTGGCCAAGCGTGCATCGGGCATCCCGGTCGAGGATCTGCGCGCCCTGCGACAGCAGGCCAAGCGCATGCGGCGCAAGATGGACGCGTTCATCGCCTCGGCCGAGGCGGCGCTGATTCCCGATCCGCAATCCGACATTCAGCGCCCCGACCAGTGTGACTGGGCCTGGCGGCCCGAGCCCTGGTGCCAGCCGCGCCGCCCTGCCGGGGTGGTCGAGGTTGCCTCGCCCCACCGGCTGTCGGACCATGCCACGCTGTTTCACGACTGTGCCCGGTCCGAGATCACGCTGAGCCAGTTGCGCAACGACGATCCCACGGTGGCGGCCCCGTTCGGCCTGCTGATGGATGTCTACCGATTCGACGGGTCTTACCTGTCGCTGGTGCTGACCCCGCCCTGCGAGGCCGTGTCTGAATTGAACCGGAACCACTATTTCAGCCTGCGGGCGCGGATCGAGCGGGAGCAGCCCATCGAGATTTACGCGCGGCTCAATATCCAGCACGGGCCGAATACCGAACAGATCGTGCGCCAGATGGACATCCGGGACGATGCCGGGCTGGCAGAGTTCGACCTGGCCTATTCCAACATCAATGAAAAACGGGTCGAGAAGGCCTGGATCGACGTCATCTTCGACAATCCGGCGATGAACCAGATCCGGCTGAGCGACATGACCCTGACGCGCGCCCCGCGCGCCGACCTGTGACAGGAGCCACGCGGATGCCGAACGCCACGCTGACCAAGACCGGCCTGACCGCAGGGCGCTACGAAGGCCTTCTGAACTGCTCTGGCACGCTGCCCGTGATCGAGGCCGTGCATCATGACAAGGTGATCGGCCAGGCCGAGATCGTCGAGATGGAGGGCCATCCGGGCCACTACCTTGTCGGGTTCGACCTGCCGCTGGCGATGATCTGTGATGGGGTTCAGACAGTGCAGCTGCGCAGCGCGGCGTCGGGCGAGGTGCTGGACCGGATCACGATCCTGACCGGCGAACCGCTGGAAGACGACATCCGTGCCGAGGTGGAGTTCCTGCGCGAAGAGCTTGATCTGCTCAAGCGCGCCTTCCGCCGGCACTGCGTGGAAACGGGCGCTGACTGACGCATCGGAAGCGCCGGAAATGACGCGGCGTAGAGGGTGACAGGCCGTGCGGCTTTCGCCATCCTGCCGCTTCGGGAGGACCCTTTCATGACGCACGCGATCTACCCTCATCTCCTGGCCCCGCTGGACCTGGGATTCACCACTCTGAAGAACCGCGTTCTGATGGGGTCCATGCATACAGGGCTGGAAGAGACCAAGGACTGGCCCCGGGTGGCGGAGTTCTATGCCGAGCGTGCGCGCGGCGGCGCGGCCCTGATCGTCACCGGTGGCATGGCACCCAATCGCGAGGGCGGCGTCTTCCCCGGCGCGGCGGGTCTGTTCACCTATCAGGACATTGCCAATCACCGGGTGGTAACGGACGCGGTGCACGCAGCCGATGGCAAGATCGCCATGCAGATCCTGCATGCGGGGCGCTATGCCTACGGGCCCGATTGCGTTTCAGCCTCGCCCATCAAGTCGCCGATTTCCCCCTTCGCACCGAAGGAGCTGGACGAGGAGGGGATCGAAAAGCAGATCGCAGATATCGTCACCGCCGCCGTACGTGCGCGCGAGGCGGGCTATGACGGCGTCGAGGTGATGGGCTCGGAAGGCTATTTCCTCAACCAGTTCATCGTGAAGCACACCAACAAGCGCACAGACCGTTGGGGCGGCTCTTACGAAAACCGCATTCGTCTGCCCATCGAGGTCGTGCGCCGGGTGCGAGAAGCTGTGGGCCCCGATTTCATCATCATCTACCGCCTGTCGATGATCGACCTCGTGCCGGAAGGGTCCACTTTCGACGAGGTGATCCAGCTGGCGCAGGAGATCGAGAAGGCCGGCGCCACGATCATCAACACCGGCATCGGCTGGCACGAAGCGCGGATTCCGACCATTGCCACCAGCGTTCCGCGCAAGGCCTTTGCATGGGTCACCAAGAAGCTGATGGGCAAGGTGAGTATCCCCGTCATCACTTCGAACCGGATCAATGCACCGGACGTGGGCGAAGAGGTTCTGGCCGAGGGATGTGCCGACATGGTGTCGATGGCGCGCCCCTTCCTGGCCGATGCGCATTTCGTGACGAAGGCGGCCGAGGGACGCGCCGATGAGATCGCGCCCTGCATCGCCTGCAACCAGGCCTGCCTGGATCATACCTTCGGAGGCAAGCTAACCTCTTGCCTGGTGAATCCGCGCGCCTGCCACGAAACAGAACTGCGCTACGAGCCCACCGACGCGCCCAAGCGGGTGGCCATCGTCGGCGCGGGTGCCGCTGGCGTGATGACGGCGGTGATTGCCGCCGAGCGCGGGCATTCGGTGACGCTCTTCGAGAAAGCCGACAAGGTTGGCGGGCAACTCAACATGGCCAAGCGGATTCCGGGAAAAGAGGAATTCTTCGGCCTTGTGGATTGGTTCGACACGATGCTGGCGCGCGCGGGCGTGGACCTGCGCCTTGGCACCGAGGCCGGGCCGGAGGAGCTGGACGGGTTTGACGAGGTGGTGATTGCCACCGGCATCGTGCCGCGCGATCCGGGCATTCCCGGTCAGGATGGGGCGAACGTGTTGTCCTATATCGACGTGCTGTCGAAGAAGGCCCCGGTTGGCGAGAAGGTCGCCATCATTGGCGCGGGCGGCATCGGCTTCGACGTGGCCGAGTACCTGGTGCATGAGGGCGAAAGCCCGACCGAGGACCTGGAGCTGTGGAAGCGAGAATGGGGCGTGGGTGATCCCTCGACGGATCGCGGCGGGTTGTCGCCCGCGGGACCGCGCCCCGAAGCCCCGGCGCGGAAGGTCACGCTGTTGCAGCGCAAGAACGAACGGCTCGGGAAACGCTTGGGCAAAACGACCGGATGGATTCATCGCGCGGCGCTGAAGATGAAGGCGGTCGAGATGATGGGTGGCGTGAACTACGAGTTCATCGACGACAAGGGCCTGCATGTGAGCTTTGGCGACGCGCGCGAGAACCCGACCCTGATCGAAGCCGATACGATTGTTCTGTGCGCGGGCCAGTTGTCCGAGCGGTCGCTGGCCGACCGGCTGGAGGCTGCGGGCAAGACCGTGCACGTGATCGGGGGCGCGGATGTGGCCGCCGAACTGGATGCAAAGCGTGCGATCAACCAGGGCGCGCGATTGGCAGCAGCCCTCTGACCCCAAGGATACGGGCTATCTGATCCAAGGATACGTATTGTCTCAAAGGCATAGGCCCCATTGATTTGGGGCCTTATTTCACTGTCTCTGGCACCATGAGACCCGCCACAATCGTTGTTTCCGTGCCATTAACGATCCCCGGTAATACCCGTGTTTGGCCTGTAGCGTTCCGCAATCACGCCGCATTTGGAAACGATACCTGTGTGAGGAACGACACAAGAAACATACAGGTGACCCAATGGACCGTTTGACGGAAATGGAAGCCTTCGCCACCGTGGTGGACCAAGGGGGGTTCACCGACGCGGCCAAGAAGATGGGCATTTCAAAATCGGCAGTCTCGAAGCACGTTTCGAGCCTGGAAACCCGGCTTGGCGCGCGGTTGCTGAACCGCACGACCCGCCGTGTCAGCCCGACAGAGATCGGACTGGCCTACTATGATCGCGCACGCCGCGTTCTGAACGATGCGGGCGAAGCGGATGCGCTGGTAACCGCGATGCAATCGGCCCCCTCGGGGATGCTGCGCGTCTCGGTCGCGACGGATTTCGGCGTGAACCACCTGTCGCCGATCCTGGGCGACTTCCTGCACGCCTATCCCGATATCACCGTGAACATGGTGCTGAACAACCGCTACGTGGAGCTGATCTCGGAAGGGTTCGACATGGCCATCCGCGTGGGCGAACTGGAAGACAGCAGCCTGCGGGCGCGCAAGCTGACCGAAACCACCAAGCGCATGATCGCGAGCCCGACCTATTTCCAGCGGCACGGACGGCCCGAACGGATCGACGATCTGAACGACCACAAGCTGCTGCACTATTCGAATCAGGCCGCGGGTAACGTGTGGAAGATCACGGCCCCCTCGGGCGAAAAGCGCCAGGTGCGCACCGCCGGGTCGCTGACGGTGAATGACGGGCAGTCGCTGCTCAATGCCGCCATCGGCGGGCTTGGCATCGCCTACCTGCCCAGCTTCCTCTATGCCGACGCGATGCGTCAGGGGTTGCTGGAGGACGCGATCCCCGATCTGCCGGTGGAAACGCAGGGCATCTACGCGGTTTATCCGCCGGGCCGCTACACGCAGCCCAAGGTGCGCGCCTTCATCGACTTCCTGGTCGAGCAGTTCCGCGACAAGGGCCCTGCCGACTGGTAAACGCCAGATTTTCCAAGAATTCATGCCGACCCCGCCGCCGCCCGGCGGGGCACCTTAGCGGGTTGAAGTCACCACGACTTCGACCCGCCTGTTTTGTTGGCGGCCCTCGTCGCTGGCATTGTTGGCGCGCGGGGCGAGATAGCCTACACCTTCTGCCGCCATTTGTCCGGCGCTGACCCCGAAACGTTCGATCAGGTAGGTTCGCACCGCTTCGGCCCGGGCACGGCTGAGCGCGATATTGCCCTCCAGCGAGCCCTCGGCGTCGGTGTGGCCCACAAGGACGACCCGGGTCGACGGGTGTTCCACAAGGTAGGCGGCAAGCTCCGTCAGGCTCGGATAGTCCCCGTCGCTCAGCGTGGCGGAGCCGGTTGAGAAGCTGAGATCAGTGAGTGTTGCCGCCCCAAGCCGGTCAAGGCTTTCGCCAAGATCGGCGATCTCCTCCGCGTCGGGCGAGCGGGTGGACACCGCGACAGAGACCGGGGCCATGTCGGCGGGGCTGATCCGCACAAGGTGGATATAGCCGCGCGCCCCGCCCCGAGAGGTCAGAAGTGCAAGGAAGGCGTCGCCTTCCGCGGTTTCCATCCGGCCCACGAAATAGGAGAAGTCGCCAAGGTCCACATGCATGGCCGGTTCCGGCGTGACGTCCATCGCGAAGCGGAAATCGAAACCGCCACACAGCGTGGAATCGCAGGCAAAGACCGGGGCATAGCCCTGTGCCTCGATCTGCGCGCGCAGGGGCGCCATCAGTTGCGCACTGTTGCCGTCGAAGTCCATCACCTGCCAGACCGTGCGTGACAGCGCCCCCTCGGCGGTCAGCATCTCGGCCCCGGTGCCCAACCAGGGGCTGACGGGCAGGCTGTAGAAGGTCGCGCTCTCGTCTTCCTCGTGGGCAAGTTCGGCCACGCCCGGCAGCTCCAGCTCCTGGGCCAGGGCAGGCAGGGCGGCGGCCAGCGCTGCGAAGGATATGAGCGCGCGGCGGATCAGCGGTTCATCCCGTGATAGTCATCATTGGGCCGCATATCGACGGCCGAGGCCATGCGGTTGGTCATGTTGAAGAAAGACGCGACCGAGGCAATGTCCCAGATATCGCGATCGCTAAAGCCCACGTCGCGCAGCGCCTGCCGGTCGGCCTCTTCGATCCTGGCGCTGGCTTCGGTCATCTGCACGGCAAAATCCAGCATCGCGCGCTGGCGCGGGTCCAGATCGGCCACGCGATAGTTCATGACCAACATTTCGCCCAGCTTCGGATCGCCCGAAAGCGCCCGCACCGCCTGGCCATGGGCGGTCAGGCAGTAAAAGCAGCGGTTCACGGCCGAAACCACCACCGCAATCATCTCGCGTTCCAGCTTGGACAGGTTGCTTTGGCCGAGCATCAGGTCGTTATACATCGCGGTAAAGCTGTTGAGCTTTTCCACGTCGAAGGCATAGGCGGCCAACACGTTGGGGATCATCCCCAGCTTGTCGTCGCAGATGTCGAAATACTTCTGCGTCGCCTCCGGCAGCGGGTCGAGCGGCGGCAGATTCAGCGCGGTTGCATTCGGGTTCGGTTTCGCCACGGGCTCAGCCTTTCTTGATACGGTAATGATAAGCACCTGCCGGGCGCATTCCCAGAGAGGCGTAGAGAGTTTGAGCCGCTTTGTTGGCCTTGACAACCAAGACGGCAAGATCCCGCGCACCGTTGCGCACGGCCCAGTTTGCGGCACCTTGCATCATCCTGCGCCCAATCCCCTTGCGCCGCGCGTCCTTCGACACTTCCAACGCGTGCAGCATCGCGGTGCCCTGGTGAATGGCCACGAAGGCGGTGGCGACGGGGTGGTCATCATGACGCCCCATCAGGGCCGTCTTGGGCCCCTCGGCGCGCTCCATCACGGTGCGGCGCGCGGGTCCGATTCCGCCCTCGGCCCAGATCTCGGCCTGAACGGCGAGGGGCGGCCAGCAGGGGATGGCGGCAAGCCGGTGCAGATCGGCGGTCAGGGCCTCGACCGGGGCCACGAGGAAATCCACCGGGTCGATGATGTCATAGCCCCGATCGGCAAGCACCGTGTCTAGCTCAGCGTCTTCGGGCCTGATCTGGAACAAGAGGTCCTGCCCAAGATCGCGACAGGCCTGCTCGGCCAGCGGGATGTCCTCGGTGGTCCAGCCGGCTTCGGCCGTCACGGAGGACACGCGCTTGCCTGCGCCTTGCCCGTCACGCACAAGCCACGGGCCGATCCGGGTGCGGGATGCCGCGGGCCAGGTGGCCTCGCAACAGTCGAAAAGGCCTGAAACAGAGACTGTCATACGCTCTCCGGGAAGAGCCGCGCACGCTCGGTGATCACCGCGTCGATCTGTGGTCCGTCTGTGCCACGCACGACGATGTTGGAGCCATAGACCCCGTTTCGGATATAGGGATAGGAGCCGATGGACACCTCGGGGTTGGCCTCCGCCAGTTCGGTCAGCGGCCCGGCGATCTCGCCCTCGCCGCGGTCGATGCGGATGGTCTGGGACAAGAGCGGCGCGCCCCCTGTCAGCGTCGGCAGAACCGAGGCGACCATCGCTTCGAACACCGACGGGACCCCGGCCATGACATGCACATTGCGCAGGGTGAAACCGGGCGCGGTGGACACCGGGTTGTCGATCAGCGCCGCACCATCGGGAATGCGGGCCATGCGCAGGCGCGCCTCGTTCAGCTCCTGCCCCGACCGGTCGTAATGGGCCTGCAACAGTTCGCGGGCGTCGTCCCGAATACTGATCGGGGTATCGAAGGCGGCAGCCACCGCCTCGGCGGTGATATCGTCATGGGTGGGCCCGATGCCGCCCGAGGTAAAGACGTGGTCATAGGACGCTGACAGGGCCTGAACGGCGGCAACGATGCCCTGATGGGTGTCGGCCACGACGCGCGCTTCGCACAGGTCGATACCATGCGCCGTCAGTTGCTGCGCCAGGTGGTGCATGTTCGAATCACGGGTCCGGCCCGACAGGATCTCGTCTCCGATCACCAGCATCGCGGCGGTTGGGTTGGGCATGAGCGTGTTCCTTGCCTCGTCTCGCGCTCAGGTATAGGCCCGGGCCATGCGCTTTCAAACCCCTCTCGTCCCTGCCCGGCTGATCCGTCGCTACAAACGCTTCCTTGCCGATTGTCGGCTGGAGGATGGGCGCGAAATAACCGCCCATTGCGCCAATCCGGGCAGCATGATGGGGCTGGCCGAACCGGGCATGCGCGTCTGGCTGGAGCCCAATGACGATCCGAAGAAGAAGCTGAAATTCGGATGGCGGCTGGTCGACCATGAGAACGGTGATTTCACCGGGGTCGATACCAGCCTGCCCAACCGGATGCTGCGCGCCGCGCTGGAGGCGGGCGAGGTCGCGGGGTTGGAGGGCTACGAGACGGTGCGTCCCGAGGTGAAATACGGGGAGGCGAGCAGGATCGATTTCCTCCTGTCAGACCCCGAGCGGCGGGATGCCTATGTGGAGGTAAAGTCTGTCACGTTGTCCCGTCAGCCGGCCCTTGCAGAGTTTCCCGACAGCAAGACCGCGCGCGGAGCCAAGCACCTGGCGGAACTGTCGGCTATGGTGGGGCAGGGGCACCGCGCCGTGATGTTCTACCTGATCCAGCGCACCGACTGCGAGGCGTTCACCCTGGCAGCCGACATCGACCCGACCTATGCCGCCGCCTATGCCGAGGCGCGCGCGGCGGGTGTCGAGACACTGTGCCACGACTGCCGGATCACGCCCGAAGGCGTGTGGCTTGGCGGAGCGGTTCGGGTCGATATCCCTTAGTTAGAGACTATTCCGACACTTGAATGAGGGTCTGTGTCGGGAAGGGAATGTCGATCCCCGCGGCATCCAGCGCCTCTTTCACCAGCCGTTTCATATCGGCCTCGAACGAGAACTTGTCCGACGATTTGCACCAGACCCGCACCAGGAAATCCACGGAACTGTCGCCGAGGTTGTTCACCTGGCAAAACGGCGCGGGGTCTTTCAGAGCGCGCGGATCGGACAGGATCGTATCACGGATGACCTTCTCTGCCGTCGCGAGGTTAGCCCCGTAGGACACGCCGAAGATCCACTCGGCGCGACGCGTGTCGTAGACCGAATAGTTGGTGATGACGCTGCCCCAGACCTGGGCATTCGGCACGATCACCTGCACATTGTCGACCGTCGCAAGCTCCGTCGTGTTAAGCGAGATGTCTTTGACGGTGCCGGAAACCCCTGAAACAGAGACGAAATCGCCCAGCTTGATCGGCCGGAACAGGATGATCATGACCCCGGCGGCGAGGTTCGACAGCGTTCCCTGCAGCGCCAGGCCGATGGCCAGGCCCGCAGCGCCGATCGCAGCCACGAGCGAGGTTGTCTGAACCCCGAAGGTGTTCATCACCACGACCAGGGCAAGCACCAGCACAGCGTAGCGGGCAAGGTTGCCGAAGAAGGTGAACAGCGTGTCGTCCAGTTCCTCGCGCGCCAGGGCCACCTGAACGATCTTGCGCCGCACCCATCCGCCGATGATGAACGCTGCAAACAGCAGCAGGATGGCGGCAAGGACGCTGCCCACCATCTGCGCAAGGAAATCCAGTGTCAGCACGTCTCCGAGCGTGCGGCCACCGCCGATATCGAGTGTCATCAGATTGCTCAGCGCGTCCATGTCACGTGCTCCTCTTGCCTGTCCCGCTTCCCCCATGGCTACCGCAATGGGGGCGTGGCGGCAAATCGGCCCTGCGGCTCTGGCATCCGGGCGCATCCTGCCCTAGGTTGCAGGCCGATAAGGCCCAAGGAGCGTTGACGTTGGACAAGTTCGAAGGCCGTCTGACCCGGGACGGCATCCGCATTCACAACCCCGGTGATTTCGCAGGCATGCACAAGGCCGGTGCCTTGGCCGCTCGCATTCTCGACGATATCGCCGCAATGGTTGAGCCCGGCGTCACGACCGAAGCAATCGATGCCGAGATCGAACGCCTTGTGAACGAGGCTGGCGCCACTTCGGCCACGATCGGGTACCAGGGCTACCAGCACGCCAGCTGCATCTCGGTCAATCACGTGGTCTGCCACGGCATTCCCGGCCCCAAGACGCTCAAGAACGGCGACATCCTGAATATCGATGTGACCGTGATCGTGGATGGCTGGTTCGGGGATACCAGCCGGATGTACGTGGCGGGCAGCCTGAGCCGCAAGGCGGAGCGGCTGGTCCAGGTCACGCATGATGCTCTTTTCAAGGGGATCGAGGCGGTCAAGCCCGGCAACACCTTTGGCGATATCGGCCATGCCATCCAGACCTATGTGGAAGGCCATCGGATGTCGGTTGTCCGTGACTTCTGCGGGCATGGTCTGGGTCAGGTGTTTCACGCGCCGCCCAACGTTCTGCACTATGGCCGCCCCGGAACAGGCCCGGTTCTGGAAGAGGGCATGTTCTTCACGATCGAGCCGATGGTGAACCTGGGCCGTCCCGAAACCAAGGTTCTGGCCGACGATTGGACGGCGGTCACCCGCGACAAGAGCCTGTCGGCACAGTTCGAGCATTCCATCGGTGTCACCGCGGACGGGTTCGATATCTTTACCTTGTCGCCCGGCGGCAAGTTCCACCCCACCTGGGGCTGAGCTGCGCGTTTGACCCTTGCCCGCCCCGCGCCTAGGCTGGGCGGCAGGTTTGCGAAGGGGGCACCATGCGGATCTTTCTGGCAGTCATCATGGCAATGGTCGGTTGGTCGGCTTGCGCCCAGGCGCAGGTATCGGGCAGCGTCGAGTTCAACCTGTTTGAGCTGGAGGGCGTCAGTTCGAACCGGATCTTCATCTTCGATGAGGCCTATACGCGCCAATACGGCGTTCCGGTGCCCGCGCCCTTCACCTTGCAGGTGCCCGACCAGGACCAGGTTGAGCTGATCGCCGATGGCCAGCCCGAAGGTGGCGCTTTCCTGCGCCTTACCTTCGTGACCGGAGAGCCGCGCCAGTTCGTGGAGAACATCCAGGTCGTCACGGCCACGATTCCCATGGCCGAAGAGGCCGAGGACCCGCAGGCCACCCGTCTGCAACTCTCTGCCAACCTGTTGCAGGAACGCGTGTTCCCGGTGGCTGTGCAGGGTTTTCAGGACGCCGAGGTGCTGGCCATCGAGGTGTTCGAGTTCAACGGCCATATGGGGGTTCACCTTGTGGGGCGCTATGTCGACCCTGCGATCGGGCCGATGCTGCTGCGGCTGACGGCGCATCCGAACCCGAACCAGCCGGAAAGCTACCTGACCGTAGGCAATATCAACCTTGCGCTCGTGCCCGTCACCGACGGAGACTCGCTGCGTCAGAGCTTGTCGGGGCGCACGGCCAACAGCCTCACCTATGACTGACGGTCCGCGCTAACCGTGCGTTAACCATCCTTGGCGAATCCTTGGCGCATGACCCGCCTTCGCCAGCGATTCGAGGAACAAAGGCTGCCCGGTTTCGAGTTCGATCCGGGCACGCCGTGCCGCCCCGCAATGCCGCCCGCCCGAGAGCCCGAGAGGGTCGAGGACCATCGCAAGGCCCATCGACAGCGCCTGCGCCAGCGCTTTACCGAGGGTGGTGCGGCGGCGGTTCCGGATTATGAACTGCTTGAAATGGTGCTCTACCGTGCCATCCGGCGCGGCGATACCAAGCCGCTGGCCAAGCGGTTGCTCAAGGCCTTTGGCGATCTCAACCATGTGCTTGCAGCCGCGCCTGCGCGGCTGAAGGACGTTCAGGGTGTGGGCGATGCGGTGGTGTTCGAGCTGAAGCTGATCGAGGCTATCGGTCATCGCATGGCGCGCGCAAAGGTTCTGAAGAAGCCGATCCTGTCATCCTGGGATGCGCTACTGGACTATTGCCAGAGCGCCATGGCCCATCGTGACCTGGAACAGTTCCGCATTCTCTTCCTCGATCGAAAGAACGTTCTGATTGCAGATGAGGAGCAGCAGACCGGAACGGTGGATCACGTCCCCGTCTATCCGCGCGAGGTGGTCAAGCGCGCGCTGGAGCTGAATGCCTCGGCCCTGATCCTCGTGCACAACCACCCCTCTGGCGACCCGACACCGAGCCAGGCGGATGTGGACATGACCTACGCCATCCGGGATGCGGCCGACGTGCTGAACATCGTGATCCATGACCACCTGGTGATCGGAAAATCCGCGACGCTCAGCTTTCGGTCCGAGGGTTACCTGTAAGGCCCCCGAGAGTTCAGCCCAGTTTGCTTGGGTCACCAATGGCCCAGGCCACCCCGTCGCCCCTGTCCATCCCGGCGATATCGGCCATATCCCCGGGGTCGATGTCGAACCCGGCAAGATCGAGGTTCTGGCGCATCCTGTCAGGAGACATGCTTTTGGGCAGCACGGGGAAGCCGTTCTGCACCCCCCATTTCAGCAACAGCTGCGCTTCGGTCACGCCATATTTCGCGGCCATGTGGCGAAAGGGGGAGGTATCGCTTTGGCCGTCGGACTTCATCTGGTCCGTCTTGGCCGACTCCTGGCCCGGCTTGGTGCGCCAGGTCGATAGCGGGACAAGGGAACTGTAGGCGATCGGCAGGATGCCCTCGGCCCTGAGATATGCGACAAGATCGGGCTTTTGAGACCACGGGTGCAACTCGACCTGGTTGGCCTCCGGCATCGGCGGGCCAGCGGCGCGGATTTCCTCGATATGGTCGCGGGTGAAGTTGCTGACGCCAATGGCGCGAATGGCTCCTTCGGACTTCAGATCGCAGAGCGCTCGCCATTCCTCAACGCGCTTCTCACCGCCCGAGGGCGCGTGGATCAGGTAAAGGTCGATCACCTCCAGCCCAAGCGCCGCTCGGCTGGCCTCGAATGCCGCGCGGGTTTCGTCATAGCCTTTCGGGGGATCGCCCCAGTTTGCGTTTCCGGGCCAAAGCTTTGTCGTCACGAACAGGTCATCCCGGTCGATGCCCGCAAGGGCAAGCCCGTGGTCGATTCCCGCACCGACCCCGGCCTCGTTCTGATAGCCAGCGGCGGTGTCGATATGACGGTAGCCGATGGAAATGGCCTCTGCCACGGTCTGTGCCGCATCGTCGTTCGAGATCAGGTAGGTGCCGAATCCAACGGCGGGAATCTGGGTCTTTCCAAGCGGGAATCGAGTCTGAAGTGGGGGCATGTCGGGTCTCCTTCGGTGACGATCCAAAGATAGAACCAGACGGAAAGGCCGGCTTGCCGGATGCTGTGAAAAACTTGCCTGATCCTGCGAAGATCGAAATTTCGCTCAATCGCGTCGTTGAAATGTGCAATGCTGAGGCGAGACGGTAGGGAGAGATATGATGGCAGCGACGATTGATGAGCTGATAGCCCTAGTTGAGCAAAACAGGGACGCTGTCGTTGGTGATCTCTTTCCAGTTCGGGAAGCCGCGCCGCGCCTGATAGAGGCAAGTGTCTATCACCCAGTGATTTGCCTGATCCTTCAGGGATCGAAGGAAACGACAAGCCATGCAGGATCGGTCCGCCTTGGCCGTGGGGACATGCTTGTCGTGTCGCACGACACGCCGGTGACGGCCCGGATAACCGGGGTGCCGTATCTGGCGCTCATTCTGCCGATCGACCTGGAACGCGTCCGAACGCTGGAACAGAGCCTGACAAGTGCAGATGCAGGGCAAGCGGCCTCTGTCCTTCAGGCAACGGTGGCGGGGTCAGCCATTCTGGAGACGCTGGCGCGACTGCTGGCAATCCGTCCCAAGACGCCCGAAGACAGCGTTTTGACACCGCTGCTATTGACCGAGCTTCACTTTCATCTGCTTCGGTCCCCGGCGGGGGCAATGCTGCGACGGTTGGTATCTCCCAGTAGTCACGAAAGCAGGATCGCCCGGGTCGCGGCGTTGATCCGGCGCGATTACGCCCGGGTGCATCGGCTGGCCGATCTGGCGCGAGAGGCCGGCATGGGGCAGTCGGCGTTTCATCATCACTTCAAGGCGGTGACAGGAACGACCCCATTGCAGTTCCAGAAAGATATTCGGCTGTCGGAGGCGTTGCGCCTATTGGAGCAGGGTGCAGTATCCGTCACCGAGGCTGGACTTAGCGTGGGCTATGAAAGCCCGGCCCAGTTCAGCCGTGACTTTTCCCGCAGGTTCGGCCGTCCGCCGCGCCGGGTGCTACAGGGGATTGCCGCCGAATAACGGGTTAGCGTAGCCAGACCTCGACCCGGCGATTGACGGCGCGGCCAGCCGCCGTGTCGTCGCAGGCCATGGGCATGGCTTCTCCGAAGCCTGCCACGCGCAGGCGGACGCGGTTCAGGTCGCCTTCCGAGGCAGCGTCCATGATGGCCAGCCGCACCGCTTCGGCGCGACCCCGCGACAGGCTCAGATTCGCGCTGGCGCGACCCTGCCCATCGGAAAAGCCAACGAAGATCAGTTCGCGCCCGTCAAAGGCCCCCCGCTCGATGGCGCGCGCGAGGCGCGACACGGCGGCCAGAGACTGTGCGTCCAGTTCGGTCGTGCCTTCCTCGAAGCGGAAGGTGGGTGACAGCCGCTCCGTTCCCGACAGGGCGCCCACGAGGCCCTGGAGCTCCTCAAGGCCGATCTCGTCCCCGGCGGCAGCGACGGCATTCGCCAGGCGCGTGCCCTGTTCCGAGAGTGGCAGGCTGGTGATCGCATGGTTCACGAAGCCAAGGCGCCGGATCACGCGATCGGCCTCGGCGCTTTCGAAAAACCGCATGAAATCGCGCACCAGAAGCGGCATGCGCCGGGCGGGCAGAACCATCAGCAAGGGCGCGGTCAGGGGGTAGTCTTCGGACTTGATGCTGTCGGGAGTCGCAGCCTGGGAAAAGCCGCAGACACCGCGCAAAGGCAGGGTCAGCGCGTTGCCGGCCTGAGAGAATGCGCCAATCCCGATCGCGAACGGGTCCTGCGCGACGGCATCTGCAAGGTCGGCGGGGTTCTCGTGCCGGATGACCGCAGGCGAGGCGGTCAGATCGAAGGGGGCAAGAATCCGTGCCGCCACGTCCTGCCCGGGGCCGGAGGCGGCGGTCATAAGGTGCAGGGCCATGGGCGCATCGGGTCCGCCCAGATCCTGCCAGTTGGTGACCTCTCCTGCGAAAATGCGCGCCAGGTCCTCCAGCGACAGGGCATCGACGGGATTGCCCGGTGCCACCAGGGGCACCAGAGCATCGAGCGCCAAAACCCGGCTGCGCGCCACCAGCGACAGGTCGCCCTGGTCGGCGGCCTCGGCTGCTGCACGCTCTTCCCCTCCCGGCTGGCGCAGGGTCAGCGCCACGTCCGTGTCGCGTGCAATCAGGGCCTCGAGCCCCGCATCGCTGCTGCTGGCGGTGACGTAAAACCGCGCGGCGAGGGTGTCATCCGCCTCGCGCACAAGCGCAAAGAGCGAGCGGTTCTCGGCCAGGACCTGCCTGCGCACGATCATGCCCCGGTCGGCGGCAAAGCGTTCGATCAGCGCCGGGAAAAGCTGTGTCGCGATCAGCGGCGCACCTGCGAAACGCAGTTCGGCGACAAAGTTCTGCAGGTCTGGGCAGCCTGGCCCACGGCAGCTGACCCCCTGGGCGCTGACGGTGAGCGGCCCGAATATCGTATCGACCCGGTAGAATTCGCCGTCGAACCCGATCAGCGTGCCCGACAGTTCGATAGACCCGTCCAGAGACCGCAGTTCCACGTCCTGCGCCAGGGCAGAGAAGGGACTGGTCAAAAGAAGAAGGGCGGCCACTACGGCCGCCCTGACAATCGAATGCATGGGGCGTCTTGCCGGTAAGATCAGTTTGACGCGACTCTCAGGTCCTGCAGCAGATTTTGCAACAGCAGATAGTCGCCCACGGCGTCACATCCGGGCAGGGTGAAGGTCAGCTCCACGACCGAGACAAGGCCGTCTTCCTGCAATTCCAGGGTCCGGGCCTCTGTCGGCTGGCCGCAATTGGTTTCGGTCACCGGGGCCTCGATGGACAGGCGCACGTTGCCCTGGTGCCCGAGCGTGTCACGGGGGAAGCTGTAGATCTGGGCCAGCATCGGCGCTTCGACATCGGTGCTGCCCACCTGCATCACGAAACCGCCTTCCCCGGCCATGGCACTGTCGACCGAACCGGGCTGATCCAGCCAGACATGACCGCTTTCGCCGTAGGTGGCGCCGAATTCGAGGGCGTGCAGTTCAAGCTGACGGTCCTCGTTCCATTGCAGGCCAACGCGGAAATAGTCACCCAGGTCTGACACGATCGCGAGGGCCGTGTCGCTGGTCCCGTCGGGCATGCGCACGGTGAAGAAGGCGGGGTTCTCGAAGACGGGGATATCCATGGTCAGAAGGCCCATGACATCGGTGCGCCCGGTCAGGTTCAGGCCCGAATGCTCGATCACGACGCGCGAATGTGCCTGGCAGGGGTCCATGATGTCGAGCGCGACGATCCCGCCTTCGGCGGCCATGGCGCTGACCGACAGGCCGCAGGGCAGACCAAAGGGGCTGAGCGGCATATCCGTCATGGTGCCGCCAACCCCGGCTGCCTGAACAAGCCGGCGCTGCGGTTGGTCAAGCGCGGGTGCGGAAGGCGCCTCGCCGGGAAGCGCATCGAGCTGCGCCTGCAACTCGGGGCCCGACCCGAGGGATTGGGCGTCCGCGCTGCGGGTTTCAGGCCACATGAGGCCGATGGTAAAGACGCCTGCGCCGACAATGATCGGGGCGATGGCACGCGTTGCGAGTTTCATGACGCACTCCGGGTTTATGACCCGGAAACAATCGCGGCGGAATTGGGCGATATTGCGGAAACCCAAGGGAATTGCCGGGGAAAGACAAAACCGCCCCACGAGGTTCGCGGGGCGGTTCCATAAGTTTCGGTCAGAGCTTGGCCGGGGTCACAGACGCCCGTGGCAATGCTTGAACTTCTTGCCAGAGCCGCAGGGGCAGGCGTCGTTGCGGCCCGGGTTGCCCCAGGTGTCGGGGTTGTTCTCGTCGAACCCGTCCAGAAGCGGCGCGGGGGCCTCGGGGTCAGGGCCAGAGGCGGCGGCTGCGGCAGCATCGGCTGCACCCTGTGCTGCGGCCTGGCGTTCCTGCATCTGGCGCATGAGTTCCTGCTGCTGCTCGGGCGAAAGCGGCTGGATCCGGCTCAGCTTCTCGGTCACGTCCGAGCGCAGGCTGTCGAGCATCATCTCGAACAGTTGGAAGCCCTCGGTCTTGTACTCGTTCAGCGGGTCGCGCTGTGCGTAGCCGCGGAAGCCCACGACCGAGCGCAGGTGTTCCAGCGTCAAAAGGTGTTCGCGCCACTTGGTGTCGATGGTCTGCAACAGAAGCTGCTTTTCGATCTGGCGCATGTTTTCGGGGCCGAAATCGACCGCTTTCTTGGCCATGTGCTCATCTGCTGCCTTGCAGATCCGGGCTGCGATTTCTTCGTCGTCGACGCCTTCCTCGTCCGCCCAATCCTGGATCGGCAGGTCAAGTGCCAGGGCCTTCTGCACCGCTTCGCGCAGGCCTTCGGTGTCCCACTGATCGGCGTAGGATCGCGGCGGCATGTAGATCTCGACCAGGTCGTCGACCACCTGGTGGCGCATGTCCTCGACAACGTCGTTGATGTCCTCGGCGGCCATGATCTCCATGCGCTGACCGAAGATGGCCTTACGCTGATCGTTCATCACGTCGTCGAATTTCAGAAGCTGCTTGCGGATGTCGAAGTTGCGACCTTCGACCTTCGCCTGCGCCCGTTCCAGCGACTTGTTCACCCAGGGGTGCACGATGGCTTCGCCTTCTTGCA
>NZ_CAXREX010000223.1:0-4031 GCF_964229645.1 Nioella sp. | reverse complement strand
CTCCGGCCATGCTTACATAAGTCGAAGATTATTTCCGAGAAAGGTCCTTCGATGCCCATTGAGTCGCTGATCGCCGAATTCCTCGGCGGGAACATCGTGTTCCTCCTGCTGGCGGTCTTTATCCTGCTTTGCATTTTCCTCGGCGTGCGGATTGTTCCGCAGTCCGAAAAACACGTGGTCGAACGCTTTGGCCGGCTGCGCGCGGTCCTCGGGCCGGGGATCAACTTCATCGTGCCCTTCCTCGATCGGGTGGCGCACAAGATTTCCATCCTGGAACGTCAGTTACCCAACGCGACGCAGGACGCGATCACCAAGGACAACGTGCTGGTGCAGATCGATACCAGCGTCTTTTACCGCATCCTGGAACCGGAAAAGACCGTCTACCGGATCCGCGATGTAGATGCCGCGATTGCCACCACGGTGGCGGGGATCGTCAGGGCCGAGATCGGCAAGATGGACCTCGACGAGGTGCAGTCGAACCGGTCCGCGCTGATCACCCAGATCAAGGCCAGCGTCGAGGATGCGGTCGATGCCTGGGGGATCGAGGTCACGCGGGCCGAGATCCTCGACGTCAATCTCGACCAGGCCACGCGTGACGCGATGCTGCAACAGCTCAACGCCGAACGGGCCCGCCGGGCGCAGGTGACCGAGGCAGAAGGTCGGAAGCGGGCCGTGGAACTTGCCGCCGACGCCGAGCTTTACGCCGCCCAGAAGACGGCCGAGGCGCGCCGTATCCAGGCCGATGCCGAAGCCTATGCGACGGGCGTCGTGGCCGCCGCGATTGCCGATAACGGCCTGGAAGCCGCGCAGTATCAGGTGGCGCTGAAGCAGGTCGAGGCGCTTGGCCAGATGGCGACCGGAAACGGATCGCAGACCATCATTGTGCCCGCCGACGCCGCCGATGCCTTCGGCAAGGCCTTCCAGATGCTGAAGGGCCGGGGCTGATGGATATCTGGAACACCTGGTGGGCCTGGGGGGCGCTTGCGATCCTGCTGGCGATCGGCGAGGTCATCCTGCCCACCTTCGTCCTTCTGGGGTTCGGGATCGGGGCAGGGGCGATCGCGCTGGTTCTGCTGATCGGCGGGGCGCCCGCCGCCTTCATCACCGGCTCGATCCCGGTTCTGCTGCTCAGCTTCGCCGTGGTCTCGCTGTTGGCCTGGCTGCTGTTGCGCCGCTTCCTGGGCGTCTATCGCGGCCAGGTGAAGACCTTCGACCACGACATCAACGAGAACTGAAGTCGCGACAATTCGATTAAAATTGTCCTTCTTCTTTGGAAAAATACCCCGGGGAGCGCGAGGGGCTGGCCCCTCGCAACCCTCCGGCTCAGATCCCCGAAATCTCCGACAGGATCGCGTCTGCTGCCGCGCGCGGGTTTGCCGCCTGCCAGATCGGGCGTCCGACCACGATGTGATCGGCCCCGTCGGCAATGGCCTGGGCCGGGCTTGCCACGCGCTTCTGATCTCCGAGCGCGGCACCAGCTGGACGCACGCCCGGGGTGACGATCAATCGGCCCTCGGCTTCGGGTAGGGCCCGGATCGCGGCGGCTTCCTGTGGCGAGGCGATGACGCCATCCGCGCCGGCGTCGAAGGCGCGCGCGGCGCGTTCCAGCACAAGCTCGTGCAGGTCGCCCTGCTTGATCAGGCTGGCATCGAGATCGGCGCGGTCGAGCGATGTCAGGATGGTCACGGCAAGGATCTTGAGCCCCTTGCCCGACGCGCCTTCCTTGGCGGCGCGCACCACATGGGGGTCGCCATGCACGGTCAGGAAGTCCAGGTCATACTGGGCCAGCCCATGAACTGCCGCTTCGACCGTGGCCCCAATATCGAAGAGCTTCATGTCGAGAAAGATGCGCTTGCCGTGATCCTGCTTGAGCTCATTGGCCAGCGCCAGCCCCCCGCCGGTCAGCATGCCAAGGCCGATCTTGTAGAAACTCACGCTGTCCCCGAGTTGCCGGGCCAGTTGAAGGCCTTGCAGGGCATTGGGCACGTCCAGGGCTGCGATCAGGCGGTCATCACTCATGGCGGCTCTCCTATCGGGGTTGCTGCCGGAGCTTTAGGCCGGGTGCCCCCCCTTGTCCATGGTCGTTCCCAAACGGGCGTGTCATCCCCGAGCAGGAAAACGGCCCGGTCGCGGGGAAGCGACCGGGCCGGGCAGCAGGAGACCTTGAGGGACGGGCGGTCTTCCTGTCTGGGGCGCAGCCTTGGGTTGAGGGACGGGACGGGCGGCTGCGCCTTGGGGAATGTCAGACCGCGTGGCGGCGGGCCTCTTGTGCCAGGCCCGAGGCGACGCGGTCGAAATCGGCGCTTTGGGGGCCGGACCACCGGCAGTCGACTGCCGGACGGCCATCGACAACGGCGCGGGCATGAAAACAGGCGCGGCGGGCGTCATAGGCAACATGGGTCAGGGCGATGCGGGTCATGGGCTGGGGTCCTGTTCAGCGGTTCAGTCATGTGTCGGACGAGGGCAGCGCCCGGTTCAAAAGAAATGAGAATAAATTTCTGTAAATGAATCCCCGGTCGCGGTCTTGTGATGGCCCGTGTCCTTCCCCATCTAGTTGACAAGGCCTGCAAAAGGCCCGCGTGCCGGATACCGGGCGGGGTCATAGCCAGGCGCTTTGAAAAGGAGACTTGGCATGAACTTGGAGAAGTTCACCGACCGCGCGCGCGGTTTCCTTCAGGCCGCGCAGACCATCGCTCAGCGCGAAGATCACCAGAAACTCGTTCCCGAACACCTGCTGAAAGCCCTGCTCGACGATGATCAGGGCATGGCCTCGAACCTCATTAGCCGGGCGGGCGGCAACGCCCGTCGCGTGGTGGAAAGCGTCGACCTGGCGCTGTCGAAGCTTCCTAAAGTGACCGGCGATTCCGGGCAGCTTTACATGGATGGGCAGACCGCAAAGGTGCTGGCCGAGGCCGAGAAGCTGGCCGAGAAGGCGGGCGACAGTTTCGTTGCCGTCGAACGGATTCTGACCGCGCTGGCCATGGTGAAATCCAAAGCCAAGGACGCGCTGGATGCGGGCGCCGTGAATGCCCAGGCGCTCAATGCCGCGATCAACGATCTGCGCAAGGGGCGCACGGCGGATAGTGCCGGGGCCGAAGACAGCTACGAGGCGCTCAAGAAATATGCCCGCGACCTGACGGAAGCGGCGCGCGAGGGCAAGATCGACCCGATCATCGGTCGCGACGAGGAAATCCGCCGCGCCATGCAGGTGCTGAGCCGCCGCACCAAGAACAACCC
Source organism: Nioella sp. (assembly GCF_964229645.1). GTDB lineage: Bacteria > Pseudomonadota > Alphaproteobacteria > Rhodobacterales > Rhodobacteraceae > Nioella. Next base: position 794 of record NZ_CAXREX010000223.1, on the reverse strand, counting down.
GGTGCTGATCGGCGAACCCGGCGTCGGCAAGACGGCGATCGCGGAAGGCCTGGCCCTGCGGATCGTCAATGGCGACGTGCCGGAAAGCCTGAAGAACAAGACGCTAATGGCGCTTGATATGGGCGCGCTGATTGCTGGTGCGAAATACCGGGGTGAGTTCGAGGAACGGCTGAAGGCCGTGCTGAACGAGATCACCGCGGCCGCCGGTGAAATCATCCTCTTCATCGACGAGATGCACACGCTTGTTGGCGCGGGCAAGACCGATGGCGCGATGGATGCGGCGAACCTCATCAAGCCGGCCCTGGCGCGGGGTGAATTGCACTGCGTGGGGGCCACCACGCTGGATGAATACCGCAAGTATGTGGAGAAAGACGCGGCGCTTGCCCGCCGGTTCCAGCCGCTGATGGTGGAAGAACCGACGGTGGAAGACACCGTGTCGATCCTGCGCGGCATCAAGGAAAAATACGAACTGCATCACGGCGTGCGGATTTCTGATGCGGCGCTGGTGGCGGCCTCGATGCTCAGCCATCGCTACATCACCGACCGCTTCCTGCCCGACAAGGCCATCGACCTTGTTGACGAGGCCGCAAGCCGCCTTCGGATGGAGGTGGATTCGAAGCCCGAGGAGCTTGACGCGCTCGACCGCGACATCCTGCAAAAGCAGATCGAGGCCGAGGCGTTGAAGAAAGAGGATGATGCAGCCTCGAAGGACCGGCTGGAGAAGCTGCAAAAGGACCTGTCCGAGCTTCAGCAGAAATCGGCGGAAATGACGGCCCAATGGCAGGCCGAGCGGG
>NZ_CAXREX010000222.1:0-10625 GCF_964229645.1 Nioella sp. | reverse complement strand
ACTGGAGCTTCACGCGGCGCTGACGGTCAGCCCAGAGGGCCTGCATCTCGATTTCGCCGGCACCTCGGGCTGTTCGGCAAAAGGCATCAACGTGCCCCTGAATTACGCAACAGCCTATTCGGTCTTCGCCCTGCGCTGCCTTATCGGCCCGGACATCCCGAACAATGCAGGCTCGCTGGCGCCTTTCACGGTGTCCGGCCCGCCGGGCTGCATCCTGAACGCACAACGCCCCGCGCCGGTAGCCATGCGCCACACGCTTGGGCAGATGACGCCCGACCTCGTGCTTGGGTGTCTGGCGCAGGCCATGCCGGGTCAGGTGCCTGCCGAGGGCGCGTCCTGCATGTATGACCTGCCCCTGCGCCACGCGCCCGAGGCAGCCCGCACAGGCGGCCGGCAGTTCGCGGTGGAACTGGTCCATAATGGCGGCACCGGGGCGCGGGCGGTCTCGGACGGGCTCTCGGCCACGGCCTATCCCGCGGGGGTGTTCGGCAGTCAGGGGGAAATCCCCGAGGCGGTTGCCCCGGTGATCCTGTGGCAGCGCGAACTGCGCCCCGCCAGCGGCGGCGCGGGAACATGGCGTGGTGGGCTGGGGCAGCGCATCGAGATGAGCTCGGCCATCGGGGAAGCCTTCCTCGTGTTCCTCTCCGTCGAACGGGTGAAAAACGCCGCCAGGGGCCGCGAGGGCGGTCTTGCGGGCGCGCCGGGCCGTATCCGTGTGGCCGGGCGGGCCGAGGATATTCCCGGCAAGTGCGAATTGCGGATTGGGCCGGGGGAACGGCTGATCTTCGAGACACCGGGGGGCGGCGGCTACGGGCCGCCCGAAGGGCGCGACCCTGACAGGCTGGCTGCCGACCTGGCGGCCGGGCTGGTGACAGCCGAGGGCGCGGCGCGCTACCGGGGGCAACCATGATCCGCCCCGTCGCCGCCGTGGCCGCGATGGCCCCCTATGCACTGGCCGACCTGGGGGAGGCCGGGATGGTGTCACTGGCCCAGAACGAAAGTGCCTTCGGCCCCTCGCCAAGGGCACTGGAAGCCGGGCAGGCGGCGCTGGCCAGCGCGGCGCTTTATCCCGATCCTGACTGGCACGCCCTGCGCCAGGCGATTGCCGAAATGCACGGTCAGCCGCGCGAGCGCATCCTCTGCGGCGCAGGCTCGATGGAACTGATCGGGGCGCTGATCCGGGCCTTTGCGGGGCCGGGCGACGAGGTGTTGGGCACGGCGCATGGCTACCTGTTCACGGCCATCGCCAGTCAACAGGCAGGGGCGTCATACGTCACCGTGCCGGAGCCGAATTTGCGCGTCGACGTGGACCTGCTGCTTGCGGCCATTACGAGGCGCACCAAGCTGGTTTTCGTCTGCAATCCCGGTAATCCCACGGGAACCGCGCTCCCCAATGCCGAACTGCTGCGCCTGCGCGCGGGCCTGCCTGCGGATGTGCTTCTGGTCGTCGACCAGGCCTATGGAGAGTTCGATCCGCAAGACCCCACCCCGGTCTTCGACCTTGTGGCGCGGGGCGATACGGTCGTGCTGCGCACGTTTTCCAAGGCCTATGCGCTGGCCTCGGCGCGGGTGGGGTGGGGCCTTTTCCCCGAGACGGTCGGGGGCGAGATGCGCAAGCTTCTCAATCCCAACAACGTCTCCGGCGCAAGCCAGGCGATGGCCGCCGCCGCCATGCGAGACCGCGCCCATATGCAAGGGATTGTCGCCAGAACGGCGGCGATCCGGACCGAGTTTGTGGCCGATCTGCGCTTGGCAGGGTTCAGCGTCCCCGAGCCAAGCACGAATTTCGTGCTGATCCCCTTTGCGTCGGAAGAGGTCGCCCGCGCCGCCGACCGGGCCTTGCGAAGCGGAGGGCTCTTGCTGCGGGGCATGGGGGGCTACGGCCTGCCCCACGCCCTGCGCGCCACCATTGGAGCGGCCGAGGCCATGCGCCGGGCGGCCCGCATCATCGCCCCCTTTGGAAAGGACATCCCATGACCGACCCGCGTTCCGGCCCCAAGATCGGGGTGCTGGTGCCCTTCACCAACACCAACCTGGAACCCGACATGGTTGCGATGTGCCCGCCCGGATGCACGATGCATTTCGCCCGGATGGGCGGGTATGACGTGGACGAGATCCCCGGAAGTGAGCAGATGGCGGGACTTGGGGCTTCGGATATCTCGGAAACGCTGCGGCTTCTGTCCGGGGTCCGGCCTGCTGCCGTGCTTTACGGCTGCACCTCGGCGACGCTGACCCATGGCACCGCGTTCGATCGCGACCTTGCCGCGCGGATCAAGGCGCTGTCGGGGGCGGTCAGCCTGACGGCGGCGGGGGCGCTGGCGGGGGCGATCCAGGCGCTTGGCGTGGCGCGGGTTGGCTTCTCGTCGCCTTACCTGGGCGAGATCAACGACCAGGCGGTCGCGTTTCTGGCCGAGATGGGGATAGAGACCGTGCTCCGCGCCGATATCGGGCGGGAACTGGGCAATTACGGGCAGGGGGAACTGACGCCTTCGGAGGTGATGGAACTTGCGCTTCGGGCGGATGGGCCGGGGGTGGAGGCCATCGTGCTGAGCTGTACGGACATGCGCTCTGTCGAGGTCATCGAGCGGATCGAGCAGGCGACCGGCAAGCCCGTGGTCAGTTCCAACCAGGCGATGATCTTTGGCCTGATGCGCGCGCTTGGCCTGCCGCGCCATGCGGGCCTGCCCGGACGCCTGTTCGACCGGCTCTAGCGGGCCGCGGGCAGACGCCCCGCCCACCCACCCGCGTCCGCCCGCGGCCCGTCAATAGCCCCGGGTCGGATCCACGATGTTGGACAGCGGCTCACCCCGGCGGTAGCGGCCCAGGTTCTCGGCGAACATGCGCACCGACCTGGCCGCCCACCCGTCATAGACGGCAGAGGAATGGGGCGTGAGGATGAGGTTGGGCAGGTCCCAGAACGGGCTTTCTGGCGGCAGGGGCTCCTGCGCGTAGACATCGCGTGCGCCCCCCCGGATACGCCCTGTCTGCAATGCCTCCAGCAGCGGTGCCTCCTCGATCACGCCACCGCGCGAGACATCGACAAGGATCGCCGTGGGTTTCATGGCAGCGAAAGCCGCCCCATCCACGATCCCGCGCGTCGAGGGCAAAAGCGGCACGCAGATCACCAGCACATCCGCCCGTGCCCACAGATCGGGCAGCGCCGCCATCCCGTGCACCTCGTCACAGTTTGCGGTGGGTTTGGGCCGGGCACGCACGCCGATCACGTGAAGCCCCATTGCCTTCATCCGGCGCGCCACCGCATGTCCCGTCTTTCCCAGCCCAAGGATGAGGCAGGTCTTGCCCTCCAGCGGCTCGACCCCCGCGTCCGGGTCCCAGGCCCTCGCAGCCTGGTCGCGGCGGTAGCGGGCTAGGTCGAGGGTGAAACTGAGCGCCGTGCCAAGCGCGTATTCGGCCATCATATCGGCGGCTACGCCCGCCGCATTCGTCACAGTGACGGCCTGCGGATCCCAGGCCCCGAGATGATCGACGCCAGAGCCGCCGACCGACAGCCATCTGACCGGCGGAGACAGCGCGGCGGCAGCGGGATAGCCCGGCCCCCCCTGGAAACGCACCGAGTAGATCACCTCGGCCCCGGTTTCAGCAATCAGGCCCGGCAGCGCCTCGTAACTGTCGCAGCCGTGCAGGGGCAAGTCCGGGTGCTGCTCTGCGACGATCGTCACTGCCTCGTCCGGGGCATTGGTGTGCAGGATGACCGTTGGATGCTTCATGATCTGACCAGATGCGCGGCCGCCGCACCAAGCTCGACTTGCAACGCCTCGCCTTCGGCCATCGTGGCGTTCAGATGCGGGGGCGCGAGGGACAGCCAGCGCGGATCGCCCGAGGTGACGGCCATCAAAGCCTTCATGCCGCCGATCAGTCCCGCCTTCTGCACCTTGGCGCGGAAATCCTTAATCGCGGCATCCTCCGCCGTCATGTCCTGACCCCCGGTCATGCCATCGTAGACCGCCCGGATCGCGGCGGCGTTGAGGTTCACCGTGGCCGAGATGCAGCCCGCTCCACCCGCGACCAGCCCCTGCGACAGGAAGTTTTCGGAGCCCGGAAAAACCGACACGGCGGGCGCGGCTCCGATGACGGCCTGCGTGTTGGACCAGTCGCCCGAACTGTCCTTGTAGGCCACCACGGCGTCCGGATAGGCGGCGTAGAGGCGGGCGGTCAGCGCGGGGCTGACGGGCACGCCGGAATTTTGCGGAATGGAATAGAGAATGATCCGCGTGCGCGCGTCACCGATCCCGTCGATCAACTCGCTGAAATAGCGCGCTTGCCCCGCGTCCCCGACTGCCCCGTAGAAGAACGAGGGCAACACCATGATGCCAGCGCAGCCCGCCGAGACGGCATGGCGCGACAGGGTCAGCGTATCGGGCAGCGCCGTCAGCCCGGTGCCGGGCATCAGCCGATCGGCGGGAATGCCCGCGTCGATCAGCCAGTCCAGCGCCTCCATCCGGGCCGCCATCCCGACCGAGAGAGCCTCTCCGGTGGTGCCGAAGGGCGAGAGGTAATGCGCGCCCTGGTCGAGCACCCACTTGGCATGGGACGTCCACAGGTCGCGGGCAATGGTGCCGTCTGTTTCGAACGGCGTCAGAAGCGGGCAGATGATGCCGGTGGGCCGGGTCATGGCAATCCTTCAAGGGGCAGGGGTGATCAGCGTGTTCACGTCCGAGAAAAGCGCATCTGTCCGGGGAAGTGCAAGCACCGCGTCCCGCAGCGCTCCGGCGCGCGCCTCGCCCAGGACCGGGGCGGCGAAGGACATGTACTTGCCGCAGATCGTGGCGGCATCGAAGGGCGCATCGGGGCCGCCCGAGGCATTGAGGTCGCCCGATTCATAGACCGATCCGTCCTGCATCTCGATCTCGATATCAGCCCATCTGCCCTGCGCCGGGAACCTTGCCTGGTGGCGAGCATCGACGACACCTTCGGTCAGCGCGACAAGGCGCGCGACGCGAGGGTCGGCCAGCCCCTCGCCGGAAATCTGGGCGAGCCCGATATGGCCGTTCACCAGCATCCAGGCGACCGGGAAAGCCAGCGCGTATTGCGCCCGTGCCGAGTGGTCGGGCATGCCGGGGTAAAGCGCGATCGACTCGGCGAAGCTGCGGATCGTGATGCGGGCGATCTTTTCGTGGTCGATCCCGTGCCGCGCGCGCAGCAGTTTCGCCCCGTCGATAGGGGCATGTGCCCACCGGCAGATCGGGTAGGGCTTCACGTATTGCAACTCGGTCTGCCAGACCTTGCAGAGATCCGCCCAGTGGCTTTCCGCCTCGGGCGCTTCCAGCGTGATTGCAGGGGCACCGGTAAAGCCCTTCTCGGCCATGATGACCGACGACAGCCCCACCAGCGCCCCCATGCCAGACCCGTCATGCAGCATCGTGGGGTTGGCGATCTCGCGCATCATCTGGCTGCGCGGCCCATGGTATTCGGCGATGCCGAGCGCATGGCGCAGCTGGCCATCCGTCAGGCCCCGCAGGCGCGCGGCCAATGCCACGACCCCAAGCGCGTTCCACGCGCCTGAGGTGTGGTAGTCGCTGACCGTGGCATGAAGCGCCGTGCCCGCGCGGCCCGCCACCTCGTAGCCCACCACGAGCGCCGCCAGCGCCTCGCGGCCCGTCAGCCCCGGCAGGTGCTGCGCCAGGACCGAGAGAGCGGGCGCAACTGCAACGCCGATATGGCCCTTGGTGGGGTTGTAGCCGTCATGACCATCCAGGTTGTCGGTCTGCGTGGCCGCCGCGAAAGCCGCGCCGGCACGGCTGGCGGGGCGGCCGTCGAACAGCATCGGCGCCGACATGGCCGGGTCGGCGGTGCCGTATAGCGCCAGCGCCGTGTCGCGCGCGATGCCGCCTGCCTCCATCGGGGCGGAGGCCGCGCAGATGCCGAGCGTGTCGAGCAAGAGAAGCGCCGCGCGCTCCATCGTGCTGGCGGGGATGTCCTCCGGGCCGCTGCGCAGGGCGAAATCGGCAAGGCGGGTAAAACTGTTGGAAGGGGTCGGAATGGCGATGGACATGGCGCGCGCTCCTGGGGTGTCTTGGCTCCAGCGTAGCGGCGGGCGGTCCGCCACCGGTTGCCGGGCGGCGACGCGGAAGGGCCCCGATTGGTCGCAATCAGCCTTTGCCGGTGGCAAAGGCCACCACCGCGCCGACCAGAACATCCAATGCGTCGATCACGCGCGCCTCGGCGCTGGCGGCATCCGCGATGAGCGAAAACTCCGCACTGCCCACAAGCTGCGTCTCGGCACCCATGGCCAGCAACTCCTCTGAGGCCGCGCGCAGGATGTTGCGGGCCTCCAGCGTTGCCCCGTTGGCCTTGAGGATGCGCAGCGCATGCAGAAGCGGCGCATCATCGCGCAGCCGGACCGGGGTTGCGCCGACATCGGCAAGCGCCGTGTCGAAGACACCGGTGATGCGGGTGATGGGAGAGGCAAGGAGGCCCACCTTGCCCGGCCCGGCCCGTTCCGCCGAAAGGCGCACCATGTCCAGAAACGGGATGTTCACCGCTGACGTGATGCTTGCGGCATAGGCATGGGCGGCGCTGCACGGCATGGCAAGGGCCTCTGCCCCTCCCGCTTCCAGCCGCCGGGCCATCGCGGCCAGAACCGGGCCCGGGTCCCCGCCCGTGCCTTCGACGAGATGCGCAATGCGCGACGGCACCTGCGGGTTCATGTCGATCAGCAGGGGGATGTGGTCGGAATCGTCCTGCGCCGGAACCGCGTTCAAGAGCCTTTGCTGCATCAGGATCGTGGCCTCGGGCCCCATTCCGCCAAGGATGCCGATCCGGCGCATCCTGCCCAAAAGTCGAGTTGTCTTGGCGGCGGGGGCAAGGGGCATGGCGGTGGCTCCGGGGCGTTGACCGCCCAAGCCTAGCGCGGGACATCCGGCAGCGTCCAGCCTTGCCCGCCGGGCTGCCGAACGGTCCGGATGTCTCATGGCACTGTTCTGAGGATCACACGCGCCGCAGCAGGTAGATATCCATGATCCAGCCATGTGCGGCACGGGCGGAGGCGCGTGCCTCCGCGATCGCTTCGGTCACCGAGGCGACCGGACCTGAGAGGGAAATCTCGTTCTCCATCCCGGCGTAGCCTGTCCACCAGATGTGAAGTCCCTCCGGGTCGAGATGCCGGAAGCTCAGCTCTCCATCCAGCATGACAACGGCGGTATCGGTGCCGGGAGGAAAGCCGTTGTCGCGGATCTGGCGGCCTGTCGTCACCACCACGGGGCCGTTGATCTGGTTGAGCGGGATCGCGTGGGCCGCCGTCAGCGCCTGGATCGAGGTGATGCCGGGGGTAACGCGGACCTTGAGCGGCAGCAGGGCTGCCACCCGGTCCGCGATCCTCAGCGTGGAATCGTAGAGCGAAGGGTCGCCCCAGACGAGGAAGGCCACACGGGCCCCGTCGCCCAGGTTGGCGCGGATCGTGTCGGCCCAGATCCCCGCGATCGCGTCATGCCAGGCATCCACCCGCGCGCGGTAGTCGGTGATCGCGGGGTCGCGCACGGGCAGGGCGAACTCGGCCACCTGCGTTTTCGGGTTGGTCAGGACCTGCGCGCAGATCTGGCGGCGCAGCCCGGCAAGGTCGTCCTTGTCCGCGCCCTTGGTGGGGATCAGGACCAGGTCGGCGGCATTGATCCGCTCGATAGCCTGAAGCGTCAGGTGAGCCGGGTTGCCGGTGCCGATGCCGATAAGGTCGAGCGAGATCATGGGGTGCCTCGTGAAAATGCCCCCCGGAGGTATCCGGAGGGCATGGGGGTTGTCCAGCCGATCAGGCGTCGGGTTCGGGCGGGGCCAGCTTGGCCGTGAGCCAGCCCAGGAGCGCCCAGACCGCCAGCGCCACGCCCAGGACCCGGGCCGAGAACTCGGCGGCCAGTTCGGGCGGGGCATAGCCGAAGAACTCGTCCAGCACCGGCGCGCCGATCACATGCGGCAGCGCCATCAGGACGACACCGCCGATCGCGGTCAGCCAGCTGCGGCCATAGCCGATCAGCGCAAGGCCGCCCGCCGTCGCCACCACCGTGCCCAGCCACCAGATCTGGCGCAGGGTGATGTCGGCCCCAACGGCCCCCGGCAGTTCCGGTGCAAGGCCCATGGCGGGCGCGAGCTGGAACGCGGCAAAGCCCGCGATGCCCCACAACACACCCTCTTGCGGGGTGATCGTGCGGCCAAAGAGCCCGGCCACCTGGTAGCCCGCCACGAGGATCAGGCCATAGGCGGCATAGATGAGCCCGGTGAACAGCACGGTCAGCGCATTGCGGGTGAAGGCCGGGCTGTCCGCCCCGTCCCCATGCCCGCCATGATCGTCATGGCCAGCCCCTGCACCGTGATCCATGGGTTCCCCGAAATGAACCAGCTCGCCGGATTCATAGAGTTCAGCGTGCAGGATGATCTCCTGCACGAACGCGAAATGCAGCACGGCTGCAACCAGCCCTGCTGCAAAGCCGGCGATCAACCCGCCGGCCAGCATACGCATCATCATGGGATCGTGTCGGGCCGCTGCCTTAGTGGCAGGGGAAGCCCGTCGCGTGGCGCATGTCGTGGGCGGCGTCGTGCAGCACAGCGGACTGTGCATGGCCTGCCAGGAACAGGACGCCCGCGCCCAGAAGCGCGACGAAGAGGATGCTGAGGACCTTGGACTGCGAGGCAGAGCCGGCGGCAATCAGTTGCGACATGTTTCTTTCTCCTTGCCGTCACACCCGACGGCAGCTTTGGTTTCGTTCCCCTGTGGCCGGTCTCCTGACTCGCGGGTCACAGCCGAGCCTTTCCCCTTCCCATCACGTGCAGACGCACCCGACAGTGGGTTCTTGAAAGGCCGCTCGCCGCTCACAGTCGCGGGGGCGGTCGGGGCCTGGGGCGCCGCAACTTGGTCCGCCCTTTCCCCGTTCCCGTTTCAGCCCCGATGCTTTGCATCCTTGGGGCACCACAGGTCTTCACTATGCAATTCGGGAGGCTTTCGGGTCAATGTGCAAAACACGCGCAGTTCGGTCGGAAAGCGACCATCGGGGCCGGGATTTGCGGCCTCAGCCGGGAATGCGGGCGATGGCCTTGAGCCGGAGATCGCCGATCACGCGGGCATCGGCGAAAGTGCCGTCGGGCGAGTCGGCATATAGCGGCACGAAGGCAAGGATCAGGGGCAGGTCCGCCTCGGTCAGGTCGCCGAAGAGGTAGGCGGTCTTGCCGGGCGCGCGTACGGCCAGTGTCGAGGGGCGGGGGCAGCCCGACATGCACTCGACGGTTCTGACCGTGGCGCGGGGCGCATCGGGCAGGGCGGCGCGCAGCCGCTCGGCAAAGCCCGACTGGCCAAGCGCGCAACTGGCGCAGACCGTGAGCGTGATCTCAGACATCGCCATCGGCCAGCGGCCCATAAAGGATCAGCCCCGGAAGCTTGCTGTCGGAGGCCAGCAGCTCGGCCGCGAGCGTCGTCACCGTAGAGCGGGTCAGGCGCTGGTTCTCGGTCGATACGCTCTCGGCGAACAGCGCGGGCGTGTCGGCGGGAAGGCCGGTGGCGACCAGGCGCTCCACCAGCGCGGCGAAGGTGCGCTTGCCCATGTAGACGACCGTGGTGGCACCGGGATCGGCCAGCGCGGCAAGGTCGAGCCCCTCGGGAAGCGCTCCGGTCACGTCATGGCCGGTGACGAACTGCACCCGGCGCGCGGTCAGTCGACGGGTGAGCGGAATGCCCGCCGCAGCCGCGGCGGCAGAGGCCGCGGTCACGCCGGGAATGATCTCGTAAGGAATGCCCTCCGCGCGCAGCGCGGTGATTTCTTCCTCGAGCCGCCCGAAGATGCCGGAGTCGCCCGATTTCAGCCGCACGATCCGCTGCCCGGTCCTGGCGTAGTCGACCAGAAGGCGGCTGACGTGATCCTGCTTGGGCGAGGGGCGGCCCGCCCGCTTGCCGACGCCGATCAGGTCGGCGCCCTCGCGTGCATGGGTCAGGATCGGGCCGGAACTGAGATCGTCGAACAGGACCGCGTCGGCGCGGGCCAGCCGGTCGACCGCCTTCAGGGTCAGAAGCTCGGGGTCGCCGGGGCCGGAGGAGACGAAACTGACGAAACCGGTCATGCTACCGCGTGGCCTCCGCGATCAGGTGAAAGAAGGTGCCGGTGGCCTTGCCCCGACGTGACCCGGTTTCCGGCACTGCCGCGCCACCTGCATCGACCACCTCTGCCAGCGGGGCGTCGGGCTGGTCGAGGATGCTGGAGTAATGGAATTCGTGCCCGCGCAGCCGTGCGCCTGCCATGTGGCCGGGCATGTCGGCATGCAACGTTGCCAGGCGGTAGCCCAGATGCATCCTGCGCTTCTCGTAGGAAGTCACGAGACCCAGAAGCCCCGCCATCTCGTGACGGGTGCCGTCCTTGTCGATCAGCGCCGTGCCCATGGCCATGTAACCGCCGCATTCGCCATGCACTGGCCGGGTGCGTGCGAAGCTTTGCAGCCCGGTGCGGAAACTTGCGGCAGCAGCCAGTTCGCCCGCGTGCAGTTCCGGGTAACCGCCGGGCAGCCAGCAGGTATCGGCGCTGTCGTCGGGGGCCTCGTCATTGAGCGGAGAGAAGGGCAGGATCTCGGCCCCCGCGCGCCGCCATCCATCCAGTTGATGCGGGTAGACGAAGGAAAACGCCCCGTCGCGGGCC
>NZ_CAXREX010000221.1:0-12322 GCF_964229645.1 Nioella sp. | reverse complement strand
GGCGCGACGGACCCCGCAAATCAATGCGTGTCACCCGCACAACCTAATCGAAAAGGGACATCCAGATGAACCGCATTCTCGCCACGCTCACCCTGATCGCCCTGCCCGGCCTTGCCGCGGCAGAGGGCCTGCCCGGCGCACATTTCATTCAGAACTGGGATTTCGACACCGACGGGCGGGTGACCTACGAAGAGGTCGAAGCCCGGCGCGGCGACATCTTCTACATGTTCGACCAGAACGAGGACGGCATTCTGCAAAGCGCGGAATACGATCTCTTCGACGAGGCCCGCGCGGCGGACATGGCCAACATGGGCGGCCACGAGGGCAACGCGATGCGCCCGGTCGATGCAGGCATGATGCGCGCCACCAACGATGCCGATGGGGACGGGCTTGTCAGCCGCGACGAGTTCGTGGGTTTCTCGGCCACCTGGTTCGGGCAGATGGACCGCAACGGCGATGGCGTCATCACGGCCGATGATTTCGGGCGCGGGCGGGGCAACGGTTGAAACATAAACAGGCCCGCCCCAAGGGCGAGCCTCTTCAACACCTGAACGGAATGCAGCCTGGTTAACCGTCTGCGCCTTTGCCCCTGCCGTCTGCACGGGGGGTGCATGGGGGGTGTACGGGGGGTGCACATGTGGCACCCCCCTTTTCACGCCGTTAACCGTCCTTTCGGATGGTCTCGTTCTTCGGGTCGTAGGGGCTGTCGCAGGTCACGACCGCATCCCATAGCTGATCCAGCATCTTGACCTTCAGCCTTGTGCCTTCCACCGCCAGTTCGGGCTTGACGTAGCCCATGCCGATGGACTTTTCGAAGGCCACGGAATAGCCGCCCGAGGTCAGGCGACCCACGCGGGTGCCATCCTCGGCATAAAGCGCCTCGCGCCCCCAGGGGTCTGCATCGGACGGACCGTCGATCAGCATCGTGACGCATTTGGACCGAATGCCCTTGGCCTCCATCTCGGCCTTGCCGTGGAACTCCTTGGACAGGTCCACGAAGCGCGGCAGGTCGGCCTCCAGCGGGGTCGCGTCACGGCCAAGCTCGGTGCCGAAGGCGCGGTAGGATTTCTCTTGCCGCAGCCAGTTCTGCGCCCGGGCGCCAACCAGTTTCATGCCATGTTTCTCACCCGCTTTTTCAAGCAGATCAAAGAGATAGTTCTGCATTTCGATCGGGTGATGCAGTTCCCAGCCAAGCTCACCGGTATAGGCCACGCGGATCGCGTTCACCGGGCACATGCCCAGTTCGATCTTGCGGGCCGAGAGCCAGGGGAAGCGCTTGTTCGAGAGGGCCGTCGCCGGGTCGGCGTCCTTGATGACCTCGTTCAGCACATCGCGCGACTTCGGCCCCGCGATGGCAAAGACGCCCCACTGGGTGGTAACGTCCTGGATCTCGATATAGCCGAACTCCTCCATCTTGTCCTCGGCCGCCTTGCGCAGGAAGTCGGCGTCATATTCCGTCCATGCGCCCGCGGAGACGAGGTAGTAGTTGTTCTCGCCATTGCGCACGATGGTGTATTCGGTGCGCGTGGTGCCCGCACTGGTCAGCGCGTCGGTCAGGTTGATCCGGCCCACTTTCGGCAGCTTGTTGCAGGTGAACCAGTCGAGGAACGCCGTCGCACCGGGGCCCTTGACCACGTGCTTGGTAAAGGCGGTCGCATCGATCAGACCGACGCCCTCGCGGATCGCCTTCGCCTCTTCCACGGCATATTGCCACCAGCCGCCGCGGCGGAAACTGCGCGCTTCCTTGTCGAAGTTTTCAGGGGCATCGAGGGGGCCGAAATAATTCGGCCGTTCCCAGCCATTGACGAAGCCGAATTGCGCGCCGCGCGCTTTCTGCCGGTCATAGGCGGGCGCGGTGCGCAGCGGGCGGCAGGCTTCACGCTCTTCATCCGGGTGGTGCAGGATGTAGACGTGTTCGTAGCATTCCTCGTTCTTGCGCGCCGCGAACTCGGTCGTCATCCAGTTCTGGCTGTAACGCTTGGGGTCGAGGCTGGCCATGTCGATCTCGGCTTCGCCGTTGACCATCATCTGGGCGAGGTAGTAGCCGGTGCCGCCCGCAGCGGTGATCCCGAAAGAAAAGCCCTCGGCCAGCCACATGTTGCGAAGGCCCGGCGCGGGGCCGACCAGCGGGTTGCCGTCGGGCGTGTAGCAGATCGGGCCGTTGAAATCGTCCTTCAGACCCGACTCTGCACAGGACGGCACCCGTTCCGCCATCGCCATGTACTGATCGGCAATCCGGTCCAGATCGAGCGGGAAGAGGTCGGCACGGAAGCTGTCGGGCACACCGTATTCGAACCGCGCGGGCGCGCCATGTTCGTAGATGCCCAGAATCCAGCCACCGCGTTCCTCGCGGGCGTAGGATTCATTGTCGGCATCGCGCACGACCGGGTGCTCGGGGTTGCCGGCCTCGCGCCATTTCACCAGTTCGGGATCCTGGTCCATGACGATGAAGGTATGCTCCACCGGGATCGCGGGCATCTTGATGCCCAGCATCTTGGCGGTGCGCTGTGCGTGGTTGCCCGAGGCGGTCACCACATGTTCGGCGGTGATCACCACCTGTTCGTCGGACGGCACGAGGTTGCCGCCCTTTTCCACCATCTTGGTGCAGGTCACTTCCCAGTGGGTGCCGGTCCAATGGAAGGCATCGGCCTGCATCTTGCGCACGATATCGACGCCACGCTGACGCGCGCCCTTGGCCATCGCCTGGGTCACGTCGGCGGGGTTAATGTAGCCATCCTCGGTGTGGTAGATCGCACCCTTGAGGTCCGAGGTTTCGATGAGCGGCCAGCGTTCCTTGATCTGGTCGGGGGTCAGCCATTCGTACTTGACGCCGCAGGTTTCAGCGGTGGACGCGTAGAGCATGTATTCGTCCATGCGCTCCTGCGTCTGCGCCATGCGCAGGTTGCCGACAACGGCAAAGCCCGCGTTCAGCCCGGTTTCCTCCTCCAGCGTCTTGTAGAAATCGACCGAGTACTGGTGGATATGGGTTGTCGCGTAGCTCATGTTGAAGAGCGGCAGCAGGCCGGCAGCATGCCAGGTGGACCCGGAGGTCAGCTCGTCACGTTCCAGCAGCATGACATCGGACCAACCCGCTTTCGCAAGGTGGTAGGCGATCGAGGTGCCGACGGCACCACCACCGACGACAAGGGCTTTGACTTGGGTTTTCATTGGGCGCGACTCCGGGCCAGATATTCTGCTGGTAATGTGCCGATTTGGACGGATCGGGGGCAAGGCCAGCCGACCAGATAATGCGAGAATCCGACACCAGCGTCGGAAAACCACGCCAGTGGCACCGGATTATGCGCCACCCGAAGAGGCCGCCCGGGCGCGTCGCACGCGCCGGATTACCCAGGCAAGGCCGATGAGCAGCGCGAGGATGCCCGCGAGGTAACTGCTGTCATGCATCAGCCCCGCCCGGGCAAAGGCCCGGCTGTCCACCACGCCCTGCGGGATCGGGATGAGCGCGATGATATCGGGACCCACGGGGATCAGAAGGCTGGCACAGCCAAGTGCGAGCGTGATCGCCACGACCAGTAGAGTCACACGCAGGAAGACGGTCGCCACCTGGGTGAGCGTGGGCAGGAACAGGGTGGCCATACCAATGGGTGCGCCGATCAAGGCTCCCATCCACCAGCTAGCCTGCCAGCCGACCAATGCGGCCCCGAGCCGGGGCGGGAGGGTGTCGGATATCCGGAACTGCCGGAACTTGAAGGCGGTGAAATATTCCGGCGCGACCGTGTAGCTGATCTGGTTGTGGATCATGCCGTAGAGCCCCGCCACACAGCAGGCAAAGCCGATGAGGACGGGAAGGAGCAGGAGCTTCATCATGATCCAGGACCTCGTGAAAATCCTTCAGGAAGGATTTTCCGGGTCCGCAAAATTCTTCCTGAAGAATTTTGATGCCGGAAGAAAATTCCAGAATTTTCTTCCGGTCGTGTGGGTTACAGCATGCTCGGCACGACAAGATCGGGCGGGCGATGACCATCGGCGAAGGTCTTGACGTTGATGAGGACCTTCTCGCCCATCTCGACCCGGCCTTCGACGGTCGCCGAGCCCATGTGGGGCAGCAGCACGACATTGTCGAGCTCTCGCAAACGCGGGTTCACGTCCTTGCCGTGCTCGAACACGTCAAGACCGGCGCCTGCGATCTCGCCCGCGCGCAGCATGCGCGTCAGCGCGTTTTCGTCGATGACCTCCCCGCGCGACGTGTTCACGATGACAGAGGTGGGTTTCATCAGCTTCAGCCGCCGGGCATTCATCAGGTGGAAGGTCGACGGCGTATGCGGGCAGTTGATCGACAGGATGTCGACACGCGCGATCATCTGGTCGAGGCTTTCCCAGTAGGTCGCTTCAAGCTCGGTCTCTATGTCTTCGTGCAGACGGCGCCGGTTGTGGTAATGCACCTGCATTCCGAACACGCCAGCGCGACGCGCCACGGCCTGCCCGATCCGCCCCATCCCCAGAATGCCAAGCCGCTTGCCGCCGATGCGCCCGCCCATGAAGGCCGTTGGGGCCCAGCCTTCCCATTTGCCGGCCTGCATGACGGCCAGGCCTTCGGGAATGCGCCGGGTCACGGCCAGGATCAGCGCCATGGCCATGTCGGCGGTATCTTCGGTCACCACGCCCGGCGTGTTCGACACCAGGATGCCGCGCTGGCGTGCCGTGTGCACGTCGATATGGTCGACACCTGCGCCGTAATTGGCGATCAGCTTCAGCCGCTCGCCAGCCTGGCCCAGAAGGCCCGCATCGATCTGGTCGGTCACGCAGGGCACCAGCACGTCGGCCCGGTTCATGGCCGACACCAGTTCCTGCCGGGTCATCGGCCTGTCGTCTTCCCGCAGTTCAACGTCGAAGAGTTCCGACATCCGCGTTTCGACCGCTTCGGGCAACCGTCGCGTTACGACAACACTCAGCTTCTGACCTGGCATTCCGTCTTTCCCTTTGTCTGGCATTTCAGCCCTTGCCGTGACACTCTCTCAATCTAGGCAGGGGCGCAAGGGATGCCGCTGCAACAGCGACAATAACTCCGGCAAGACCGCCCAGAGGCGGCAGGGAACGGGCAGGCAGTGCAACGCATGACACGCAAGGCGACCGGTCTGGTTGTGGCGGTTCTTCTGGCCGTCGTGTCAACGGCTGCGCTGGCGCAGGACACGCAGCGCGGTCCGGTCACCGGCTTTCCCCTGCCCCGCTACGTATCGATCCAGGCCTCGGAGGCCTTCGCACGGCGTGGCCCGTCGCGCAGCCACCGGATCGACTGGGTATTCCAGCGCCGCAACATGCCCGTGCAGATCGTCGCCGAGCATGGGCACTGGCGCCGCGTCGTGGATCGCGATGGCGCTGGCGGATGGCTGCATTACTCGCTGCGGTCGGGCGTGCGCACGGCGATCATCGAAACTGACATGCTGGAACTGCACCAGCGGCCCGATCCCACCTCGCCAGTGGTGGCGCAGGCAGAGCTTGGGGTGATCGCCTTTCTCGACGAATGCAACGGCACATGGTGCCGGTTGAACGTGGCTGGACATCGCGGATGGGTGCCGATGGACACGCTCTGGGGCGTGGACCCCGGGGAAAGCTTCGACTAGCCCGCCCGCCGCATGAGCGCGAGCATGGCCGGCACGCAGAGCAGCAAGATCGCCACGAAGCCGAACGATACCCGCAGCCCGAACCCTTCCGAGATGAAGCCCATGATCGGCGGGCCGATGAAGAAGCCCATGTAGCCGATGGTCGTCACGCGGGAGATCACGTGGGGGCGCGCCTCGTCGCTCGACAGCCGACCCACCAGGGACAGCAACATCGGCGCAATGGTCGAGACGCCAAGCCCAAGCGTTCCGAACCCGATATAGGCCACCAGCGGCACCGGCGCGATTGCCGCCAGAAGCGCCCCCGCGGCGGTGACGAGAGCGCTCCAGAACACCACGCGGGTTTCCGAAAGACGGCCCACGACAAGCTGCCCGGTGAAGCGCCCGATACCCATGGTCAGGCCAAGCATCGCAGGCCCAAGCGCGCCTTCTGCCGCGCCACCGCCCAGGGTGCGTTCCACGTGGAGAGCCGACCATCCCTCGGTCGCGTTTTCCGACAGGAAGGCGACCAGCGTGATCAGTCCGCCCCACAGGATCACGCCCCCGACACGGCCCCTGGCCGCGCTGGCGCCGCCATGGCTTTCGGCGGTTTCCGTCGAGAACATGCCAAGCGCCGCAACCAGCGTCACAACGCCCAGACTGGCAAAGACGATGCCCGGGGCAACGCCCGCCTCGCGCGCCAGCCCCGCCGACAGGGCCGAGCCCGCATAGGCAAAGGAAAACATCGCGTGGTTGAGATTCATCAGCGATGCGCCAAGACGCGACTCGCTGCGCGACAGGCGCGTATTCATCACCACGTCCTGAAGCCCGGACCCGGCCCCCGCAAAGAACATGAGCGCCGCGAAGAGCGGCACGGAGCTCACCCAGGTGGGCCCCTGGAAGGCCAGGGCGAGCAGGACCGAGGCAAGGGGCACGGCCCAAAGCCCGAACCGGGCGGAAAAGCGCGGGGCCAGCAGCATGGCGCTGACAGCCCCCGTGGCAGCACAAAGCAGCGCCAGCCCGAAAGCCCCGTCGCTGGCCCCCACCTGCGCCTTGATCTGGGGCACGTAAGCTGCGAAAGCGCCCCAATAGATGCCCTGCACCGCGAAAGCGGGCAGATCGTGGCGCGACAGGGAAATGGCGGTCAGCACGGACATGATCCGCGCTTGTCACGCGGCCCTGCCCAAAGCAAGCGCCAAAGTCGGGCGTCCGGGCCCAATTGCCCCTTTTCAAGCCTTGGCTTCTCGTCTATAGGCACGGCTTCAACCGGGCGGACACCCTTGGAGGCCGCCCTTTATCATATGGAGAATAGCTATGGCTGGTGAGATTCCTGATCTCGTCGCCGAGGCACGGACGGGGACAGGCAAGGGGGCCGCTCGTCAAGCACGCCGTAATGGCATGGTGCCCGGTATCGTTTATGGCGGCGGTGCAGATCCGCTCGCAATCCAGATCCCCTTCAACGTCCTGCTCAAGCGCCTCAAGCAAGGTCGCTTCCTGTCGACCCTGTTCAACCTGCAGGTCGAAGGTCAGGACGACGTTCGCGTCATCTGCCGCGGCGTTCAGCGCGACGTGGTCAAGGATCTTCCGACCCATGTCGACTTCATGCGCCTGCGCCGCACGAGCCGCGTGAACCTGTTCATTCCCGTCGAGTTCGTCAACGAACAGGCGGCCCCCGGCATCAAGAAGGGTGGCGTGCTGACCGTGGTCCGCGCGGAAGTCGAACTGCGCGTGACTGCCGGCGACATCCCGGAAAAGATCACCGTGGACCTCACCGGGCTGAACATCGGCGACGTCGTGACCATTTCTTCGGTCACCCTGCCCGAAGGCGCACGCCCGACCATCGACCGCGACTTCGTGATCGCGAATATCGCTGCTCCGTCGGGTCTGGCCCGTGGCGGTGACGACGCGGAAGAAGCCGAAGCCGTTGAAGGCGAAGCAGAAGAGGCCGCCGCCGAGGAATAATCCCCGGCCGCCCTTCGCGGATACGTTAGAACGCGGCTCGTTCCTTACCGGACGGGCCGCGTTTTCTTTATCCCCCCTCGCATTGACCGCTGCGCCCGGTGGCGCCTATAGCTCTGCTGGACCACGCGGCGACGAAAGGCAGAACGCGATGAAACTCTGGGTAGGCCTTGGCAATCCCGGCGCGAAATACGCGGGCAACCGGCACAATATCGGCTTCATGGCACTGGACCGGATCGCCGCGGATCATGGCTTCGCCCCCTGGCGCGGCAAGTTCCAGGGCAGCCTGACCGAAGGCAAGTTCGGATCCGAAAAGGTTCTGCTGCTCAAGCCCGAGACCTTCATGAACCTGTCGGGGCAATCCGTTGGCGAGGCCATGCGCTTCTACAAGCTGGTCCCCGATGACGTGACCGTGTTTCACGACGAGCTCGACCTTGCGCCCGGCAAGGTGAGGGTCAAGACGTCGGGCGGGCATGCGGGCCATAACGGTCTGCGCTCGATCCATGCCCACATCGGGGCCGATTATCACCGCGTGCGGCTTGGCATCGGGCATCCGGGCCACAAGGATCGCGTGGCGCCCTACGTGCTGTCCGATTTCGCCAAGGCCGACCAGGACTGGCTGGACGATCTGCTGCGCGGGTTGTCGGATGGCGCGCCGGACCTGGCGAAGGGCGACACCGGCCGGTTCATGAACGCGGTCGCGCTGCGCACCGCACCGCCGCGGTCTTCAACCTCGCCCAAACCTTCCGCAGCGTCCCAGGAGGCGAAGGCAGACCCCGCCGATGCGCCCGTCAAGGATGACCGCTCCCCGCTGCAAAAGCTGGTGGACCGCTTCCGCTGATCACGGCATGCTTTGCCCCGAACGGGTGACGCGGCGTCCGCATGGACCGGACCGCGCCCCCCGTGCTGTTCTGGACAGGTCCAGAGGGAGGGCAAGGCGATGCGGCGCGTAAAGAGAATACTGTTCAGGGTCCTGCTGATCTTCGCGATTGTCACCGTCGCGGGCGGGCTATGGATGCGCGAAGAGATCATGCGCCTGTGGGCGGTGAACACGCTCTTCGACGAAGACTACATCGTCGCAAATTTCAGTAATATGGATGCTGCCTTCCTGACGGTGCCGGTTCCGCGCGGATCGGGCGCGGCAAGCACTCTGCCCACGGGAACGCCCGCCGAGTTGCCCGCCGAGGTGGCCGGCTGGATCGAAGAGCGCGCCGTCACTTCGCTTCTGGTGATCCAGGACGGAGAGATCCGGCACGAAAGCTATCACCTGGGCACCGATCCTTCGGACCGGCGGATTTCCTGGTCGGTGGCCAAGAGCTTCCTGTCGGCGCTTCTGGGGACCCTGGTCGATGACGGCACCATCCCCGAACTGGGGGCGCCAGTGACGGACTACGTTCCCTCTCTGGCGGGAACGGCCTATGACGGGGCAACGATCCTTGACGTGTTGCAGATGTCCTCGGGCGTGACCTTCGACGAGGATTACCTTGACTATAATTCCGACATCAACCGCATGGGGCGCGAGATCGCCCTGGGCGGGACGCTCGACGGCTTCACCCAGGCCCTGAACGAAACCTTCGCGCCCCCCGGCGAAGCCTGGCAATACGTGTCGATCGACACCCATGTGATCGGCATGGTGATCCGTGGTGCCACCGGGCGCGACGTCCCTTCGCTTCTATCCGAACGCATCATCGCGCCGCTCGGAATGGACTCCACCCCCTATTACCTGACCGATGGCGAGGGCGTCGCCTTCGTGCTCGGCGGGCTCAACATGACCACGCGCGACTATGCGCGCCTTGGGCTGATGTATTTGCAGAACGGGCAGTTCAACGGTCAACAGATCGTGTCCGAGGACTGGGTCGCCGCGTCAACCGTGGCCAGCGCCCGGACCGCGCCCGGTGCAATCGGCTATGGTTACCAGTGGTGGATTCCCGTCGGCGCAGAGCCGGGTCAGTTCATGGCCCGTGGAATTTACGGGCAATACATCTACGTAGATCAGGTGAACGGGGTGGTGATCGCCACAACCGGCGCCGACCGCCGCTTTCGCGATGCCGGCGTGAACGAGGAAAACGTGCGGATGTTCCGGCTGATTGCCGAAAGCCTGTGAACCGCGCCTGATGTGAAAGGGCAGACCGATGGCCGTGAAAGACGATCCAGTGAACGTGCTAGGCGGGCCGTTGGAGCCCTGCTCGACCGCCCCGCTGACCGGGTTCTTCCGCGATGGCCACTGCAATACCTGCGCCGAGGATCATGGCAGCCACACCGTCTGCGCCGAGATGACGGCGGAATTCCTGGCTTACTCGAAATATGTCGGCAACGACCTGTCGACGCCGCGCCCTGAATTCGGCTTTGCTGGCCTCAAGCCCGGCGACCGCTGGTGCCTGTGTGCCGGGCGTTTTCTCCAGGCTCATGACGAAGGCTGCGCGCCAAGGGTACGGCTGGAAGCCACCCATTACCGGGCGCTCGATATCGTGTCGCTGGATATCCTTCAGGAAATGGCGGCGGCCTGATCGCGCCTATTCGGCCGCGGCGCGCAACCGTTCATCCCCGTCCAGCAGGTCTTCGATGAACAGGCTCAGCAGTTGCGGGCGGCCATTCACACCCGCCTTTCGGTAGATCGCGTTCGTCTGTGCCTTGACCGTGCCCTCGGAGGTTTCCCGCAAGGCGGCGATTTCCTGGATCGACATGCCCTTGATGGCAAAAAGCGCGACGTCGCGCTCTGCCGGGGTCAGGCCCCAATCATCGAACTTTTCAGACATGAGATCTAGAAACGCCCCGGACGCGGCCCTGAGCTTCTGCTCGACAAGGGCGGTGCGCCGCAGGGAATTGCGCAGGTAGAGGGTGCCGATCGCAGCCCCGATAACAAGGCCGATCGTGGCCCCGATTTCCATAAGCTCGCGGGTCTGCCAGCTGATCGGCTGCGCGCGCACGTTGAAGATCGTCAGGACGATCTCGGACACGAAGAACACCGAACACAACAGCTGCGCGACAAGCGCAATGGTCAGGACAACCTTGTTACGCACGGGTCTGCGCCAGCGAGATTGGGGCGACCCGGTCAGTCGTCGTCATCGCTGTCATCCTCCCCATCGTCGCTGTCATCATCGTCGCTGCCATCGTCGTCGTCGCGGTCATCGTCGTCGTCATCATCATCGTCGTCTTCACCGCCGCCGCCGGGGCCGCTGTGATCGTCGTCGTCATCATCTTCTCCAGAGGATGACCCGCTGCCGGAATTGGGCGAGACGATGCCACCGACCTCGTCGTCGTCCTCCATTTCCCAATAGTCCCGCAGGATTTCCCCGGTGCGCGGATTGAAGATGATCTCGCGCTCGATGCCCGGCCCTTCGGCTTCGATCCGGGTCCGGCCAAGCCAGGTGCGAGACACTTCGAACTGGGTGAAGCCCTGGGTGCGCAACTGCGCAATGATCCGGGCTTCGATGTCCTGGGCCCACACGGCAGAAACGCTCAGCCCGAAGGCAAGAGCGGTCGCAAGGGCCAGGCGCAGGGATTTCATGGTCGAGTCTCCTCGAATGGGTTTGTCTCTGCCCCGCCAGTTTTGGGGGGACGGCGGGGCAGAGGGGGTCACGGATCCGGTATCAGTCAAGCCGCTGCGCGGTTTGACAGGAACAATAACCGGGTCGGACCTTAGTCGTCATCACTTTCATCGTCGTCATCGTCGTCATCGCCGCCGTGATCGTCGTCGTCGTCATCATCGTCGTCGTCATGATCTTCGTCATGATCGTCATCGTCATGATCTTCATCGTGATCATCGTCGTGGTCGTCATCATCACCATCGTCTTCGGCGGGACCAGTTTCCATCGAGATCACGTTGCCTTCTGCATCGTATGTCGTCTCGGTCTCGATGCCGTTTTCGACGCGCTCTTCACGGATCAGGTTGCCGTCTGCATCGAAGATCTGCTCAAGGCTGCCATCGGGACCGACGCCTTCAACCTTGAAGCTGCCATTGCGGATACGCACCTCGATATGGGTAAAGCCCGCGCCCTGCATCTCGGCAATTGCTTCATTCACGGCGTCATTGCTGGTCTGTGCCACGAGGGCCGTGCTGCTCAGAAGAAGGGCCGTCATCGAAGCGGCGGCAAGTTTCTTGGCGATCATGGGTCGTATCTCCTGTTGTCTGATGTCAATCGTTACGGGGGGTTGGGGGTGCCCGTAACGACAGGGATGACGTGATCAGCCCGCCTGCTCTATTGACCCGATGTTTAATCCCGGGTCGATAAACCCAGAGTAAAAGCGCCTAAACCTGGGTTTATAAAGGGTGGACCCGCCCGGCAAATCCGGGCGGGCCCTTGTTTTCATGGGGACCGGATCAGTCCCGAAGCTTCACAAGGTCGCTCAAGAGGCCCTCGGTCCCGTTGTGGACCGTAAGACGCTCGACCTTGCCTGCGATGGTCTCCAAGGCTTCAAGCTCTTTCAAACGCAACATGACGGGGTTATCCGCCATGACGCGAGCCGTGTTGAGCAAGGACCGCGTGGCGTTGGTTTCCTCGCGGCGGCGTATAACACCGGCCTCGGCTTCCTTCTGGGCGGCGACGACCTGGTTGAGGATGTCGCGCATCTCGCCAGGCAAGATCACATCCTTGAGGGCGATCTCACCAACCTCGATCCCAAGCTCGGCCATCTCGGCACGCACCTTGGCTGCTGCCTCGGCATCGACGGCCCCCTTCTCGGCCAAGAGCCGGTCGAGGGTCATCGCCCCGAGCGTCTTGCGAAACGCAAGCTGCACGGCGCGGTGAAGCGCCTCGGCATGGTCCCGCACCATCGTCACGGCCTTGACCGCATCGACCACGCGG
>NZ_CAXREX010000220.1:0-11524 GCF_964229645.1 Nioella sp. | reverse complement strand
CTGCGGTAAAGGCGCAGGTAGGCTGCCGCGAGGGTGGCGGGGTCATGGGCCTCCAGCAGGCGGGCGGCGAAGGCGGCTTCGTCCTCGGTCACCTCGTCGGCCCACCTCGGGTCGGCCCGCAGGCGTTCCTCGTCCTTGCGCAGGATTTCCTCGGCCGAAGGCGGCACGGTCCATTCGGCCTGGATCTTGGCCCATTTGAGCAGGCGCTCGGCCTTCTTCACGGCCTTCGGCGGCACGATCAGCGCCGAGATCCCCTTGCGGCCTGCGCGCCCCGTGCGGCCGGACCGGTGCAGAAGTGTCTCGGTATTGGTGGGCAGATCGGCGTGAATGACCAGTTCGAGATCCGGCAGGTCGATCCCGCGCGCGGCCACGTCGGTGGCTACGCAGACCCGTGCGCGCCCGTCGCGCATGGCCTGCAACGCGTGGCTGCGTTCCTGCTGGCTCAGTTCGCCCGAGAGGCTCACCACCGCGAAGCCCCGGTTGCCGAACCGCGCGGTCAGGCGCGCCACTGTGGCGCGGGTGTTTGCGAAGACGATTGCCTTCTGCCCCTCGTGGAAACGCAGCAGGTTGATGATCGCGTGTTCGGCATCCGCGTCCGAGACGCGCAGCGCGTTATAGGTAATGTCGGCGTGCTGCTTGCCGCCCGACAGGGTCGAGACGCGGACCGCATCGCGCTGATAATGCTGGGCCAGTGTCGCGATCATCGGCGGCACGGTGGCCGAGAACATCAGCGTGCGCCGATCCTCGGGTGCTTCTCCAAGCATGAACTCGAGGTCCTCGCGGAAGCCCAGATCGAGCATCTCGTCAGCTTCGTCCAGAACGATGGCGCGCAGCCCCGTCATGTCGAGCGTGCCGCGCTGGATATGGTCGCGCAGACGCCCCGGCGTGCCCACGACGATATGGGCCCCACGTTCCAGCGCCCGGCGTTCGTCGCGGAAATCCATGCCGCCCACGCAGGACACCACCTGCGCTCCGGCATTGGCATAAAGCCAGCGCAGTTCGCGCATCACTTGCAGGGCCAGTTCGCGGGTCGGGGCCACGATCAGTGCCAGCGGGACATCGGCCTGTGGCAGGGTGTCGGCCCCCTCCAGCAGCGTCGGTGCAATGGCCAGGCCAAAGCCCACGGTCTTGCCCGACCCGGTCTGGGCCGACACCAGAAGGTCGGCAGTTTCGAGCTCGGGCTGGGTGACGGCCTCCTGCACGGCGGTCAGGCTGTCATAGCCGCGCTCGGCGAGGGCGTCGGAAAGGGTCTTGATCATGGGGAGGGGCGATCCGTCAGGGCTGGCGTGGCACGCGAGTCGTTTGGCCACGGGAAAGCGCGTTCACTACCTGCACCGGAAGGGAAAGTATAGGGGAAATCGTTGTCAGCCCGCGAAGAACCGGATCAGGCTGCGCGCCGCGCGGCCATGATCCAAAGCCCCATGAATACCAGTGAGAAGATGACATTGTAGTTGGCCATGGACAGGCCGAACATCTGCCAGGCGATCTCGTCACACAGCACGATGGCGGTGCCGCAATCGGGATCGAGCAGCCCGCATTCGGAACTGAGCAGGTCAACCCCGCGCGAGGTGCAGGAAGACGGCCCGAGCCACCAGTGGCGTTCCACCCCGGTGTGATACATCGCCAGCCCCGCCGAAACGGCCATGTTGAGCGCGCCGGCCCAGGCCAGCAACGCCTTGGGAATGGCCAGCCCCACGAGGCCGAGCGCAATGCCGATCCGATGCGGCCAGCGCTGCCAGTAGCACATCGCGCAGGGCTGCACCCCAAGCACGAACTGGAAGAACAGGGCGCCGAAGAACAGCCCGGCAGAACCAAGGGCCGCAAGGCCGATCAGGCCGCGCCGGGACAAGCCGTCAAGAAAGCTCATAGGTATTTCACCACGTAGAAACCGCCCGCCAGCAGTACCACGAAGAGCGTGAACATCAAGCCGAGGCGGCGTTCGATGAAATCACGAATGGGTGCGCCGAACTTCCACAATAGGGCCGCGACGATGAAGAAACGCAGCCCGCGCGCGATGACGCTGGCCACCATGAACACGCCGAGGTTCAGCTGCGTGACCCCCGACATGATGGTGATCACCTTGTATGGGAAGGGCGTGACGCCCGCGACCAGGACGGCCCAGGCCCCCCATTCGTTGTAGCGGGTGGCGAAGTCCTCGAAATAGGCGTCCTTGCCGTAGAACTCGAGCACCGGGCGACCCACGGTCTCGAACAGTCCAAAGCCGATGTAATAGCCCAGGAGACCGCCAAGCACCGAGGACACAAGGCACACCGTGGCGATCAGGAAGGCGCGGCTCGGGGCGGCGATGATCATCGGGATCATCAGGATATCGGGCGGGATCGGAAAGACCGAGCTTTCGAGGAAAGACACAAGTGCCAGGGCCCAAAGCGCGTGGCGGTGGCCGGCAAGGCCGATGGTCCAGTCGTACAATCCGCGGATCATATGCGTCTCCTGAAAATGTCAGACCGCGATGCCCGATAAGGGGGCGGGGGTCAAGCACTGCCATCCCTTTGCACCGACAGGTGCCCGAAAGGAGGGCAGAAGCGCGCAGGATGTGTGCAGGTGGTGGAACTTCAACGGGCAATCTGCTGAAATGCGCGCGAAATTCGCGGAGGGGTAATCATGACGGTGATCATCGCTGGCGCCGGGATCGGCGGGCTCAGCCTGGGGCTGACGCTGCACCAGGCCGGCATCCACTTTCACATCGTCGAAGCGGTCGAAGAGCTCAAGCCGCTGGGCGTCGGCATCAACCTGCAACCCCACGCGGTGCGCGAGCTGTTCGAGCTCGGGCTGGAGGAGCAGCTGGACAGGATCGGGCTGCGCACACGGGAAGTGGCCTATTTCTCACAGCAGGGCGGCCTGATCTGGTCGGAGCCGCGCGGCAAGCGGGCAGGGTACAACTGGCCGCAATACTCGATCCACCGGGGCGAGCTGCAATTCCTGCTCTACCACGAGCTTCTGGCGCGCTGCGGCCCGGACGTGATCACCACCGGGGCCGCGCTGGCGGGCTGGGACGAGGATGCCCATGGCGTTGTGGCGCATCTGGTCAACCGGCGCACGGGCGCGGCCTTGCCGGACCTGCACGGGTTGGTCCTGGTGGGGGCCGACGGGATCAATTCGGCGCTGCGCGCTGCGCTCTATCCCGACGAGGGGCCGGCGCATTGGCGCGGCACGATGATGTGGCGCGGCGTCACGCGGGCCGAGAGCTTTCTCACTGGGCGCACCATGGCGATGGCGGGCACGGCGGATCGCAAGTTCGTCTGCTACCCGATCCAGGACTTCGGCGATGGCGAGTTGCGGGTCAACTGGATTGCCGACCTGGCCATGCCCGAGGATTACCAGTGGAACCGGCAGGACTGGAACCGCGAGGGGCACCTGCATGACTTCGCGGATCATTTCGCTGAGTGGAGCTTCGACTGGCTGGATATTCCGGCGCTGATCCGCGAGGCCGAGGGCATCTGGGAATACCCGATGGTCGATCGCAACCCGCTGCCGCGCTGGAGCCACGGGCGCGTGACGCTATTGGGCGACGCGGCCCATGCGATGTATCCCATCGGGTCGAACGGGGCGACACAGGCCATCCTGGATGCCCGCGTTCTCGTGCGCGAGATGCTGAGGCATGGCCAAACCGAGGCGGCGCTGGCGGCCTATGACGACGACCGGCGCGAGGCGGTGAACGCGCTGGTTCTGGCCAATCGCGGCGACGGGCCGGACATCGTGCTCGACAAGGTGGCCGCGCGGGCGCCCGAAGGGTTCGGCGATATCTCGGAGGTCATGAGCCAGGATGAACTGACCGAGATCGCCGGGGCCTACAAGAAGATCGCGGGTTTCGACGTGGAGCGGTTGAACGCCAGGCCGGGCCTGATGGAGATGTGACGCGCAGGCGCCGGGCAACCCGGCGCCGGTGGCGCGCCGCGGGCGGCGCGCTTGGGCGGGCTGGCGTCAGCCCGCCTTGCACGGCGCGTGGACGCGCCTTTTTGGGCCGCACCAGTTGACAGCGGGTCCGCGCGCCACAACCTTGTTCCCCAGCAAGGAGTCCCGTCCATGACCCCCACCTATGACCGCATCCCTGAAATCGCGCTGGACTGGCACCGCCAGGGCGAGGGCGCGGCGCTGGCCACGGTGATCGAAACCTGGGGCAGCGCGCCCCGGCCCGTGGGCAGCCAGCTGGTCGTCTCGGGCGAGGGCGAGATGGAGGGGTCTGTCTCGGGTGGCTGCGTCGAGGGCGCGGTGGTCATCGAATCCATTGATTGCCTGGAAAAGGGCGAGGCCACGGTTCTGGAATTCGGCGTTGCCGATGAGCAGGCCTTCGCTGTCGGCCTGGCCTGCGGTGGCCGTATCCGGGTTCTGGTCGAACCCGTCGGAAGGGTTCTGCCCGTCGACATGCTGGAGGCGCTGGTCGATGCCCGTGCCAGCCGCGAACAGGTGGCCTATGTGGTCAACCCCAGCACCGGCGCACGGCGGCTTGTGACGGGGCAGGGCGATGCGCTTGCGGACGAGATCGCGGAGCGCTTCCGCACCGACAAGTCCGGCTTCGAGGGTGACTGGTTCATCGCCATTCACAACCCGCCCCTGCGCATGGCCATCGTGGGGGCAGTGCATATCGCCCAGGCCCTGGTGCCGATGGCGCGGCTGGCAGGCTACGACCCGGTGGTGATCGACCCGCGCCCTGCGTTCGGGGCCGAGGCACGATTTCCCGGCGAGAAACTTGTAGAAGAATGGCCCGATGACGCCCTGAAGGCTTACGGGCTCGATCCGCGCACGGCGGTCGTGACGCTGACCCATGACCCCAAGCTCGATGACCCGGCCATTCGGGCCGCGCTGGCCTCCGACTGTTTTTACCTGGGCTGCCTCGGTTCGACGCGGACCCATGCCAAACGGGTGGACAGGCTGACGGAGGCGGGCTTCAGCGAGGCGCAGATCGCGCGCATCCACGGGCCTGTCGGGCTCGATATCGGCGCGCAGGGGCCAGCCGAGATCGCGATCTCGATCATGGCCGAGATCACCGCGCGGCTGCGCAAGGCATGAGGTTCGGGCCGGTTCCCCTGACCGAGGCGCTTGGCGCCGTGCTGGCCCATTCGGTGCAGCTGCCCAAGGGGCGGTTGCGCAAGGGGCGGGTGCTGACGGCGGATGATCTCGACACGCTCGCCGCCCTCGGGAGGGGGCGCGTGACCGTGGCCCGGCTCGACCCCGGCGATATCGAGGAAAACAGCGCCGCGCGCCGCCTGGCGCAGGCCCTGGTGCCGGACCCGGACACTGTGGGGCTGGACTTGCAGGAGGCCTTTACCGGTCGCGTCAACATTCGCGCAACACGGCCCGGCGTGGTCGGTATCGACGTGGCTGCGGTCGAGGCGCTCAATTCCGTCGATCCGATGATCACCCTGGCCACGGTCCCGCAATGGCAGCGCGCCTGGCCGGGAATGATGGTGGGCACGGTGAAGATCATCGCCTATGGCGTGGCGGAAACCGCCCTGGGCCGGGCCGAGGCGGCGGCGCGCGGCGCGCTCTGCGTGCGGCCCGTGGCCCTGCCGACGGCGGGCCTGATCGTGACCGAAGTGCCGGGCGATCCGGTCAGCCCCGAGGACAAGGGGATCGCGGCGGTGGCCGGGCGGCTCGACGCGCTCGGCGTGGCGCTCGAGGCGGTGCAGATCGTGGCCCACGACACCGAGTCCATCACCGCGGCACTGGCAAGCCTGCCCGGTGCGATGAAACTGATCCTGACCGCCTCGGCCACATCCGACATTCACGATGTGGCCCCTTCGGCGGTGGTCGCGGCAGGGGGGCAGATCACCCGTTTCGGCATGCCCGTCGACCCCGGAAACCTGCTTTTCCTGGGGCAGATCGGGGCAGCCCCCGTCATCGGCCTGCCCGGCTGCGCGCGCAGCCCCGCGCTGAACGGTGCCGACTGGGTGCTGGAACGGGTGGCCTGCGGCGTGCCGGTTTCGGCCGCTGATATTGCGGCAATGGGCGTGGGCGGATTGCTCAAGGAAATCCCGACCCGGCCGCAGCCGCGCGCGGGGCGCAACCAGAACGGGTAACGCCCGGCGAAACCGCTCAAATCTTGACCAGCCGAAAAAATTTCATTTGTGCTGCAACGATTCCGTGTTTGGATACCTCCAATAACACAGGGAGGTAATTCATGACCCAGGTCACCATGACCGTGAACGGCAAGGCCGTTTCCGGTTCCGCTGAAGGGCGCACGCTCTTGTCCGATTTCCTGCGCGAGGGGCTGCGTCTGACCGGCACCCATGTGGGCTGTGACACCAGCCAGTGCGGGGCCTGCGTGGTGCATGTGAACGGCAAGCCCGTGAAAAGCTGCACCATGCTGGCGGCAGAGGCCGAAGGGGCCGAAGTGCGCACCATCGAAGGTATGGCCAACGCGGACGGATCGCTTTCGACCATCCAGCAGGCCTTCCAGGATCACCACGGGCTTCAGTGCGGTTTTTGCACGCCCGGCATGGTGATGAGCGCGGCCGCATTGCTGGCC
The DNA here is from genome assembly GCF_964229645.1 of Nioella sp. Classification (GTDB taxonomy): domain Bacteria; phylum Pseudomonadota; class Alphaproteobacteria; order Rhodobacterales; family Rhodobacteraceae; genus Nioella. The sequence goes on along the minus strand of NZ_CAXREX010000220.1, from coordinate 5,037 downwards.
GAGAATCCGAAGCCCACCGAGGCGGAGGTCAGATCTTATCTTGAAGGGAATATTTGCAGATGTACCGGCTACCACAACATTGTGAAGGCAATCATGGCAGCGAGCGGGCAGGAGGTTGCGCCCGTCGCGGCGGAGTGAAGGGCGCAGCGCTGACCGCAGCCGCCCTTGTGGCCCTGGCCCCGGGATTGGCCTCAGCCGAGGGGTTTTCCTCGGGCTATGTCACCGGGTTCGGCTCGGAAGACGAGTGCATGAACATTGCCCGCAGCTCGATGGACCAGCATTTCGCGCGCTACGGGATCAACCCCGATACTGGTGAAGCGACATTCTCGGTCTTCGGGTGGGACGTGCCACCGGGCGCCACGCAGGTGGCCATCGTCTGTTCCGAGGATCAGGGGCGCGTGACCGCGACCGTGACCGGCTACAGCCTTCAGGAAGACGGAACCCGGCTGGAAACGGTCGAAGCGTTCCTCGACCTGCTCGAAGGCGTGCCGCCCGGTGGCGGCGGGAGCAAGTAACGCGCGATGGGGTCCCGTAACGTGATACGCCTTTTGACCCGTGCAACTCCTGGGTTGGCCATTGCCGCAGCCGGTCTTTTTGCCGGTGCGGCCCTGGCCGACAGTTTCTCGAACATCGACCTCATGTCGGTAGAGAGCCCGGAAATCTGCATGTCACAGGCGATGCAGGCGCTGGAGATCCTGGCAGGGGAAAACGGGGCGAACACGCCCGATCTGACCCAGGGTCGCTGGTCCACGTTCGGATGGGACATTCCCCCGCGCGCGGCGGATATTTCGATCATCTGCCCCGAGATCAACGGCACGGTCTATCCCTTCGCCACCGCACATACCCAGGGCGACGACAACTCGCCCGGTGATGTGATCGAACGGCTGGCGGAGATCTTCAACAAGCTATGACAGGCGACCGCCCGCCGCAGAGGAGGTGGCGGGCGGAACGCACCGAGAAAGACAAGGAAAACAGGGAGGAAAGCATGCCAAAGGATCATGGCATCGGCGCGAGTACAAAGCGCCGCGAGGACGTCCGGTTCCTGACCGGTAAAGGCAGGTATACCGATGATATCAGCCTGCCGGGTCAGGCCTATGTGTATTTCCTGCGCTCTGACGTGGCGCATGGGCGGCTCAACAAGGTCGACACGTCGGTTGCCCAGAACATGCCCGGCGTCGTGCGTATCTTCACCGGCGCCGATTTCGAGGGCGTGGGCGGCATTCCCTGCGGCTGGCAGGTGACAGACCGCCACGGCAACCCGATGCAGGAGCCGCCGCATCCGGTGCTGGCGCAAGGCAAGGTGCGCCACGTGGGCGACCCGATTGCCGCCGTCGTGGCCGAAACCGCCGCGCAGGCGCGCAATGCCGCCGAGGCGATCGAACTCGATATCGAGGAACTGCCCGCCGTCGTCGACATGGCCGCCGCGCTGTCGGACGGGTCTGCCAAGGTGCATGACGAGCTGGACAACAACCTGTGCTATGACTGGGTCTTCGGCTCGGACGATGCCGCGATGGAGGCCGCGTTTTCCTCGGCCGCGCATGTGACCACGCTGGAACTGGTCAACAACCGCCTGGTTGCCAACCCGATGGAGCCGCGCGTCGCCGTGGGCGACTACAACTCCACCAATGACGAAAGCACGCTCTATACCACCAGCCAGAACCCGCATGTGATCCGGCTGCTGATGGGCGCTTTCGTGCTGGGGATTCCCGAGCACAAGCTTCGGGTGATCGCGCCCGATGTGGGCGGCGGCTTCGGCTCGAAGATCTTCCACTACGCCGAAGAGGCCTTCTGCACCTTCGCCGCCAAGGCCATTGGCCGCCCGGTGAAGTGGACAGCCAGCCGGTCCGAGGCGTTCATCACCGACGCCCATGGTCGCGATCACGTGACAAAGATCGAACTGGCGATGGATGCGGACAACAACTTCACCGGTCTGCGCACGCATACGATGGCCAATATGGGGGCCTACCTGTCGACCTTCGCGCCGTCGGTGCCCACTTATCTGCACGGCACGCTGATGGCGGGGAACTACAAGACCCCGGCGATCCAAGTGAATGTGAAGGCGGTCTTTACCAACACCGTTCCCGTCGATGCCTATCGCGGGGCCGGGCGGCCCGAAGCGACGTTCCAGCTGGAACGCGTTGTCGACAAGGCCGCGCGAGAAGTGGGGGCCGATCCGGTGGCGCTGCGTCGGCAGAACTTCGTCACCTCCTTCCCCTACGAAACCCCCGTGGCCGTCGCCTATGACACCGGCGACTACAACGCCACGATGGACAAGCTGATGGAGATGGTCGACCGCGACGGGTTCGAGGCACGTGCTGCCGAGAGCGCCAAGGCCGGCAAGCTGCGCGGCTTCGGGGTCAACACCTATATCGAGGCCTGCGGGATCGCGCCCTCGGCCCTGGTGGGGCAGCTCGGTGCACGCGCGGGGCTTTACGAAAGTGCTACGGTGCGGGTGAACGCCACTGGCGGTCTCGTTGTCATGACCGGCAGCCACAGCCACGGTCAGGGCCATGAAACCGCCTTCCCGCAGGTGGTGGCCGACATGATCGGCATTCCCGAGAACATGGTTGAGATCGTCCACGGCGACACCGCCAACACGCCGATGGGCATGGGCACCTATGGCTCGCGTTCGCTGGCCGTTGGCGGTTCGGCCATCGTGCGGGCGACCGAGAAGATCATCAACAAGGCCAAGAAGATTGCGGCCCACCTGATGGAAGCCTCGGAAGGCGATATCGAGCTCAAGGACGGGCAGTTCACCGTCGCGGGCACCGACAAGTCGGTGGCCTGGGGCGATGTCACGCTGGCCGCCTACGTGCCGCATAACTACCCGCTGGAAGAGCTGGAGCCGGGGCTGGAGGAAACCGCCTTCTACGACCCGTCTAACTTTACCTACCCGGCAGGGGCCTATGCCTGCGAGGTCGAGGTCGACCCCGAAACCGGCAAGGTCACGGTGTGCAGCTTCGCCGCCGCCGACGATTTCGGCAACGTGGTCAACCCGATGATCGTGGAAGGCCAGGTGCATGGCGGTCTGGCGCAGGGCATTGGCCAGGCGCTGCTGGAAGGTGTGTCCTACGACGAGAACGGGCAGCTTCTGTCCGCCTCCTACATGGATTACGCCATGCCGCGCGCCGACGACCTGCCGAGCTTCGCGGTGGATCACAGCTGTGTCACCCCCTGCACGCACAATCCGCTTGGCGTGAAAGGTTGCGGCGAGGCCGGGGCCATCGGCAGCCCGCCTGCCGTGGTGAACGCGGTGGTGGACGCGCTGCAACGCGGTGGCCACAACGTGACCCATATCGACATGCCCCTGTCGCCCGCCCGTGTCTGGCAGGCGATGAACGGCTAAGCCCGGAAAGAGGAGATCCCAAACCATGTATGAGTTTGAACTGAAACGACCGGGCACCGTTGCCGAAGCCGTTGCCGCGCTTGGCGGTGAAGAGGCACAGGCGCTTGGCGGCGGGCAGACGCTTCTGCCCACGATGAAACAGCGCCTGGCGGCGCCCGCGACCCTGGTCAGCCTCGGCGGCATCGCCGAGATGAAGGGCGTGTGCACCGACGATGCGGGCCGTGTCTGCGTAGGCGGTGGCACCTGCCACGCCGATGTGGCGGCGGCTACGGCTGACAGCTACCCGGCGCTGGCGCATCTGGCTGGCCATATCGGTGATCCGGCTGTGCGCAACCGGGGCACCATCGGCGGCAGCCTGGCCAATAACGACCCGGCGGCCTGCTACCCGTCGGCGGTGCTGGCATCGGGCGCGACCATCGTCACCAACACGCGCGAAATCGCGGCGGACGACTTCTTCGAGGGGATGTTCACCACGGCGCTCAACGATGGCGAGATCATCACCGAGGTGAAGTTCCCCGTGCCAGCGGCGGCAAGCTACCAGAAGTTCCTGCAACCGGCCTCGCGTTTTGCCCTGACGGGCGTGTTCGTGGCCAAGTTCGCAGGGGCTGTTCGGGTCGCGGTCACCGGCGCGTCGGAAGATGGCGTGTTCCGCTGGAGCGAGGCCGAAGACGCGCTCTCGGCCAATTTCTCGCCCGAGGCGGTCGATGGCCTGTCGGTCTCTGCCGATGGCATGATCTCGGACCTGCACGGGTCCGGCGCCTACCGCGCCAACCTGGTCAAGGTGCTGACCAAGCGGGCGGTCGCCGCCTGCTGATCGGCGGCCTTCGGGACAAGAAAAAACCCCGCGCCTCGGCGCGGGGTTTCTCGTTTTCAGATCGGGCCGTTGCTCAGAGCCCGAGCGCGTTGCGCAGTCGGGTCACGACCTCGCCCACCATGTCGGGGTTGGCGCGGGCCTGCTCGATCGCGGCGCTCAGCGAGGCGCGGGCGATGGCCGACAGGTCGGAGCCTTCCACGGCGGCAAGGGCGGCGTCTGCATTGAAGCCTTCGACCGAAAAGAGGGTCGACAGGTCGGTGGCCTCGGTCACGGCGTCGGCAGCGGCCTCTTCGACGGCTGCGGTCGCCTCTTCTGCCATTTCCTCGGTGGCGGTTTCAGCAACGGTTGCGGCGTCGGTGGTTTCTTCGACGGCGGCGGTTGCCTCTTCGGTCGCGGCAGCGGCCTCGGTCGTGGTGTCTTCCACGGCTTCGGCAGCCTCTTCGGCGACATCGCCGGCCCCGGCTTCGGCCCCTTCCGCGGCGCCGGTCACCTGATCGACCAGGCTTTCGGCAGCGGCGGTGGCGTCTTCCACGGCCTCGGTGACGGCCGCTTCGGCCTCTTCCATGACCTCTTCTGCGGCCTCTTCAACGGCAGCGGTTGCTTCCTCAGCGGCCTGGGTGGCCTCTTCGACGGCGTTTTCGACCGCCTCTTCGACGGTGGCGGTTTCTTCCTCGGTCGCCTCTTCAGCTTCCTCGGTCGCCTCTTCGGCGGCGGGTTCGACAATGGCGTCTTCAGCGGTTTCTTCGGGCTCGGGCGTCGGCATCATGGTGTAGCCGATCAGGCCGAGGCCCACGAGAATGATAATGACATAAAGGGCGCGGGACATTGGGTACTCCGATACTCCGGCGTGTTGATATCGGCCCTTCCCATACGCCTG
>NZ_CAXREX010000219.1:0-16912 GCF_964229645.1 Nioella sp. | reverse complement strand
GGGGCGGCTACCCGCCGGGGGGCGCTGCCCCCCGGACCCCCCGGAGTATTTCTGCCAAGAAGAACAGGGTTGCGCGGACCGTTGGAGGGGCTTCGCGCTTCACGCAATATGTGGTAGGATACATGCCGTGCCATGTCCCGGCGCGACGTGTCCGTAGCAGGAGGCCCCCATGCGCCCCGCCGCTTTGATCATCGCCCTGTCCCTCGCCCTGTCGCCCGTGGCGGCACTGGCCCAATCGGGATGCGAGCATGGCGACCGACGAGCAAGCTGCATGGATGGCACGACCTGGGACCCGGTGACCGACCGCTGCGAAAGCTCGGTCAGCAGCTAAGCCGCTTCCCCTTTTCTGAGGTGCCGTGACCAGGCCCGCGCTTTGGCGTTGAGCCTTAATTTGAAACGCGCTACCTCCCCCACCACCACTTGACCACAAAGGAACAGCCCATGACGGCGAAGGTCTTCATCGACGGTGAGGCCGGCACGACCGGCCTGCAGATTCTCGAACGGCTCCAGGGCCGGGCGGATATCACGCTTGTCCAGGTGGAGCATGAACGCCGAAAGGACGCCGATGCCCGCGCCGCAGCCTTTGCCGAGGCCGACGTGGCGATCCTGTGCCTGCCCGACGCCGCCGCCATCGAGGCCGTGGCCATGGCGGGCGATTGCCGGATCATCGACGCCTCGACCGCGCACCGGGTGGCCGAGGGCTGGGTCTATGGCATGCCCGAACTGCCGGGCCAGGCCGAGGCCATCGCGGGGGCCGCACGGGTGGCCAATGTGGGCTGCTACGCCACCGGGTCGATCGCGCTGATCCGGCCCTTGCGCGACGCGGGGCTCCTGGCGGCAGACGATGCGCTCGTTCTGACCGGGACCTCGGGCTATACCGGCGGCGGCAAGGCGCTGATCGGCGAATACGAGGCGGGCACAGCCCCCGACTATTTCCTCTACGCCACGGGCCAGGCCCACAAGCATGTGCCCGAGATCATGCATTACGGCCGCCTCACCCGGCAGCCTGCCTTCCAGCCCGCCGTGGGCAACTACGCGCAGGGCATGATCGTGCAGATGCACCTGCATCGCGATGCGCTGGCAGGCAATGCGGGTAAATCCGCTCTGGAGGACGCTTACCGCGCCTTCTACGCCTCTGCGCGCGTCGTCGACCTGGTGCCCGCCCCTGCCCGCGTCGATGCGCGGGCCATGAATGGCACCAACCGGATGGAAATCTCGGTCCATGGCAGCGACGAGGCAGGCATCCTGACGGTGACCGCCACGCTCGACAATCTCGGGAAAGGGGCCTCTGGCACCGCCGTGCAGAACCTCAACCTGATGATCGGCACGGCCGAGGAGACCGGGCTCTGATCCGTCGGGTTTGACGAAAACCCGCCGCGTTTCGCACGCGGCGGGAAACCGCGCCTTAACCCCTGCCGCCGATCCTGCCCTTCGTGGGTGAGTGACGAGCGACAAGGGGGCCGCGCATGCAGCTTTCAGACAGTCTATCCATGCCATCGGCCGGGCCGCTGCGCATGGGCAGTGCCGACAAGGCCGCGATCATCGTGCGCCTGTTGATGAGCGAGGATGCCATGCCGCGCCTGACCGGGCTCAGCCTGCGCCAGCAGCAGGGGCTGGTGCGGCGCATGGCGGCGCTCGGTCCCATAGACAGGGACACGCTGGCCACGGTGGCGCGCGAATTCGCCGAACGGCTCGACACGCTCGGGCTGACCTTCCCCGGGTCCCTCGCCGCCACGCTGGAGCTCATCGGTGACCGCCTCTCGGACGAGGCGCGCGCGAGCCTGGCCGAGATGGCCGAGGCCGAGGGCCCGCCCGATCCCTGGCGGCGCATTGCCGGGGCGGACCCGGAGCGGCTGAAACCGATCCTGGTCCATGAAAGCGCCGAGATCTGCGCCATCCTGCTGTCGAAACTGCCCGTGGCCAAGGCCGCGGCCCTGCTGGCGGAACTGCCCGAGGATCGCGCCCATGTGGTGGCCCATGCGGTCGCCCTGACCGGCTCGATCGGGGCCGAGACCATCGCGCGGGTGGGCCTGTCGCTGGTGGCGCAGCTCGATGCCCAGCCCTCCCCCGCCTTCACCGCCAATCCCGCGGACCGGGTCGGCGCGATCCTGAATGCCGCCGCATCCGCCACGCGCGACAAGGTGCTCGAAGGGCTCGATGCGCAGGACGCGGATTTCGCCGGGCTGGTGCGCAAGGCGATCTTCACCTTCGACCATATCCCCAAGCGGCTGGAACCGAAGGACGTGCCGCGCATCATGCGCCAGGTGGATGCCGACACCACCGTCACGGCGCTGGCTGCCGCGATGGAGGCGGCCCCTGTCGCCGTGGAATTCCTGCTCGAAAACATGTCCAAGCGCCTGGCTGAACAGCTGCGCGACGATGCCGAGGCGCGCGGCACCGTGCGCGGGGCAGAGGGCGAGGCGGCCATGGCCGCTGTCGTTGCCGCCATCCGCGACCTCGCCGATGCGGGGGAAATCCGCCTGATTGAGCCCGAGGAGTAAGCGGGCTTGACCACCCGCCCCGGGCTGGACAACGATGATCCCCCCACCCGGGCACCCCAACCAGGCAGAAAGGAGACCGACATGGGAGCCAGTGACCTGATCCAGTATGCCCACGCGCTTTACAACGCCCATGGCGACAAGGCCGAGGCCGAAGCCGCGCAGAAAGCCGCCGCCGCCGAGGCGTCGGGCGATGCGACGGAAGCCGACAAGTGGCGCAAGGTGCGCGGCCATATCAAGGAACTGCGCGGGCCGAAATCGACCTGACGCCCAGGCATCCATGCGTTTTCGCATGGTTCGATAACGTATTTCGGCAATTCCTGCATGAACTGCAGGAGGCTATCCCCTTGGCATGCGAACCCGATGCCAAAGGAGGCCCCCATGCCGACACGTCCCCATGCCCTTCAGGCCCGCTCTGCCGGGCTGCTCTACCTCGTGATCATCGCGGCAGGCCTCGGCGCCGAACTGGCCCTGCGCGGCCCTCTTCTGGCCCCAGGCGATGCCCTGGCAACCGCCGAGAACATCCGCGCGGGCCTTGGGGCCTTCCGCCTGTCCCTGCTGCTCGACCTGGTCATGATCCTCTGCGACGTGGCCCTGGCCTGCCTGCTCTACCTGCTCCTTGCCCCGTTCAGCCCCGTCATCGCGGTGCTGATGGCGGCCTTTCGTATGGTCCAGGCGGCCATCCTGGGGGCCAATCTCTTCAACCAGACCATGGCGCTCAACCTGCTGACCCTGCCGGGTGATCTGCCGGGGCGCGAGGCGCTGGCCCTTGCCCATCTTGAGCTTCAGGCGCAGGGCTACGACCTCGGGCTTGCCTTCTTCGGGCTGTCCTGCGCGCTCTTGGCCCTGATCCTTCTGCGCGGCCCCGGCCTGCCCCGGATCATCGGCTGGCTGATGGCAGGGGCGGCCCCGGTCTATGTGGCAGGTGCCGTGCTGCGGATCATGGCGCCGGACATGACCGGCCTGATCGAGCCTGCCTACCTGCTGCCCGTGGTGGCGGAACTGGCCTTCTGCCTGTGGTTGCTGAGCGCGAGAGCAACGCGGGGCGTCGCCCCGCGATCCTCCTGATCCTCAGGCCACGTCGATGACCGACAGGGCGCGCTGTCCGCTGGCCCAGGCCCGCGCGGCGCGCCCGAAAGCCTCGAACAGGGGCCGCGATACCGGGTCCTCGGCGGCCCGGTATTCCGGGTGCCACTGCACCGACAGCGTGAAGCCCGGCGCATCCTTGATATAGATCGCCTCGGGTGTGCCGTCGGGCGCCTGCCCGTCCACCACCACCCGCGCGCCCGCGCGCTTGATGCCCTGCCCGTGCAGCGTATTGGTCATCACCTCGCGCGCGCCCATCAGCCGGTGAAACGGCCCGTCCTCGGTGAATTCCACCGTGTGGCGCAGGGCGAATTTCTCTTCCAGCGTGCCATCGGGCGGCATCCGGTGGTTCATCCGCCCCGGCAGATCACGGATCTCGGGGTAGAGCGTGCCCCCCATGGCAACATTCACTTCCTGGAAGCCCCGGCAAACCCCGAGGAACGGCTGGCCCCGCTCCACGCAGGCCCGGATCAGCGGCAGGCTCACCGCATCGCGGCAGCGGTCGAAGGCACCATGGGCCTCGGTCGGGTCCTCGCCATATTCCTCGGGGTGCACGTTGGGCCGCCCGCCGGTGAACAGGAACCCGTCGAACACGTCCAGAAGCTCGGCCGTCGAGACATAGCGCGGATCGGCCGGGATCAGCAGCGGCACGCAATCGGCCACCTCGGCGATCGCCTCGGAATTCATCGTCCCGCCCGCATGGGTCGGATACTGATCGTTGATCAGGTGGTGATTGCCGATAATGCCGATGACCGGTCGTCGCATGGGGGCCCCGTTTTCGCACGTTCCCTCAAGCATATACGCCGCCCCGGCGCGGCTGAAAAGCACTGCACGCGCACAATGCGGTCCGCGACTGTGCACCGCCCGCGAAACGGGCGGCGCAAGGCCCCGCCTGCTCAGCCGACGGGCGTCAGCCCCGCGGCCTCGATCCCGGCCACGGCAGCGGCGGCATCATTGTCCGAGGTATCGCCGGTGACGCCCACGGCCCCGATCACCGCGCCCGACGCGTCCCTGACCAGCACCCCGCCCGGAACCGGCACCACCTTGCCGCCGAAAGCCCCGTTCACGGCGGCCATGAAATAGGCCTGGTCCTCGGCACGCGCCATCTGCGCACTGCCGGGCATGCCCAGCATCACCGCGCCATAGGCCTTGCCCCGCGCGATCTCGAAACGGCCTGGGCTGGCCCCGTCTTCACGCTCGAAGGCCAGCAGGTGCCCGCCCGCATCCAGCACCGCCACCGAAAGCGGCTTCAGCCCCAGCTCGCGGCCCTTTTCACGCGCCACGCGCACCATCGTCCTGGCCTGGTCCAGAGTGATCATCTCAATCCCCCATTAAGGTTAACGGCGCGCCCGGCCCCGTCGTGGGAACCCCGCATGCGCCTTCTTCTTTGCCCAAATACCCAATTTCCAGCACCTCCACCGGGCGCGACGCTCAGGCCGAGGCCTTCAGCTCCAGCCGGCGGCGATGCAACACGGGTTCCGTGTAGCCCGCGGGCTGAACGCGGCCCTCGAACACCAGGTCGCAGGCCGCCTTGAAGGCAATCCCGTCAAAGCCCGGCGCCATCGGCCGATAGCCGGGATCGCCCGCGTTCTGACGGTCCACTACTTCGGCCATCTTCTGCATCGCCTCCGTGACGCGCGCCTCGCTGACCACCCCGTGATGCAGCCAGTTGGCCAGCGCCTGGCTGGAAATCCGGCAGGTGGCGCGGTCTTCCATCAGGCCCACGTCATGGATATCGGGCACCTTGGAACAGCCGACGCCCTGGTCGACCCACCGCACCACGTAGCCCAGGATGCCTTGCGCATTGTTCTCGATCTCGCGCGTCACCTCGTCGTCAGAGAGGTTGCGCCCTTCCATCACCGGGATGGTCAGCAGATCCGCCAGCGTGCCGCGCGCGCCACCGGCCTTGATCTCTTCCTGCCGGGCCAGCACATCGACCTTGTGGTAATGGGTGGCATGCAGCGTGGCCGCCGTGGGCGACGGCACCCAGGCACAGTTCGCACCCGACTGTGGATGCCCGATCTTGGCCTCCAGCATCGCCGCCATCATGTCGGGCATCGCCCACATGCCCTTGCCGATCTGCGCCTTGCCCTGCAGCCCGCAGGCCAGGCCGATATCGACATTGCGATCCTCGTAAGAGGCGATCCACGCGGTCGATTTCATCTCACCCTTGGGCAGCATCGGCCCCGCTTCCATGCTGGTATGGATCTCGTCGCCGGTCCGGTCGAGGAAGCCCGTGTTGATGAAGGCCACGCGGTGCCTGGCGGCCCGGATGCATTCCTTGAGATTGGCCGAGGTGCGCCGCTCCTCGTCCATGATCCCCAGTTTCACCGTGTATTGCGGCAGGCCGAGCGCGGCCTCGACGCGGGTGAAAATCTCGTCGGCGAACGCCACTTCTTCCGGCCCGTGCATCTTGGGCTTCACCACGTAGACAGACCCGGTGACGGAATTGCCGCCCGGCTTGCCAAGATCATGCATGGCGATGAGCGTGGTCACCATCGCATCCATCAGCCCCTCGCCGATTTCCAGCCCATCGCGGTCGAGGATCGCGGGGTTGGTCCTCAGGGGGCCCACATTGCGCACCAGCATGAGCGAGCGGCCCTTCAGGGTCAGCGTCTCGCCCGAACCCGTCACGAAGCTGCGGTCGGGGTTCAGGGCGCGGGTGAAGCTCTTGCCGCCCTTGCTGACCTCCTCGGTCAGGTCGCCCTTCATCAGGCCAAGCCAGTTGGAATAGGCCAGCACCTTGTCCTCGGCATCCACGGCGGCAACGGAGTCCTCGCAATCCATGATCGTCGACATGGCCGATTCAAGGATCACATCGGCGATCCCCGCCGGGTCCGAAGCACCGATCGGGCTGCCGGCATCCACTTTAACAATGATATGCAGACCATTGTTCTTGAACAGATACTCTGCGCCATCCTCGGATGCGCCAACATATTGCGGATGCGCGCTCAGCGCGCCCATGTCGGTGACTGAGGCCCAGCCGCCCTCGACCGGCACCGCCCCGTCGAGGAAGTCCTTGGCCCAGGCGATGACCCGCGCGCCACGTTCGGGGTCATAGCCCTTGCCCGTGGGCAGGTCGCCCATCGCATCGGTGCCGTAAAGCGCATCGTAAAGGCTGCCCCAGCGCGCATTCGCGGCATTGAGCGCAAAGCGCGCATTCATGATCGGCACCACCAGCTGCGGCCCCGGCACATGGGCGATCTCGGGGTCGGTCGGCCCGGTTTCCAGCGCGAAATCGGGGCCTTCGGGCACTAGGTAGCCGATCTCCTTGAGGAAAGCGGTGTAGGCTGCCGCATCATGGGGCTGGCCGCGCCGCTCCACATGCCAGGCGTCGATCTGCGCCTGGATCGCGTCGCGTGTTTCCAGAAGGGCCCGGTTCTTCGGGCCAAGCTCATGCACCAGCCCGCTCAGCCCCGCCCAGAAATCCTCGGCCGAAATGCCCGTGCCCGGCAGGGCGCGGGTTTCGATGAACTGTGCCAATTGGCTGTCCACTTGCAGCCCATGTTTGTCGATGCGCGTCGCCATAGCTCACTCCCGTCCCGTGGAGGCCTCAATCGTATGCCTCGGTATGCCTGGTCTGCACATGATCTAGAGCGAAAGTTTCCTATAGGCAACAAGCGTGGTCAAAAAAACTAACCAAAAACACTTTCAAACAGGAAATGAAAGCTGGCGCGGGGTGGATCGGGGCGTTTTCACCGCTTGCGGGCGCGGCGCGGCATGGCGCGCCAGCCGCCCGTCGCGCGTGTCGCGCCACCCCTCCTGCCCGCGCACCGCCCAGACCTTCGCCCGCGCCGCCTGCGCGGCCTTGACCGGATCGACAACGGGCGCGGGATAGGCCCGGCCAAGGAAGCGCCCGGCCCCGGCCCAATCCCATGGCGCGTGAAGATGGGCATCGGGCACGGGCCTGAGCTCCGGCACCCAGTGCCGCACGAAGCGCCCGTCCGGGTCCTGGTCCAGCCCCTGCTTCACCGGGTTGTAGATGCGCGGCGTGTTCATGCCGGTCACGCCCGACTGCATCTGCGCCTGCGGCCAGTGAATTCCGGGCTCGTAATCGGTGAAAAGCCGCGCCAGGTGCTGCCCCGTCACCCGCCAGTCCAGCCACAGGTGATAGCTTGCCACCGCCATCAGCATCGCGCGCATGCGGAAGTTGATCCAGCCGGTGTGGATCAGCTGGCGCATGCAGGCATCGACGAAGGGCAGACCCGTTTCACCCGCCTGCCAGGCCGCGAGCCGGTCGGCATCGGGCACCTCCGGGCGCAGGCTTTCATAGGCGGGATGAAGACACCGGGTTTCTATCTCGGGCTGGCTTTCCAGCTTCTGCATGAAATGGTCCCGCCAGGCCAGCCGCGACCCATAGCCCCTGAGCCCCCGGTTGGGCCCGGCCCCGGCCCGGGCCCATTCCAGCGCCTGAACCGCCTCGCGCATCGAAAGCGTGCCAAGGGCTAGATGCGGCGACAGGCGCGAACAGGCGGTCCCCGCCGTCACCGGGGATGACATGCCCGAAAGGTAGCCCGCGGCGCGACGCTCCAAAAAGGCCGATTGCAGGTCCAGCGCCCGCGCGCGTCCCCCTTTCTGCCGCCCCGGGCAGGGATCGAAGGCCAGCCCAAGGTCGGACGCGTCGGGAAGGACCCCGGGCTCGAGCCCATGCGGCGCCAGCCCTGCGGGCACCGCCACAAGCGCCCCGCGCATCGCCTTGTCGCGCCGGGCCTGCCAGCCGCGCCTGTGGTGCAGTCCGCGCGTGATGCCCGGTTGCGCCACTTCTTGCCACGCCACGCCGTTCGCCCGGGCCCATGCCGCCACCCGGCGGTCGCGCGCGAAGGTCCACAGGTTGCCGGTTTCCTCGTGGCTGGTCAGCCGCGTGATGTGCTGGGTGACGCGCAGATCCTCCAAGACCTCGACCGCATCGCCCATCCGCACCAGCAGGGGTGCACCCAGGCGGGCAAGATCGCCGCGCAGCCCCTCCAGGCACTCCGCGATGAAACGCCATTGCCGCGCCGACATGTCGGGTTCGGCCCATAGCGCGGGTTCCACGATGTAAAGCGGCAGCACGGGCCCCTCGCCCGCCGCCGCCAGCGCCAGCGCTGCGTTGTCCTCGATCCGCAGATCACGCTTGAACCAGAGAATCGTGCCCATGCGCGCGATAGGAACATAAAGTGAACATTTGCGGAAGGGGTCAGGGCCGGTCGCCGCGCGCCTCCATCATGCGATAGAAATCCTGCAACCGCTTTCCGCGCTCGGGCTTGAACCTAGCGCCCTCCTCGACCGCGTCCATCCGGTCGAGCCGGAACATGCGGAAATCGTCGCGCAGCTCGCACCAGCCCACTAGGGTCCAGCTTGCGCCCCAGAACCACAGGCCAAGCGGGCGCACCACCCGCTGCGTGGCCGCGCCATTCTGATCCGTATAGGAAAAAGACAGGCGCAGGCCGCGTTCGGCCGCGCGTTCCAGCCGGTCGATCTGCACCCGCAAGTCGTCGGACATGCGCCAGCCGATGGCGTGAACCTGCACCCGCGCCGCCCTGTCGCGGGCATCTTCGGGCAGGACCGCGCCGATCTTGATCAGCGCCTCTTCCGCCGCGCCCGCCATTTCCGCCCCGCCGAAGGCCCGGATCAACCGGGCCCCGGCCACCAGCGCGGTGATTTCGGGCTTGGTGAACATGAGCGGCGGCAGGTCATAGCCCGCCTCCATCACGTAGCCGACCCCGGCCTCGCCATCTATCGGCACGCCGGTCGACTGGAGGTCCGCAATATCGCGGTAGATCGTCCGCGTGCTGACCTCCAGCTTCTCGGCCAGCGCCTGCGCCGTCACCAGCCGCCCGCCCCGCAGGGCCTGCACGATCTGGAACAATCGGTCGGCGCGGCGCATCGGCTCAGGCCGCTTCGAACAGGCCGATGGAGTTTCCATCGGGATCGGTGGCGTAAAAGAAGCGGCCCGCCGGGATCTCGATCGCGGGCGAGATCACGGTGCCGCCAGCCTCGGTCACGCGGGCCATCGTGTCTTCCAGCTTGCCTTGTGCAGCCAGGTGCACGGTAGGCCCGGTGCCATCGCCCGCGGGCGTGCCCTCGTAAAGATGCCCGGCGACCCCGGTCGCGAAATCCGCGGCCTGGAAGATCGCGGTCTCGTTCGGCCCCATCTGCTGGCGCTCCAGCATGAGCCCGGTGACCTTGGAATAAAAGGCACTGGCGGCGGCGAGATCGCGGACGGGCAGTTCGATCCAGACGGTGGTGTTGGCGGGGGTGAAGCTCATTTCTGCATCCTTTCGCATGAAGCTATCGAATGCAGCGTGTTTCTCACAGCCCTGCTGACAGCCTTGTGTCAGCATGAAACGCGAAACGCCCCGGTCGAGGGGACCGGGGCGTTCGCGAGGTCTCGTCCTGTCTGCAATCCGCAGGTCGGCCCAGTGTTAGCCATTACCGTCGGGATTGTAGGTAATGTATTGCCCGCCGCCGCCATTCGGATCGTAACGATCAGACGAGTCGTCATCGCCGCCTTCCGGTTCCCGGTAGGGGTAGCAGCCATTGGGCGTGTCGTAATAGCCCTCGGGGCAGTCATCCTGCGGCGGGTAGCACTGCTGTTCATACGGTGCGCCGGGGATGTATTCCCCTTCGACACAGTCAGAGGGCTCACCGTATTTGTCCATGATGACTTCACCCTGCAATGGCGGCGCAACGGTACCGGAACAGGCGGTCAGCGCGAGGATCGCGCCAGCCCCAAAAAGATGTGACAGCTTCATTTGGGGGTCCTTTCTACACGTTGTGTATCAATTGGTCTGTCTTGGGTGCGTCCAGTTGAGACGCTGCCAATCGGCGGACACAACAGCAGCCGGCCCGGAATCCCCGGATTTGCGCCGATACTGCGCCATCCCGGCAACTATCTGATTTTATAGATTTTATTTTAAATCTTTAGCGTTGAGCATGTCACTATTGCACCCCTCGCGCCCCTCTTGCGCAGAGCCCTCACGCACAGCCCCGCACCGCGATTCGCCAAGAAAAGAAGCCCCGGCAGATGCCGGGGCTTCGAACGTTCTGACCAATCAGTAAGATCAGGGACCGGTCGTGAGGTTGGTCTGACCCGTAGGCGTCCGCCCATTGTTGCCGGGGCGGTCGCCACGATTTGGGTCGTCCCAAGGCAAGCAATCGTCAATAGCAGCGGTCGCCGTGAGTTGAGGATCGCAATCCTCGGGCGGCGGGAAACACTGTTCCTGATAGGGCGCGCCGGGGATGTAGTAGCCGTCAACACAGCCGGTCGGTTCACCGTATTTGTTCATGATGACTTCGCCCTGGATCGCGGGCGGCGGCGCCGGTTGCGCACAGGCTGTCAGGGCGGCAATGGCCCCCAAGCCGATAATGTGGGTGATTTTCATGATGTCTCCCCTCTACGCTGAATGAATTTAATCTGCGCCTAATCGAGCGCTCACCTCATTAGTGGCACTTGATCACTATTGGTTCAATCACGACGTTTCGAACTCCGTCATTAACTTTTGAACCGGGTTCCCCCTGCAACACCGTTGATCTACTCAGGGCAGGACGTTTTCAAAGGGACCGCGCCGATGACCGATTCCGCCAGAACCATCCACCTTTCCGACTACCGCCCGCCCGCCTGGCTGATCGAGTCGGTGGAGCTCGACTTCGCGCTCGATCCCAAGGCCACGCGCGTGCGCTCTCGCATCCGTTTCACCCGCAATCCCGCGGGCGATGGCGGCGACCTGGTGCTCGATGGCGAACAGCTCTCGCTTCTCTCGGTCGCGCTCGATGACCAGCCCCTGTCGGACAATGCCTACCAGCAGGACGGCACCAGCCTGACCATCCCCGCCGCCCAATTGCCCGGCGACAGCTTCACCTTCGCCGCCGAGGTCGAGATCAACCCCGCCGCCAACACCGCGCTGGAAGGGCTTTACATGTCGAACGGCATGTTCTGCACCCAGTGCGAGGCCGAAGGGTTCCGCAAGATCACCTATTACCCCGACCGCCCCGACGTGATGGCCCCCTTCACGGTGCGCATCGACAGCCCCCTTCCCGTGCTCCTGTCGAACGGCAACCCGGTCGAGCGTCACGGCCATGTGGCCGAGTGGCACGATCCCTGGCCCAAGCCCGCCTATCTCTTCGCCCTCGTCGCGGGCGATCTCGTGGCCTATTCCGACCACTTCATCACCATGTCGGGGCGCTCCGTCGCGCTCAATATCTGGGTCCGGCGCGGGGACGAGGGAAAATGCGCCTACGCGATGGACGCGCTCAAGCGGTCGATGAGCTGGGACGAAGAGGTCTACGGGCGCGAATACGATCTCGATGTCTTCAACATCGTGGCCGTGGATGACTTCAACATGGGGGCGATGGAAAACAAGGGGCTGAACATCTTCAACTCCAAATATGTCCTGGCCAGCCCCGAAACCGCCACCGACCGCGATTACGAATTCATCGAGGGCATCATCGCCCATGAGTATTTCCACAACTGGACAGGCAACCGCATCACCTGCCGGGACTGGTTCCAGCTCTGCCTCAAGGAGGGGCTCACCGTCTTCCGCGACCAGCAGTTTTCGGCCGATATGCGGGGGGAAGCGGTAAAGCGGATCGACGACGTGCTGTCGCTGCGCGCACGCCAGTTCCGCGAAGACGCCGGGCCGCTGGCGCATCCCGTCCGGCCCGAAAGCTTCGTCGAGATCAACAATTTCTACACCGCCACCGTCTACGAGAAGGGCGCCGAGGTGATCGGCATGCTGAAACGGCTCGTGGGCGATGCGGCCTATTACCAGGCGCTCGATCTCTACTTCGACCGCCATGACGGCGATGCTGCCACCATCGAGGATTGGCTCGCGGTCTTCGAAGAGGCCACCGGGCGCGATCTGACCCAGTTCAAGCGCTGGTATTCCCAAGCAGGCACCCCCCGGCTTTCCGTGAAAGATGACTTCAAGGGCGACACGTATCGCATTGAATTTACGCAGGAAACAAAACCGACACCCGGCCAGCCCGACAAGCTGCCCCAGGTCATTCCGGTGGCGATCGGGCTGCTTGACCCCTCCGGCCAGGAGGTTGAGCCGACCCGCGTGCTGGAGATCACCGAAACGCGCCAGGCCTTCCAGTTTCATGGCCTCGGCAAGCGCCCGGTGCCCTCGATCCTGCGCGGCTTCTCGGCCCCCGTCATCCTCGACCATGCCCCCAGTTTCGAGGATCGCGCGCTGATCCTCGCCCATGACACCGACCCGTTCAACATGTGGGAGGCCGGCCGCTCGCTCAGCCGCGAAACCTTGCTGGCCATGCTGCGCGACGACACCCCGCCTGCCGGGGCCTATCTCGAAGCGCTGGCGCGGGTCGCGGCCAACCCGGCGCTCGACCCGGCCTTCCGCGCGCTGGTTCTGGCGCTGCCATCCGAGGATGACATCGCGCAAGGGGCCCATGACGCGGGCCTCGTGCCCGATCCGACCGCCATTCACGAAACCCGAAGGGCGCTTTCCAATGCCGTGGCCGGGGCCGCGCGCGAAACGTTGGAAACCGTTTATGACCAGATGGATACGGGCCAAAGCTATAGCCCCGACGCCGCCTCGGCGGGCCGCCGCGCCCTGCGCAATACGGCGCTCAGGCTCCTGTCTCCGCTCGACGGGCCGGACCGGGCCCGCGCGCAATATGCCGCCGCCACCAACATGACCGATCAACTGGCTGCCTTCGCCTGCCTTCTGGAGGCTGGCGATGCCGGCATCGCCGCCGCCTTCCACGACCAGTGGAAAGGCGACCGGCTGGTCATGGACAAGTGGTTCATGATGCAGGTGGCCCATGCCGCGCCAGAGAGCGCGGTTGGAACCGCCCGGGCCCTAACCGGGCACGCCGATTTCGACTGGAAGAACCCCAATCGCTTCCGCTCGGTCATCGGCGGGCTGACGGCGGCGAACCCGGCCGGCTTCCACGACCCGACCGGCGCGGGCTATCGTTTCCTCGCCGACTGGCTGATCCGGCTCGACCGGGCCAATCCGCAGACCGCCGCGCGCATGTCGACCGCCTTCGAGACCCGCGCGCGCTACGATGCCGACCGGCAGGCGATGATGACCGAGGAACTGGAACGGATCGCGGGCACCGAGGGGCTCAGCCGCGACCTGACCGAAATGGTGGGGCGCATGCTGGCGGATTGAGCACGCCTTTCACGGGGCTTGCGCAGCCTCGCCGCAAAAAGACCCAAAAGCCGGGCTAGTCTCGGCCCCATGTCAAAGCGGTTTTCATACGTGGTGCGCCAACGCTCTGCCCATGCCTGGGCGGGGCTTGCCGCCGGGCTGGTGATGCTGGCCCTTGCGGCCGATCGCGGCGCGCCGGGCTGGACCTGGGCGCTCCTGGCCCCCTGCATCCTCGTCTGTGTCGCCCAGATCGCCCTGTGCCCCGGCTACGGCATTAGGCTGAGCGACCGGGCGCTGTCGGTGCTGACGGGCTATGGCGAGCGGGTCGTGCCGCTCTGTGGCATCGACCACCTGCGCCTGACCCCGACCCGCGGGGTGGTGGTGCTGGCCGATGGCGAAGAGGTGGCGCTGCCGCGCCAGGTTCTGCGCGACACGCTGCTTCTCATCCGCGAAAGCACCGCCCGCGGCATCCCGGTGCGGGCGCTTTAGCGCGCGGCGCAATAGCTCTGCTGGTGCAGCCAGTCGCGGATATCCGCGGTCACATGCGCCTGGCGCATCGGCCCCCAGTCGGCGCCGACCCCGCGCCCGCCCTGGCTGACCACCCCGTCCCGGGGCACGGTTTCCGACATGATCCTGAGCGCACAGCGCAGGTTCGCCGCCCCATCGGTCAGCTCCGCCCCGCTCGTGGCCTCGCATCCGCGATAGCGCGCAGTGGCGGGCGAGATCTGCATCAGCCCGAACCAGCGCCCGCCGCCACCCACGGCCCCGGGCTCCCAGGTGCTTTCGTAGCGCGCCAGCGCCGACACGAAGCCCACCCAGAAGGCCGCCCGCTCCGCCTCGCTGCCCTCGGCATAGCCCGGGCACCAGTGATCCACATCCTCCGGCACCACCTCGGTCAGAACCGCCGCCTCCCCCTCCAGCATCTCGATCGAGGCCCGGGTCCAGATCTCGGCCTCGGGCCGGTGGTCCCAGCGCGTGGCGGGCAGGATGTCGGGGTCGCTGACAGTGCTGGCACAGGCCGACAGCGCGGCAAGGGTCAGCAGAACGGGGCGAAAGGCACGACGCATGGGCTCCAGGGGCTCCGGCAATTTCCAATGCTCCCTCCTCTGCCCCCGATCGGCCCGTCCCGCCAGCCCCCGCGGCACGGCCCCTCCCGCCCCCGGCAAAACCCCGCCCAAAGCCTCGCCCCCTCGGCAGCCTCCCGCCGATCCGGCATCAGGCCCTTCCTCTTGGCCCCAATACTCCCGCCAGAGGCACCCGGCACCCGCCACAGGCCCGACCGGGGCGGTCCAGTCCCCGCCCGGCGCCACGGGCGCGCGGCAGCAGCGGCCCGAGGAGCGCCCCCGCGCCAGCGGGGGTCGACGAGGGCCGCCGCCCGGGTCGACGCCAAAGGCGGCGAAACCCCCGCGCACCCTCTTGCTCCCTTGTCCCTGCTGGCCTAGAACCCAAGCCGTTCAACCGGAGACCGCCCATGCTCGACCTGACCTTTGAGACCCCGAAACCCAAGACCATCGCCGGTGCGACGCAGGATTGGGAACTGGTGATCGGCATGGAGGTGCATGCCCAGGTCTCCTCGAACTCCAAGCTCTTCTCGGGCGCCTCCACCCGCTTCGGGGCGGAACCCAACTCGAACGTGGCCTTCGTGGACGCGGGCATGCCCGGCATGCTGCCGGTGATCAACGAGTTCTGCGTGGCCCAGGCCGTGCGCACCGGGCTCGGGCTCAAGGCCGAGATCAACCTCTTCTCCGCCTTCGACCGCAAGAACTACTTCTACCCCGACCTGCCGCAGGGCTACCAGATTTCCCAGCTCTACCACCCCATCGTGGGCGAGGGCGAAGTGCTGGTGGAAATGGGCGACGGCACCGCGCGGCTCGTGCGCATCGAACGCATCCACCTCGAACAGGACGCAGGGAAATCCATCCACGACATGGACCCGCACATGTCCTTCGTCGACCTCAACCGCACCGGCGTGGCGCTGATGGAGATCGTCTCCCGCCCCGACATCCGCGGCCCCGAAGAGGCCGCCGCCTATATCGCCAAGCTGCGCCAGATCATGCGCTATCTCGGCACCTGCGACGGCAACATGCAAAACGGCAACCTGCGCGCCGACGTGAACGTCTCGATCTGCGCGCCAGGCGCCTACGAGAAATACCGCGAGACCGGCGATTTCTCCCATCTCGGCACCCGCTGCGAGATCAAGAACATGAACTCCATGCGCTTCATCCAGGCCGCGATCGAGTACGAGGCACGCCGCCAGATCAAGATCGTCGAGGCGGGCGGCGCGGTCGAGCAGGAAACCCGGCTCTATGACCCGGACAAGAACGAAACCCGGTCGATGCGGTCCAAGGAAGAGGCGCATGATTACCGCTACTTCCCCGATCCCGACCTGCTGCCGCTCGAGATCGAGCAGGCCTGGGTCGACGACATCGCGGCCAGCCTTCCGGAACTGCCCGACGCCAAGAAGGCCCGCTTCATGGGCGATTTCGGCCTGTCGGACTATGACGCCTCGGTGCTCACCGCCGAAACCGCAGATGCCGCCTATTTCGAGGCCGTGGCAGGCGCGGCGGGCGATGGGAAGCTCGCCGCCAACTGGGTCATCAACGAGCTTTTCGGGCGTCTCAAGAAGGACGATCTGGCGATCGATGCCTCGCCCGTCAGCCCCGCGCAGCTCGCGGGCATCATCCGGCTGATCAAGTCCGACGCCATCTCCGGCACGATCGCCAAGGATCTGTTTGAAATCGTCTTCACCGAAGGCGGCGATCCCGAACAGATCGTGGAAGAGCGCGGCATGAAACAGGTCACCGACACCGGCGCCATCGAGGCCGCGGTGGACGAGATCATCGCCGCCAATCCCGACCAGGTCGCCAAGGCCAGGGAAAACCCCAAGCTCGCGGGCTGGTTCGTGGGCCAGGTCATGAAAGCCACCGGCGGCAAGGCCAACCCCAAGGCGGTGAACCAGCTGGTGGCCAAGAAACTGGCCGAATAGGACCGACGGTCACAAGAATGCGCAGGGTGGGCGGTTTGCCCACCTTCAGCGCCCTACTCTCCTTCCCACATCGGCACCAGGTCCCGCTCCTCCAGCGCCGGATCCTCCGCGCAGGCGGCCAGCGGCCGGTGCCAGTAGCGCCGCACCTCCCGCACCTCCTGGCTGCCAACGGGGCCGAAGTCCCCCTCCACGCAGGCACAGCCATAGCCATAGCCCGCGGGGCTCATCAGCACCCATTCCTGCGG
>NZ_CAXREX010000218.1:0-37643 GCF_964229645.1 Nioella sp. | reverse complement strand
AAGGCCACCAAGGCCCGGCAAGCGCAGTCGCGGCTGAAGATGCTGGAACGCATGCAGCCCATCACAGCGCCCTCGGAACGCGCCTTTCGCAAGTTCACCTTCCCCGAACCCGAACAGCTCTCGCCACCCATCGTGCAGATTGATGGCGGGGCCGTGGGCTATGATGGCCCGCCGGTTCTGAAAAGGCTCAACCTGCGCATCGACCAGGATGACCGCATCGCACTTCTTGGCCGCAATGGCGAGGGCAAGTCGACCCTTTCCAAGCTGCTGGCTGGCAAGCTGGCAGCGGTGGAGGGCAAACTCACCAAGTCGTCCAAGCTGCGGGTGGGATATTTCGCGCAGCACCAGGTGGACGAGTTGCATATCGACGAAACGCCGCTCCAGCACATCCAGCGCCTGCGCCCCGAGGTGCCGCCCGCGAAACTGCGCGCGACGCTGGCAGGGTTCGGTCTGGGCTCCGAGCAGGCCGATACGGTCGTGGGGCAGCTGTCGGGCGGGCAGAAGGCGCGGCTCTCGCTCCTGCTCGCCACGCTCGATGCGCCGCATATGCTCATCCTCGACGAGCCGACCAACCACCTCGACATCGAAAGCCGCGAGGCATTGGTCGAGGCGCTGACCGCCTACACCGGGGCCGTGATCCTCGTCAGCCACGACATGCACCTGCTGGAACTGACCGCCGACAGGCTCTGGCTGGTCAAGGACGGCACTGTCAAACCCTACGAGGACGATCTCGACGCCTATCGCAGGATGCTGCTGGCAGGCGACGCCGCGCCGGTGAAACCCAAACCCGAGGCCGCGAAACCAAAACGCGCCAGCCGCGAACGGCTGCAAGAGCTGCGCGCCGAGCTGCGCAAATGCGAGGCGCGGGTGGAAACCATCACCGAGATGCGCGAAAAACTGTCCTCCAAGCTGGCCGATCCGGCGCTATACGATGACGCCAAGGCCGCGGACCTGGAACACTGGCAAAAGAAATTCGCCGAGATCGAAGACGGGCTGGCCCGCGCCGAAACGCTCTGGATGGCGGCCCTGGAACGGCTGGAGGAGGCCGAAGCGCGCTGACAGGTAAGCGGTGCACGTGCTACGCTGCCCCGGTATTTGTATCCGGAGTATGCGTATGTCAGTCCCTAAGAAATCCTATATCTACCACGTCACCTTTTATACCGGTCCCCGTCCGGCAGGCCCCACGATCGGGAACTCGGTAAGCATTCCTTTCGGCGCGGAAACCCCTCTCTTGCCGCGCGTCGGTGAAGATCTGATTTGGCAGGACAACGTGAACGGAGGCGGTGCCCGGGGCACGGTGGCTGAGGCGAGCCTTGTCCACATCACCCGCTCGCAAGGTCTGGTGTCCCTGAATGTGCAGGTCGATTGCATCAATTCCTTCAGGCGCTCCGACCTGCCAGACAGCCAGATCATTGCGCAATCGGGCTTTGATGCCACGCTGGTGGGCACATGGAACAATGGCGGCTCCCGGCCTGTCGAAATCACGCCTGACGCCCAATTATACGTGCTCGACACGCCCGCGCCCTACGTACTGTCCAACGGGGGCAACACACTGACATTCCCAAATACGAACCCGGTTTGGGAATTCTCAAGACTATCCGGCGATCCGGCAAGCGTCGTCGGCCTTTGGGAAAGGTTCGAGTTTGAAGACGGTGTGGGCACCTGGCGGGAAGAATGGGTCTTCAGGGCAGATGGGTCCTACACCTATCACTGGAGCCTCGACGGCACGTTCGACAGTGAAGGCATCGGCACCTACGAGGATGATGGAAGCGCCATCACAACGCGCGAACGCAGGGCCCAGATCAGCACGGGCCCCGGCGCGCAGATGACAATCTCGCAGTATTTCGGACCGCTTCAAACCGGCACCTATGTGCTGGATGCGTCCGGCGACAGTTGGACCTTTACAGATGCTTCCGGATCGATCACCTACACCCGGGTGACTTGAACTCTGGCAGGATCCGGATGGATACGCTGACCTCCATCACCGCCTTCGTGGCGCTTTTCGTCGTGATCGACCCGATCGGGCTCACGCCCCTGTTCATGGCGTTGACCAGCGGCATGTCCGCCGCCGCCCGCCGGGCCATCGCGATCCGGGCCTGCCTGGTGGCGCTGGTGCTGCTGACGGTTTTCGGGCTGGTGGGCGAAACGGTGCTGTCCTTCCTGGGCATCTCGCTGGCCGCTTTCCGGATCGCGGGCGGGCTTTTGCTGTTTCTCACCGCGCTCGACATGCTCTTCGAACGGCGCAAGCAACGCCGCGAGGGCCAGGCCGACACGCCCCATTCCGAAGACCCGTCGGTCTTTCCGCTGGCCATGCCGCTCATTGCCGGGCCCGGTGCCATTGCCACGATGATCCTGCTGACCGGCTCTGCGGGGACGGGGCTCGACGTGGCATTGGTGCATGGCGTCATGGCCTCGGTCCTGCTGGTGGTCTTCGTGCTCTTCCTTCTGGCGGGCACGCTGGAGCGTCTCCTGGGCCCGGTGGGCATCAACGTGGTGACGCGGCTCTTGGGCATGTTGCTGGCCGCGCTCTCGGTGCAGTTCGTCGTCGACGGAATCCGCGACCTGCTGGTTCCATAGATCCGCCCCTGCCCTATATTGAAGGGGCAACAAGGTTCAGGGCCGCATGGAAAAGTCCGATATCGCCTCGATCATCTATCTCAGCCTGCTGGCGCTTGCGCTGGTGGGCTCGATGATCTCGGCCAATCGGGAACGGATCGGCCAGGTGGCCCGCTACGCGCTCACCTGGGGGCTTCTGATCGTGGCGGGCGTCATTGCCGTGGGGCTCTGGCCACAGCTCAGCCAGACCCTCCTGCCGCAGCAATCGGTGGTCAGCGACAGTGGCGAGATCACCGTGCCGCGCAGCTTCGATGGGCACTATTACCTGACCCTTGAGGTCAATGGCGCACCCATTCGCTTCGTGATCGACACCGGCGCGACCGACCTCGTGCTTACCCCGCAGGACGCATCGCGCGCGGGGCTCAACACGGCACAATTGCGCTATACCAACCGCGCCATGACCGCCAATGGCATGATCCAGACCGCGCCGGTCCGGCTCGACCTCGTCGAGGTGGGGCCGATCTCGGATCGTCTCGTGCCTGCTGTGGTCAACGGCTCCCCCATGCAGGAAAGCCTGCTTGGAATGTCCTATCTCAACCTCTTCGAACGCATCTCGATCGAGGATGGCCGGATGATCCTGACGCGCTGAAAGGCCCTTCTTCCTGGCCTGAAATACCCCCGCCGGAGGCATCCCGCGCTTCCCGGCGGCGCCAGGGCAAGGGGCATCCGCGCTCCCGCGTCCGGCAAGGGCATCGCGGCCCTTGGGCCGCCCCCCGGTCGACTCGCCCCGAAGGGCGCGGCGAGACCTAGCTGCCGCTCTCGGCCTTCTTCTCCCACCGGCCGCTTTCCTCCGACCAGTATTGCGCCGCGCAGCCTGCCCCGGTCAGCGCCTTCCACTGGCCGCGCGCATGGGTCACCGCCCCTTCATCGCCCCCATCGAACAGGATGCAGACCCGCTCCAGGCGGTCCACTTCCTCGGGCGTGACCTCGGCGCCCTCGATGCTCATCACGCAGGCGGCGGCATTGGGGATCTCGGGCCCCGTGCTCAGCAGGATGGGCTGGTCCGCATCCTGCGCCCCCCCGGCGATGCCATGGGCCAGGAAAGTCTCCTCGGGCCCCAGCCACAGGAGCTCGTCCAGACGCTCCAGCATCGCCTCGCTCTTCCCCCTTACCAGGACCCGCCAGCCCGCCTGCCGGGACTTGCCCAGAAGCGTGCGAAGCGTGTCCTCGGGGCGGGACCGGGTGAGGTGATAGAAGAAGACCGCGCCCATCGTGGGCTCACTCCGTTTCGTAGCCGTCTCGCACCAGCCGGTCGAGCGCCATCACCCCCCAGCCGGTCGCCCCCTTGGGGGCGAAATCCGTTTCTGCCTTGACGCTGGCCACGCCCGCGATGTCGAGATGGATCCACGGCGTCTCGTCCCTGACGAAGCGTTGCAGGAACTGCGCCGCGGTGATCGAGCCCGCGGGCCGTCCGCCTACGTTCTTCATATCCGCGATGGCCGATTTCAGCATCTTGTCATAGGCCGCGCCAAGCGGCATGCGCCAGGCCCCCTCGCCCTCGCTGGCCGCGGCCTTGAGGAAGCTCTCGCAGAACCCGTCATGGTTGGAAAAGACGCCCGCGTTCTCATGGCCGAGCCCGATGATGATCGCGCCCGTCAGCGTGGCAAGATCGACCATGCCCGCAGGCTGGAACCGGTCCTGCGCATACCACATCACGTCGCACAGAACGAGCCGCCCCTCGGCGTCGGTATTGATGACCTCGATCGTGTCGCCTTTCATCGAACGCACCACGTCGCCGGGACGCTGCGCGCGCCCGTCGGGCATGTTTTCCACCAGCCCCACGATCCCCACCACGTTGGCCTTGGCCTTGCGCCGCGCCAGCGAGCGCATGACCCCCGCCACGACGCCCGCTCCGCCCATGTCCATGGTCATGTCTTCCATGCCCCCCGCGGGCTTGAGGCTGATGCCGCCGGTATCGAAGACCACGCCCTTGCCTACAAGGGCGAGCGGCGCTTGCTCGCCACCGCCCTTCCACTGCATGACGACAACCTTCGAGGGGCTCTCCGAACCCTGCCCCACGGCCAGCAAGGCGCGCATCCCGAGCGTTTCAAGCTCGGCCTCGTCCAGCACCTCGATCTCGAGCCCCAGATCGGACAGGGCCGACAGCCGGGCGGCAAACTCGGTCGTGGTCAGCACGTTGGAGGGTTCGCTAACGAGGTCGCGCGTGAAGAAGACTCCCTCGGCCACCGCCATCATTGGCGCGGCTGCGGCAGAGACATCCTCGGGTTTCGAGACCATCACCACGGCGCCCGCCTGCGCCTCGGACTCGGCGGTCTTGTGATCGGTGAATTCGTAGGCCCTGAGGACGAGACCGAAGGCAAGATCGGCCGCACGGGTCAGTGCCCCGGCGGCCACGGTCAGCGTTGCGGAGCCCTTGACCTTGGCCAGTTCCGCGCCTGCCTTTCGGGCCTGCTCGACACTCGGGCGGCGGGGCAGCTTGACCACGGCCAGCGTCTCGGCGCTCAGCCCGGCCGGAAAGGCCAGTGACACCACATCGCCCGGCTTGGCCTTTTCCCACCGCGACGAGCTGGCCAGCCGCTGCACCGCTCCGCGCGTCAGCCGGTTGACCCGGCGCGCGGCAGCATCGAGCTTGCCCTCGGGCGTCACCACGATGGCCAGCTTGCCCTCGGCCCCGGCAAGCGCGTCGATATCGGTCTCGGTGAAGGAAATCTCGATTGGCGTGGTCATCTTCAACCCTCTGAATCTGTAAGCTTCGGCAACACTAGGACTAGTGGAAGGGCTTGACCAGATATGCCTGTCCTTGTGGCCGTGATTGGATTAGACCAGACACACTGGGAATGTTGAACGTCTAAGCTCGGGGGGGCGGAACCGTGGGTCGCTATGACCGGTATATCCTGTCGCAGCTGCTGATCCTGTTCAGCTTCTTCAGCCTCGTGCTGATTTCCGTCTACTGGGTCAACAATGCCGTGGGCATCTTCGACATACTTGTCGCCGACGGCCAGTCCCTGCGCGTTTTCCTTGAGTTTTCAATTCTTTCCCTGCCGCAAATCATCTTCCTCGTGATCCCGGTCGCCGCCTTCGTGGCGTCCATCTACGTGACCAACCGGATGATTTCGGAAAGCGAGCTGGTGGTTATGCAGACCGCCGGATGCTCGGCCATGCGCCTTCTGCGCCCGGTCTGGATCTTTGGAATCATCCTCGCGGTGCTCTTGTCGATTCTCGGTCACCTGCTGGTGCCTGCCGCCCGGTCCGGACTGGCAGACCGCACAATCGAGGTGTCGCAGGACATGACCGGCAGATTGCTGCGCGAGGGCGAGTTCCTGCACCCAACCACCGGGCTCACGGTCTACATCCGCGAGATCACCGAACTGGGCGAGTTCCGGGATGTCTTCCTGCAGGACCGCTCGCAATCGGATGTCGAAACCACCTATACCGCGCAGCGCGCACTTCTTGTCTCGACAGAGGCCGGACCCCGCCTTGTGATGTTCAATGGCGCAGCGCAGACGCTGGAGCTAGAGGGGCAGCGCCTGTCGATCGTGGAATTCGACGACTTCACCTATGACATCGCGGGCCTGATCGAGGCTCCGGGGGAACGCCGGCTGCACTACCGGGAACTGTCGACGGGAACCCTTCTGACGGCGAACAGTGCGTATGCCGAGTCGCTCGGCGTGCCGCTCGCCCTTTTGCGCTTTGAAGGGCATGACCGGATTGCCAAACCGATCTTTGCCCTGTTCGTGCCGATCATCGCGACCGCAACGCTGATGCTGGGGGCCTTTTCCCGTTTCGGGATCTGGCCGCAGATCCTGCTGGCGATCGTTCTGATCCTGCCGATCCAGATGATCTGGAATGCCGCAGAAGCCATCGGCACGACCCGGGAGGGACTGGCCGGGGTGGCCTATGTTCAATGCATCGTCGCCGCGGCCATTGCCATTGCCATGACCCACCTCGCCCAGGGCGGATACCGGCCAAGTTGGCGGAGGTCGGCAGTATGATCCTGCATTTCTACCTCGCCCGTCGGTTCCTGCGCTCTTTCCTGATCGTGCTGGCCGTGTTCCTTGCCGTGCTGATCCCGATCGACCTGTCCGAGCAACTGCGCGAAATCGGCCGCGCGGATGCAGAGCTTTCGGCGGCCATGCGGCTGGTCATGCTGGACATGCCCGGCGCGCTTTATCAATTGCTGCCGCTTTTCATCATCCTGGCCACGCTGGTCATGTTCCTGTCGCTGGCGCGCACCTCCGAGCTTGTGGTGATCCGCGCTTCGGGCCGGTCCGCCCTGCGCTCGGCCATTTCACCGGTCATCGTGGCCACCCTGATCGGCGTTTTCGGGCTACTGGTGATCAACCCGCTGGTCGCCGCGACCGAGCGGGAATACGAGCTGTCCATCGCGCGCTACCAGACTGGCGAAGAACGCACGCTTTCTGTTTCCGGCGACGGCCTGTGGCTGCGCCAGGCCAGCCGGTTCGGCCAGACGGTGATCCGGGCCGAGCGGGCCAATGGCGATGGCACCTCGCTGTTCGACGCCAGCTTCTTTGTCTTCGACCGCGACGGGCAGGTGCAAAGCCGCATCGATGCGCGCGAAGCGGTGCTGAGCGCCGGGGCGTGGAACCTGACCGATGTCAAGATCTGGCCCTTGGGCGAGGCCAACCCCGAGGCCGGGGCCACGACCCAGGACAGCTTTACCCTGGCCTCGACCCTGACCCGGGACCAGATCCGCGACAGTTTTGGCCGGCCCTCGACCGTGCCGATCTACGAACTGCCCGCCTTCATCGCGGAACTGCGCCGGGCGGGCTTTGCCGCCCTGCAACACCGTGTCTGGTTCATGATGGAACTGGCCAACCCGCTGCTCTTGGCCGCAATGGTTTTGATTGGCGCAAGCTTCACGATGAGGCATACCCGTTTTGGGAAAACCGGGGTGATGGTCTTGCTGGCGCTGCTTCTTGGCTTTGGCACGTATTTCCTGCGCAATTTTGCGCAGGTTCTGGGCGAGTCCGGCCAGTTGCCCGCCGCCGTGGCGGCCCTTGCCCCCCCACTCGCAGCGATTCTTCTCTCACTGACCTTCCTTCTGCATACGGAGGACGGGTGATGGGGCTGCGCAAGGTCACACTTGCAGCACTTGTTGCCCTGGCTGGGCTGGTCTCGGCCCCGGCCGCGCTTTGGGCGCAGGCCGATGCCCTGCCCGCGACATTGATTGCCGACAATATCAGCTTTTACCGCGCGACCACCTCGGTCACCGCATCAGGCAATGTCGAAGTGTTTTACGAGGGGTCGCGCCTGCGCGCGGGGCTCATCCGCTACGAGGGCCAGACCGACCGCATCACCGTCGAGGGGCCGATCACCCTGACCGATGCCGAAGGCGGAACCGTGATCTTCGCCGAGTTCGCGCAGATGTCGGCAGACCTGCAAAACGGTGTCCTGCAATCGGCGCGCATGGTGCTGGACCGCCAGCTGCAGATCGCCGCGACCGAGATCAACCGTGTCGACGGGCGCTACACGCAGATGTATCAGACGGTTGCGTCTTCCTGCGAGGTCTGCGCGGCGAACCCGGTGCCGTTATGGCAGATACGCGCGCGCCGGGTCGTGCATGACCAGGAAGAACAGCAGCTCTATTTCGAAGGCGCTCAGTTCCGGGTCATCGGGGTGCCCATTGCCTATATCCCGCGCCTGCGCCTGCCCGATCCGACGCTGGAGCGCGCCACCGGTTTCCTGATCCCGGAGCTTCGGGCCTCGAACCAGCTCGGCACCGGCATCCGCCTGCCCTATTTCATCGCCATGGGCGATCATACGGACCTGACGCTGACGCCCTATGTCACCCTGGGCGAGACGCAAACGCTTGAGGCGCGGTTCCGCCGGGCCTTCGTCAACGGGTTCATCGAAATCAACGGCGCGCTCAGCTGGGACGATCTGACAGACCGCTCCAACCGATCTTACGTCTTTGCAGAGGGCTGGTTCGACCTGCCGCTCGGCTTCCGGATGGACTTCGATTACCAGGCCGTGTCGGACCCTGACTACCTGCTGACCTACGGCTTTTCCGAGGAAGACAGCCTGAGCTCGGGCTTCGACATCACCCGGACCTCGCGCAACCAGTATATCGGCTTTGGCATGACCGATTTCGAATCCCTGCGCGTTGGCGATGACAACTTCACCCTGCCCACGCAGATGATCGACGGCGAGATCACGCAGCGTGTCCATCCTGCCCTGATCGGCGGCATTGCCACCTTCGGCCTGACGACCCACAGCCATCACCGGCAGTCGAGCGCGCCCACGGTTGGGCGCGATGTCGCGCGGATCAGCCTCGACGCCAACTGGCGGCGCGACTGGATCCTGCCTGCGGGATTGCTGGCCGCGATCGAGGCCGACTGGCAGGGGGACATCTACACGATCCACCAGGACCCCGCCTTCCCCGACACCATCGAGCGCAGCACGCCCTACCTGGCCGCTGAACTGCGCTGGCCGCTGGCGCGGGCCGGGCAAAACGGTGTGACGCATCTGCTGGAACCCGTCCTGCAATATGTCTGGGCACCCGATACGGGAACGCTGCTGCCCCCACTTCCGGCTGGAATCGGTGAAGATGGGGCCATCGTCGAATTTGACGAGGGCAATCTCTTTTCGCTCAACCGCTTTCCGGGCGCAGATGGCCAGGAACTTGGCGCGCGGCTGGCCTACGGGTTGGCCTATACCCGCGACGACCCCGATGGCTGGTCGCTTGGCCTGAGCTTCGGACAGGTCTTGCGCAACCAGGATTACGGCCAGTTCACCCGCGGTTCGGGCCTGCAGGGCGACCGGTCCGACCTGATGGTATCCGCCAGCCTGTCGCTTGGCGAAACCTTGCGTCTGATGAACCGCGCCATCGTCGACGACAACTTCAATGTCAGCTCGAACGAACTGTGGCTGAGCTGGCAAACCGATCAGCTGAACCTCGGCAGCTCGATGACCTGGCTGGAAGCAGACGCCGCCGAGGGCCGCACCGAGGACATGGCCGAATGGGCCTTCGACGCGGCTTACGATTTCGACAATGCCTGGGCCGCAGGCGTCGACTGGCGCTACGATTTCGCGGAAAACGAGCCCACACGGGCCGGGCTGAGCCTCACCTATGCCACCGAGTGCGTGGATATCGAGTTTTCCCTCTCGCACCGCTTCACTTCCTCGGCTACCTTGCCCTCGGACACTGATATCGGGCTGTCGGTCTCGCTCAACGGCTTCGGCGCAAGCCGCGACGGCCGACGCTACGATCGCAGCTGCCGGATGTAGACCCGGACGACACGAACGACAGACGGACATAAGCATGACGACCCGAGCAGACAGATCCCGACCCTTCACCGCCCTCAAAGCGATGGCCGCGGCACTGGTGCTTGGCCTTGCAGGCAGCGCACCCGTTCTGGCGCAGGGGTTGTTTTCACCGGCGGTCACGGTCAATGACCGCATCGTCACCAATTTCGAGATCGCGCAGCGCGCCCGGTTCCTCGAAGTGCTGAACGCACCGGGCGACCTGGTGGAACAGGCGCGCGAGGACCTGGTGAACGAACGCCTGCAACAGGAAGTGGGCGAACGCTATGGCATGCTGGCCTCGGTCGAGCAGGTCGAACAGGGCATGACCGAATTCGCCGCACGCGCCAACATGAGCGTAGAGGCCTTCCTTGGCGCCATGCAGAACGAGGGCGTGGCCCCGGAAACCTTCCGCGACTTCGTGGCCGCCGGCATCACCTGGCGCAACATCGTGCAGGCCCGTTTCGGCCCGCGGGCGCAGGTTTCCGAAGAGGAGATTGACCGCGCGCTGACGCTCTCTGGCAGCGATGGCGGTGCACAGATCAACATTGCCGAGCTGGTGGTGCCCATCACCCCGGAAAACTCCGAACAAATCCGGACCGAAATGGCCCGCCTGGTCGACGAGATCGACGGCTCGATCGGCAGCTTCTCGCAAGCCGCGCGAAGCTATTCGGCCGCGCCGAGCGCCCAGTCGGGTGGCGGGCTTGGCTGGCGTCCCCTGTCCAGCATTCCGCCGCAGCTGCGCGCGATGCTGTTGCCGATGGACGTGGGCGACGTGACCGACCCGGTGCCGCTTGGCCCGGCAATCGCGATCTTCCAGATGCGGGGCCTCGATGAAACCGGCTTCGTGGAACCGGTTGTGACGGCAGTGGAATATGCGCAGGTCCTGATCCCCGGCGGCCAAAGCGCGGAAGCCCTGGGCGAAGCAGCGGAACTGGCCGACGAGATCGACACCTGCGACGACCTGTACGGGGTGCGTCCCGGCGGCTTCGAGATCGTCACCCTGCCCGCAGAGGACGTGCCGGGCGATATCGCGCTGGAGCTTCTGCGGCTTGATGCCAACGAGATTTCCACCAACCTGACCCGCGCCGACGGCACCCAGCTTCTGTTCCTGATGCTGTGCGGACGGTCGACCGAACTGCCCGAGGGTGGTCGGGACGAGGTGCGTGCCGCGCTCTTCCAGCAGCGGCTGGAAAGCTACGCGGCGGGCTACATGGCCGAGCTGCGCGCCGACGCGATCATCGACGAAAACCCATGAGCGCCGCCCCCCTGCCCCCCGTCGCCGTCAGCTGCGGGGAGCCATCCGGCGTCGGCCCCGAAATCGTGGTGAAGGCGCGTGCCGCACTTGGCGCGGAGCTGCCCTTCTTCGCCATTGGCGACCCGCGCCATTTTGCAGGGTTCGGGCCGGTGACCGAGATCACCGCGCCCGACGAGGTGGCTTCGGTGCCCGCCGATCACCTGCCGCTTCTGCCGCTGGCCTTCGGGGCCGAGGCACTGCCCGGCCAGCCTGACCCCAGGAACGCCCAGGGCGTGATCGACGCCATCGCCCGCGGGGTGGAGCTGGTGCAGGCAGGGTCGGCGTCGGCCATCTGCACCGCGCCCATTCACAAGAAGGCCCTCAAGGACGGGGCAGGTTTCGCCTTTCCCGGCCATACCGAGTATCTCGCCCACCTGGCCGGTGTCGCGCGCGTGGTGATGATGCTGGCCTGCGAGGAATTGCGCGTGGTGCCGGTGACCATCCATATCGCGCTGGAGGACGTGCCCGGGGCCCTGACCGAAGAGGCTCTGGCCGAGACGATCCGCATCACCCATGACGCGCTGATCCGCGACTTCGGCATTGCCGCGCCCCGGCTGTGGGTGACGGGGCTCAACCCCCATGCCGGGGAAGGCGGGGCGATGGGGCGCGAAGAGATCGAGATGATCTCGCCCGCGCTCGACCGGCTGCGCGCCGAGGGGCTGGACCTCACCGGGCCGCTTTCGGCCGACACCATGTTTCACGCCGCCGTGCGCAGCCGCTATGACGCGGCCATTGCCATGTATCACGACCAGGCGCTCATCCCGATCAAGACGCTCGATTTCGCGGGCGGCGTGAACGTGACGCTTGGACTGCCCTTCATCCGCACCTCGCCCGATCATGGCACCGCTTTCGACATCGCGGGACGTGGACAGGCCGACCCGACCAGCATGATCGCCGCGCTGCGCATGGCCCGAAAGATGGCCCTTGCCCGGGCCGGAGGCGCGCGATGAGCGGTGTCGCGGGGGGCTCTGCCCCCGTCGCCTTGCGGCGACGCCCCCGGGATATTTTGGGAACAATGAAGGGGGGCGCGCGCGTTAACCTTAATGGGGGGTTACATGGCCACGATTGACGGACTGCCCCCCCTGCGCGAGGTCATCGCCACCCATGGGCTGAGTGCCCGAAAGGCGCTTGGGCAGAATTTCCTGCTGGACCTGAACCTCACCGCCAAGATCGCCCGGTCAGCCGGGGACCTGTCGGGCGCGGATGTGCTGGAGGTGGGTCCGGGGCCCGGCGGGTTGACGCGCGGGCTGCTGGCCGAGGGCGCGCGCCGTGTGGTCGCGATCGAGAAGGACGCGCGCTGCCTGCCTGCCCTGGCCGAGATTGCCGACGCCTATCCGGGGCGGCTGGAGGTGTTGAATGCCGACGCGCTGGAGGTTGATTGGGCCGCGCATCTGACTCCGCCGATCAAGGTGGTTGCGAACCTGCCTTACAACGTGGGGACCGAATTGCTGGTGCGCTGGCTGACCCCGCCCGCCTGGCCGCCGCTTTGGGACAGCCTGACGCTGATGTTCCAACGCGAGGTGGCCGAACGGATCGTGGCGCAGCCCGGCGGCAAGTCCTATGGGCGCCTGGCCGTGCTGGCCCAGTGGCGCTCGGAGGCGCGGATCGTCATGAGCCTGCCGCCCGAAGCCTTCACGCCGCCGCCCAAGGTGCGCTCGGCAGTGGTGCATCTGACAGCCCTGCCCGCGCCTCGTTTCGAGGCCAATCCGAAGGTGTTGGACCGGGTGGTCGCCGCCGGGTTCAACCAGCGGCGCAAGATGTTGCGAGCGGCCTTGAAGGGGGTCGCGCCGGATATCGAGGACCGGATCCTCGCGGCGGGGTTGAAGCCCACCGACCGCGCCGAACAGGTGCCGATCGAGGGCTTCTGTGCGCTCGCCCGCCAGGTGGCGGCGGGCTGAGCCGTTATTCCGCGGCCTGCGGGTCTTCGCTGGAGGGGCTGGCTGCACCCTCGGCGTCGGGCTGCGGCTGGTCCTCGGCCTTCTTGGGGGCACGGCGGGTGCGGGCCCGCTTGGGCTTGGGCGCGCTTTCGGGCGTCTGCACCAGGCCGCTTTCCCCAGAGGGTACGTCGATCACGTCGCCGAAGGACTTCTGCTCGCCACCCTGGGGCTGCGGCTGATCGCCGGACTGGCTGTCGCGCGGCTGGTCGGACTCGTCGCGGGCCTGGCGGGCTTCGCGGGCCTGTTGCTGCTGCGCTTCCTGCTCGGCGCGACGGGCATCCTGCTCGCGCTGCGCTTCGCCAAGCATGCGGGTGTAATGCTCGGCATGCTGCTGGAAGTTTTCTGCGGCCACGCGGTCATTCGACAACTGCGCGTCCCGCGCAAGCTGGTTGTACTTGTCGATGATCTGCTGCGGTGTGCCGCGCACCTTGCCCTCGGGGCCCGAGCTGTCAAACACGCGGTTGACGATATTGCCCATCGAGCGGTTGCGATTGCCCTTGGACCGCGAACGGTTCTTAGATGATCTCATGTGTCTTTTTCTGTTCCAGTTGTCCTGGGACCCAGACTGTGGGTAGCAAAAAATACCCGTCCGTCCGGATGAAGCTAACCTTGCCGTTCGTTCTGCGGTTGTCCCTGCGTCTTTGAAGCGTCGGCATTTCGGGTGAAGCGCGGGGGCCTGTTCATCAGTCCAGTCCACATCCGCTGGCCCTGTGTAAGCACGCGGGCGCGGGTAAAACAAGCGCAATCTGTCGGTTTCAGCGGTTTTTGGCGGGTTCTGACCGGCAATGTGACCGGAAATCCGCGCCCTAACGGGGATTCTGGCCGGATACCACCCGATCACGCCCGTCGAAATCCTTGGCAATGCAAACATTTACAAGGCCTGCGGAGCGGAAGAACCCGGCCACGTCCTGCCCCTGCGTGGGGCCGATTTCCACCATCAACCGCCCGTCCGGGGCCAGGTGGGCAGGCGCATCGCGCGTGATCTGGCGATAGGCTGAAAGCCCGTCGCCCTCGTCGGTCAGGGCCATGCGCGGCTCTGTCAGCACGTCGCGAGACAGCCCCGCCATCTCGTCGAGCGCGATATAGGGCGGGTTCGACACGATGAGGTCGAAACATCCCTCAACCCGGTCGAACCAGTCGCTTTCAATGAAGCCTGCTCGGGGCAGCACGCCGTGACGCTCTGCATTGCCTTGCGCCACGCCAATCGCCTCGGGCGAGAGGTCGGTGCCGATCCCGCGGGCATCCGGCCGCTCCGCCAGCAGGGATACCAGGATGCAGCCAGAGCCCGTGCCCAGATCAAGGACCGAGGCGAAGGGCGCCGCGAGCGCCTCGGCCACGAGGGTTTCGGTGTCGGGCCTTGGGTCCAGAACCTTGTCATTGACCGTGAAGCGGCGGCCATAGAAATCACGGTAACCACGCAGATGAGAGACCGGGGTTCCGGTGCCGCGCTGGATGCACAGGCTGCGAGCGGCGGCGTAGATGCCTTCTTCAAGGGGGTCGCGCGCCATCAGCGTCAGGCGCCCGGGGTCGATCTCCATCGCATGGGCCAAGAGCAGGCGCACATCGCGGGCGGGAACGTCGGCCCCGTCCTGCGCCAATTCGGCCATCAGCCGGCGCAAGGCCCTGTCCACGGTCAGCGGGGTGTCACTCACCCCTCCATCTCCGCCAGCATGCGTGCCTGGTCATCGGCAATCAGCGCATCGACCAGTTCATCGAGATCGCCCTGCATCACCTGGTCGAGCTTGTAGAGCGTCAGGTTGATCCGGTGATCGGTGACGCGCCCCTGCGGGAAATTGTAGGTGCGGATACGTTCCGACCGGTCGCCCGACCCCACCTGCGCCTTGCGATCGGCGGCACGGGCATCGGCGGCCTTCTGGCGTTCCATGTCAAACAGCCGCGCGCGCAGGACCGACATGGCGATCTCGCGGTTACGGTGCTGAGACTTTTCCGAGCTGGTGACGACAATCCCCGAGGGAATATGCGTGATGCGCACGGCGGAGTCGGTGGTGTTGACGTGCTGGCCACCCGCGCCGGAACTGCGCATCGTATCGATGCGAATGTCGCCCGCCGGAATATCGATATCGACCTCTTCGGCCTCGGGCAGAACCGCCACCGTGGCGGCAGAAGTATGGATGCGCCCGCCCGATTCCGTTGCCGGCACACGCTGCACGCGGTGGACGCCGGATTCGTATTTCAGCCGGGCAAAGACGCCCTCGCCCGTCACATGGGCCACGACCTCCTTGATGCCGCCAAGCTCGGTCAGCTGCTGTTCGATGATCTCCAGCCGCCAGCCGCGCGACTCGGCATAACGTTCATACATGCGCAGAAGGTCGCCCGCGAAAAGCGCGGCCTCGTCGCCGCCGGTGCCGGGGCGGATTTCCACCATCGCCGGGCGCGCATCGGCGGCGTCCCTGGGTAGAAGCGCCAGTTGCAGCGCATGCTCGGCCTCGGGAAGGGCGGCCTTGAGGCGCGGCAGTTCCTCCTCGGCAAGCTCCGCCATGTCGGGATCGTCCAGCATCTCCTTCGCCTCGTCGAGATCGGCCAGGATCTGGCGATAGGCGCGGATCTGGTCGACCACCGGCTTCAGCTCGGCATATTCGCGGCTGATCGTGGCGATTTCATCGGCGGCGGGGCCGGCATTGAGCCGCGCTTCGAGATACTCGAAACGTTCGGTGATCTGGGAAAGGCGCTCGGCGGGTAACATGGGTGCGGGTGTGGCGCGCGGCGCGGCCCCCGTCAAGGGGCGAGCGCGGCCTCGAGCCGCGCGACCCAGAGCGTCACGCGGGCCGCGTTGACGCCCGCATCGCCATAGCCAAAGCGCGACCGCGACACGATATCGAGCCGGGTGCCTCCCTCGACCCCGGTCAGGCGGATGGAGATCGCGTCGGGATAGCCCATGAGCCGGGAGCGCTGAACATAGGTCACATGCCCTGCCTGCGGGTCGCCTGCCAGGCGGGTGACGCGCGGGGTCGCGGCCATGAGGACCTCCAGCGCGGTTGCGACCTCTTCGGGCGGGGCGGGCAGGATCGGCGCGGCTCCGTCGCCATCCCCGTCCCGCAAGGCGTAGAAATTGGGCGAGGCCGGGCGCGGGGCGGTGGCCGGGTCCGTGTGCCAGCGCGCCTCGGACATCGGTGAGAAGCGGATGTAGAGCAGACCCGCAGCAGCAAGACAGAGAAGGAGGATCAGAAGGCGCATGAAAGGCATGTGGCGTTCCGGGGCAAAATGGCAAGGGTGCCCCCATGTGGCAGGTGTTGCGCTGCGGGGGCCAGCCCCCACACCCCCGGGATATTTTAGGAACAATGAAGGGGGGGGCGCGTTAAGGTTAACGGGATGGCGTCAGGATGTTGGCAAGAAATCCTTCGTGGCGCGGGCGATGACCTGTTCCTCGTCCGTGGGCAGGACGAGGATGGGAACGGGGCCTGCGCCGATCCGTTCGGCATTGGTGGCATTCGCATCCTTGTCGAGGGTGAGGCCGAGAAAGCCCAGACCCTCCAGCGCCCGGGCGCGGATGGGGGCGGCGTTTTCTCCGACCCCCCCGGTGAAGACAAGCGCGTCGAGCCCGCCCAGAACCGCCGCCATCGCGCCGATTTCGCGCGCCAGTCGGGTGCAGTAATAGGCAATGGCCTCGTCGGCTTCGGGCGCGTCCGAGCCAAGCAGCGCGCGCATGTCATGGCTGATGCCCGAAAGCCCCAACATCCCGCTTTCCTTGTAAAGAAGCCGGGTCAGCGCCTCGTAACCCATCCCCTCCTCTTTCATCAGGTAGAGCAGCACGCCGGGGTCGACCTGGCCGGGCCGTGTGCCCATGCAGAGCCCTTCGAGCGCGGAAAACCCCATGGTGGAGGAGATCGAGCGCCCCCCGTCCATCCCGCACAGCGACGCGCCATTGCCCAGGTGGGCCACGATGACCTTGCCCTTGGCGAGACCGGGATGGGCGCGGGCAAGCGCCCCGGCGATGTAATCGTAGCTCAGCCCGTGAAACCCGTAGCGGCGCACGCCCTGGTCGTAATAGCGGCGCGGCAGGGCAAAGAGATCGTGCACGCGGGGGTGGCCGCGATGAAAGGCGGTGTCGAAGGCCCCCACCTGCACCGCCCCTGGGAAGGCCGCGCGGGCGGCATGCACTGCGGCAAGGTTGTGGGGCTGGTGCAGCGGGGCCAGCGGCTCGAGAGTGGCGAGATAGGCCAGCAGGGCCTCGTCCAGCAGGCGCGGGCCGTCGATCTCGGGGCCGCCATGAACGATGCGGTGGCCAATGCCCAAGACCTCGCGCCCTTGCAGAAGCGGGGCGAGCGCAGAGAGGATCGCGCCCACGCCCGTGACGTGATCGGTCTGGCCAAGCGCGGTTTCCACCCTGGCGCCGCCTTCGGGTTTGAGGATCAGCCGGGCGGCCTGCCCAAGGGCATCTACAAGGCCGGAGGCCTCCAGCACCGGGTTGGCCCCGGCCCGGTAGGCT
This sequence comes from Nioella sp., assembly GCF_964229645.1. Lineage (GTDB taxonomy): Bacteria > Pseudomonadota > Alphaproteobacteria > Rhodobacterales > Rhodobacteraceae > Nioella. The sequence continues at coordinate 20,122 of NZ_CAXREX010000218.1, read as the reverse complement.
GCGAACTTGATCGAGCTCGATCCGGCATTCAGCGTCAGGATCACGCCGCTCATGCCCGATGTTCCGCGTAGAGGGCCGCGACCGCGCAGGAGGCGAGGCGCGCCTTGTCGTCATCGGCGCGGGAATTGAGGATGACCGGCACCTGCGCGCCCATCACCACGCCTGCCGCCTCGGCATGGGCCAGGAACGAAAGCTCCTTGGCGATCATGTTGCCCGCCTCAAGGTTCGGGGCGAGCAGAATGTCGGCGCGGCCCGCAACCAGGCTCTTGATCCCCTTGGTGCGCGCGGCATCGAGGTCGATCGCGTTGTCCATTGCCAGCGGCCCATCGACCAGGCCGCCGGTAATCTGGCCCCGGTCGGCCATTTTCGATAGGATCGCGGCGTCGAGCGTCGAGGGGATCGAGGGCGTCACCGTTTCCACCGCCGACAGCACCCCCACCTTGGGCTGCGCGATGCCGAGCGACAGCGCAAGGTCGATCGCGTTCTGGCAAATCGAGACCTTGCAATCGAGATCGGGGGCGATGTTGATCGCGGCATCGGTCACGAAGAGCAAGTGATCGAGCCCCGGCACATCCATCACGAAGACATGGCTGAGGCGCCGGTTGGTCCGCAGCCCGCCGTCCTTCTTGAGGATCGCGTGCAATAGCTGATCGGTATGCAGGTGACCCTTCATCAGCGCCCGCGCACGGCCCTCGTGGATCAGTGCGACCGCGCGCAGGGCAGCGGCCCGGTTATCGGGGATGTCGATGATCTCGATCCCCGTGATGTCGGCACCGAGCTCTGCCGCCGCGGCCTCGATCTTGGCGACACATCCCACGAAGATCGGGTCGATCAGCGTATGGTCGCGGGCCAAGAGCGCCCCGTTCAGCGCATCGGGGGTTTCCGGCGCGACAACGGCGGTGGCGAGCGCCGGCAGCGGGGCGGCAAGGTCCAGCAGGCGGTCGAAATGCTGATGGCGCTGCACCGTCAGCGCCGGCACGTCCATGTCATCGAAGCTCATCGGGCGGTCGGGTGCGATGACTTCGGCGGTGCCTTCACAGATGCGCAGCCCGTCGTCACGTTCCACCCAGGTGTCGAAACAGACCACGTTGCCCGGCAGCTTCCGGGCCACCCGCACCTTTGCGACCAGCGTTTCGCCCGCATGGGCCCGGTCGAGGAAAGTCAGCGTCTGGCGCTTGTAGAGCGTGCCCGGCCCCGGCAGCTGGTTGCCCAGAACCGAGGAAATCAGCGCACCCACCCACATGCCGGGGGCCACCGCCTCGGGCGTGCCGTCACCATCGCCATCCTCGCGCGGCAGGTGCATGGGGTTATGGTTGCCGCTGGAATTGGCAAAGACATAGAGATCATCGGCGGTGCAGGCCCGGGTGGAGGCAGCCTCCATGCCCACGACAAGCGACTCGTAAGGGGTGTTGGAGAGCGTGGTCACGGGGGCTGACCTCCGGGCAGTTGCGCTTGCGGGACGGGGAAGCCCGCGACTCAGGCGCGCCCCCAATGATTACGGGCCCCATGAAACAGGATCATGACGGGCAGGAACAGGGCCAGATTCACGCGCCCACGGGGGCCAGTTTGATGCCCTCGGCCTCCAGCCCGGCGCGCACGGCGCGCGCGATCTGCAGGGCGGTCTCGTTATCGCCATGCAGGCAGATCGTATCGACGCGCGAGGGGATCACCTTGCCCGATTCCGCGATGATGGCCCCGGCCTTGACCATTTCGACCATGCGCCGTGCGGCACGATCGGCGTCGTGGATCACCGCGCCGGGCAGGCTGCGATCGACCAGCGTGGCATCGTCGTTATAGGCGCGGTCGGCAAAGATTTCTCCGGCGTAGTTCGCGCCGAGCGCCTTCACCGCCGGTTCCTGCGCGGTCGAGGCCAGCACGAAGATGATCACGTCGGGATCGACCGACAGCGCCGCCTCGTAGCAGGCGCGGGCCATCTCCTCGTCCTCGGAACACATGTTGCTGAGCGCCCCGTGCAGCTTGAAGTGCCGCACCTCGGCCCCCATGGCCCGGGCCATGCCACGGATTGCCCCGAACTGGTAGCGGATCGCGTTTTGCAGGTCCTCGCGGCCCATATGCATGCGGCGGCGGCCAAAGCCCTGAAGGTCGGGAAAGCCCGGATGCGCGCCGATGCCCACGCCGTTTTCCTGCGCGACCGCGATCGTGCGCGCCATGACCGAGGGGTCGCCCGCGTGAAAGCCGCAGGCCACGTTGGCCGAGGTCACCACCTTCAGCACTTCGCCATCGTTGCCCATCGGCCAGGGGCCGAAGCTTTCGCCCATATCGGCATTCAGGTCCACGCGGATGGTCATGGCTCAGCTCTCCTCGTGCTCGTGCGCGTCATGGTGGGCGGAAATCGCGCCGCCTACCAGTTGATAGGACAGAAGGTCGGGGATGTCACCGGGATGGCGCACCCGTGGCTCGACCCGCGAAGCGAGCGATTTCACGTGTTTGGCGGCCTGTGCGCGGGCGGCCAGCGCCTCGTCCAGCGTCACGAAGCGAAAGCGGATCGGGCTGCCCGGCCCCGCCTGCGCCACGCGGGCAAGGTCCGCGCTGATCACCGTCGCGATGCGGGGATAGCCCCCCATCGACTGGCATTCGTTAAGCAGCACGAAGGGCGAGCCGTCGCCGATGACCTGCACATCGCCCGGCACGATGATTTCCGACAGGATCGACAGATGCGCCGAGGAAGAAAAGCCCGGCCCCGCCTGCCCCATCCGCGCACCCATGCGGCTGGCGCGAGCGTCCTTGTGAAACTCGGTGGCTTCCAGCCGGGCCAGCGTGTCGGCATCGAACTGGCCGGTCTGGACCGAGGGCAGGATGCGGATGGTGCCGCCGGAAAAGCGGTCATCGACCCGGATCATCATGCCGCCCGCTTTGGGGGCCGGGGCGGCTGCAAGCCGGTCGCCTGGCTGAAGCCGCGCGCCGATCCCGCCCGACAGATGCGCCGAGCGCGCACCCAGAACCGTTTCGGCATCGAGCCCGGACACCCCAAGATAGCCATAGGCCCCTGCCCGCACGCCGCCGATCTTCAAGGTTGCCCCGCGTGGCAGCAGGTGACTGCCTGACCAGGCGATGCGGTCGCCATCAATTTCCGCGCTCATCGGTGCCCCGGTCAGCGATATGAGCAGGTCCGCGCCCGTGGCGCGGAACGTGCCCCCGGCCCCGGCCATTTCGACGGCCAGGGTCTCGGCAGGCGCCGAACCCAGAAGCGCCGCCGCCTCGGCCAGCGCCAGCGGGTCCATCGCGCCCCCGCGCGACAGGCCCTTGGACAAAAGCCCCGGTCGCCCCCCGTCTTGCAGGCTCAGCCCCGGTCCGGCGGCAAGGATGTCGAGGGTGACGGTCATGCCAACACCTCGCTCAGTGCGGCCATCTGGCCGGCCTCGACCTTGGCCCAGGCCTCGTCGAAGGCGTCTTGAGAAACCGGCTCGAACAGGATCTCGTCGCCTGCGGTCAGCGGGAAAGGCTGCTCGGCCTGCTGGCCGAACACATCGAGTGCTGCGCGCCCGATCCAGCGCCACCCGGTCTGCGTGCCCACGGGGAAAAGCACCATCTGCCGGATCGCCAGCGCAAGCCCGCCTGCCGGAACATGCGGGTTGAGTTCGGTTTTACGCGGAATATCAAAGGCTTCCGGCAACTGCCCAAGGTAAGGCATGCCCGGAGAAAAGCCGATGGTCAGCACGCGAACGGGCGTTTCGCTGATGATCCGGACCGCCTGGTCTGCGTCCATGCCGCACAGCTCTGCCGCTTCGTCCAGCTGCGGCCCCGCCGCGCCGCCAAAAAGCGTCGGCACCCGCCACAGACGCCGCCCCTGCGGCAAGGGCTCGGCCAGCCAGTCATGCGAAGCCAGAAGCTCGGTCAGCGCGCGTTCCAGGGTCTCGTGGGGCAGCTTTTCGGGATCGAAGCGCAGGAAAACCGATTTCAGCGAGGTCGCGGTTTCCTGAAGGCCGGGCCAGCCCGCCGCCTTGACCGCGGCCCGGAAGGCCAGCACCGCCGCGTTGACGGGCATCGACAGGCGGTCGCCAAATTCGATCAGCATCCCTTCTTCACCCATCCGGTGAAGGCGCGGGAAACCGTCCTGCCCTGCTGCGGTGGTCATCTGCCTCGTTCCTTTTCTGCCCCGCCACCTTCGGCACCGGGGGCCAACCATGGGGGCCGGACGATTTCGCATCGCCCGCGCGTATCCCCTCTTGTCCTCTCGCCCGCGATTGCCTATCGAAAGCCCCGGGCCGGTCTAGCTCAGCTGGTAGAGCGTCTGATTTGTAATCAGGGGGTCGGGGGTTCGAGTCCCTCGACCGGCACCATTCAGCCTTCCTTGTCTTCCTGCGTCCCCGTCCGCGCGTTCGGGCGATGGCTTTCCGTCAGCGTCACGCCGCGCGAAGGTCGCGTGGAATCATTCGCATATCGTTTGCAATTTATCAACGTTTTGTTTGCGTCGACGCCATTCGACGCCTCTTACAGCGACGAGGCCGCCCGACTGGCCTGGTCGTATTGCCCCGACAGGGCGCGCAGGCTGGAGCCGATCTCGCGCAGCTCATCGCCGGATATGTCCATCCGCGACAGGCCTTCCAGCAGGCATTGTTCGCGCACGTCGCGGTAGGATTCGCACAGCGCCGCGCCCGTGTCCGAGGTCGAGTAAAACACTTCCTTGCCGCGCTTTTCCGAGGTCACAAGCCCCGCCTTGAGCAGCTTGCGCAGCGCATAGTTCACCGTGTGCGTGTCCTCGATATTGAGCAGGAAACACACATCGGTCAGGCGCTTTTCGCGCGATCGGTGGTTGACGTTGTGCAGGACGAGGATTTCCAACGGGCTCATCTCGCCCTGCCCTGCCGCCGACATGCATTTGACCATCCAACGCGAGAAGGCGTTGTAGGCCACGATCAGCCCGAATTCGAATTCCGAGGATTCCCAGCCCTCGCCCTCGGCAAGGTGACGGGAGGATACGATACGGCGTCCCGGTGCTTTGGTCATGGCCTACACTCCCATATCATCGCAAAGCTGTCGACATTTCCCTGATGAAATGTAGACAAAGGCCCGCGAAATCAAGGGATCAGCACGCGGCGGTCACGATGATTTCCACCTTCAGATCCGCCCGGGCCAGCTTGGCCTCGCCGCAGGCGCGCGCCGGGGCGTGGCCTTCGGGCACCCAGGCATCCCAGACCGCGTTCATCTCGGCGAAGTCGGCCATGTCGGCCAGCCAGATCACCACTTGCAGCATCTGCTCGGGCGACGAGCCCGCCTTTTCCAGCAGCGCCTCGACGCGGGCCAGGCAGTTGCGGGTCTGCTCTGTCACGCTTTCGCCTGCGCCAACCTGGCCGCAGAGATACGCCACCCCGTTATGCTTGACGATCTTGCTCATGCGGGTGCCGATGTCGATCCGTTCGATCATGCCTGTCAGTCCTTGCTGTCTTGTTGTTGGGCCAGCCCCGCCAATTCGCCCAGGGTCACGGGCTTCAGGGGGGGGCGGATGCGGTAATATCCCGTCTGCTGCGGCGACTGTCCATGCGCCTTCGACAGAAGGCCCGTCACGCTCAACCCGCAATAGCGCCCCTGGCAGGGTCCCATGCCGGCGCGGGTAAAGCTCTTGGCCTGGTTCGGCCCGAGACAGCCTTGCCGGGCGGCGGCGCGAATGTCGCCTGCGCGCACCTCCTCGCAGCGGCAAACCAGCGTGTCATCAGCGGGGTCGAGCACCTCTGCACTGGGCGGATAGGCGCGGTCGAGGAAGGGCCGGATCGCCCGCTCTTGCGACAGGCGCCGCCAAAGGGCGCGCGCGGCAAGGTCCCGGTCGCCGGGCAGGAGCGCGCCAAGATCGGTGGCGATTTCCAGCGCCGCCAGCCTGCCTGCCAGCGCCGCCACCTCTGCCCCGCCGATCCCGGCCCCGTCGCCCGCGACGAAGACCCGGTCGAGCGAGCTGCGCCCCCACGCATCGCAGCGCGGCACGAAACACTGTTGGCGCGCGCTCCAGTCATGGGCCAGCCCAAGCGCCCGGCTGGCCTGCACGTTGGGCACCACCCCGTGATGCAGCAAGACGGTATCGCAGGCGACCCGATGCACCCTGCCCCCGGCGGTGAACCGCAACGCCTCGGCCCGGTCGGCCCCCTCGATGGCGATCGCGGTTGCGCCGCGGTAACGCGGGACGCCGCCGCGCTTCAGCTCCGCCAGCAGCCCCAGCCCCTTGACCAGCCCGCGCCAGCCACGCAGCGCCCCGCCCAGGTGGCGCGTGGCGGCCATGAGGTCACCCAGCCCCTGCGTTTCGACCAGCGCCAGCGGGGGTAGCCCGGCCCGCAGCATCTGCGCTGCCACGAGGTAGAGAAGCGGCCCCGAGCCCACCAGAACGGCGCGTTCGGGAACGATGCCCGAGCCCTTCAGCAGGATTTGCGCGGCCCCCGCCGTCATGACCCCGGGAAGGGTCCAGCCCGGCAGCGGCATGGGCCGTTCCAGCGCCCCGGTCGCGATAAGCAGCCGCCTCCCGCGCAGGGTGCCCACACGCCCCTCGCGGGTATAGCCAAGCTCGGTGCCCCCAAGATGCCAGGCCACAGCGCCCGGCAGATGGGTGATCCGGGGATGATCGAGCGCCTGCACCAGCGCCGCGCCACGGGTATAGTCCGCCCCCAGGATCGCCGCACGCCGGGCGTCCACGCGCGCCACGTCGCGGTAAATCTGCCCGCCCGCGCGGGGTTGCTCGTCCAGCAGGCACACCGACAGGCCGCGATCCGCCGCCGTCCGTGCCGCGGCAAGGCCCGCAGGGCCCGCGCCCAGGATGACAAGATCGGCCTCGGTCATGGCGCGCGCCCCGTGGGAAGGGTGATGTCGAGCCCCTCCGTGACCTCGATCATGCAAGCCTGACGCGTTTCGCCCCCGATCTCGACCAGGCAGTCATAGCAGGCCCCCATCATGCAGAAGGGGCCACGCGGCGCGCCGGATACGGGCGTCTGCCGAAAGGGCATGACCCCGGCGGCCAGCAGGGCCGCGGCCAGCGTCATGCCGCGCGGAAGGCGCAGCACCTGGCCATCGACGCGCAGCTCCACCCGCGCGGCCTCGGGCGACAGGTCACGAAAGGGCGAAACGGTCTTCACTGAACACCTCCAGGTTGGGCGCATCGGGCGCGCCTTCCAGCCAGGCGGGCAACAGGCGCGCATGGGCCGCGGCAAGGGTGATGCCGCTGTGACAGGTCACGAGGTAGGCCCCCGGCATCTCGTGGCTTTGCTGGTAGATGGGCAACCCGTCCGGCGTCATGACCCTGAGCGCGGCCCAGGCCCGGACCAGCCGCGCGCGGGCCAGGGCAGGCAAAGTGCGCACCGCCGTCGCCGCAAGCCGCGCCATCGCCTCGGGCGTGGTGGCGTCGTCAAAGCCCACCTCCTCGTTGGTGGCCCCGATCTGGAGCCCGCCCTCGGCCACCTGGCGCAGATCGACCGTGGGGCGTGACAGAAGCTTCGGCAGGCGCTCGGTGATCAGCACCTGCCCCCGCTGCGGCCGCACCGGTGCGCGAAAGCCGAGCTTCGGACCAAGACGCGCCGCCCCAAGCCCCGCGGCGAGGACGACCTTGCGCGCCTCAGTCACGGTACCGTCTGAACAGAAAAGGCGAAAGAGCCCCGGCTTGTCCACGGACACAAGCTCGCGCCCGGTCAGAACCTGCCCGCCCTGCCTGCGCACATCATCGGCCAGAGCCCGCAGCAGCCGAAGCGGGTTCACATGCCCGTCACTGTGATGCAGCACCGCGCCCACGGCCTCCGGCCCGATCTCGGGCTCTTCCCCCCGGAGCGCGTTGCGCCCGAGCACCTCGAACGGGTAGTCGCCCCCAAGCCTGTCGCGCAGGCCGGAAAGGTCGGCCACATGGGCCTCCAGCTTGGCCTCGTCGAAGAATATCTCGTATCCGCCGCGTTGCTCACGGGCGAGCGCTGCCCCGGTGGCCGCTTCCAGCTCGGACGCGAACTCGGCCCAAAGCGCGGCCGAGCCCATGGTCCAGCGCGCATAGCGCGGCTCTCGCAGCCCCTTGCCCTGCACCCAGATCAGGCCGAAATTGCCCCGGCTGGCGCGAAAATCGCCATCGCTGCCGTCGATCACAGTGACCGACAGGCCCCGGCGCAGCAGCCCCCAGGCCACTGACAGACCGACGATTCCGCCGCCAATGATCGCGTAATCCGATTGCATGACATCCCCGAAGCCCGACCTGCCCCATCAGCGGCGCGCCGGGCGGGGAAGTCAAGTCAGCGCAGGCCCTCGGGCATGTCCGCGCGCACCCGGGCGGCAGCCTCTTCGCGCACCGGGCCATAGCCGCGGATCTCCATGGGGGCGGCCAGCAGCGCCTCGGCGGTATCGGGGTAATGGGCGGTTTCCACGTGGCGCATGACCCGCTCGAACCAATCGAGCAGCTCCCGGTCCAGCCTGCGATCGGCGCTGAAACGAAACGGGTCCGCCCAGGTGCCGCGCAGCCGCCTGGCCCGCGCCAGCCCCTTGAAGAGCGGGCGCACCCAAGGCCCGAAGCGGCGCTTGAGGGGCCTGCCCCGGTCATCGCGCCGCCAGGCCAGAATGGGCGGGGCGAGGTGATGAACCACCCGGTAATCGCCCTCGAACCGGTCCGACAGCTCTGCCTCGAACCCGGTTTCGGTGAAAAGCCGCGCCACTTCGTATTCATCCTTCATCGCCATCAGCTTGAAGAGCGACTTCGCCGCCGCGCTCATCTCGGCCTCGCTGGCCTGCGGCACTGCCTTGCGGAAGGCGGCAATGCGGTCGGTGTAGCGAGCGGCATAGGCCGCGTCCTGGTAGTCGGTCAGGAAGGCCGCGCGGGCGGCGATCAGATCGTCGAGGCTTTCGGGCCGAACCGGGCCATCGTCCAGCATGTCCGACAAAAGCTCGGGCCGCGCCGCCATCACGCGGCCCAGGTCGAAGGCCATGGCGTTCTTGTCCACCGCCACGCCATTGAGCAGGATCGCCTGTTTGAGCGCCAGATCGCTAACCGGCACCAGACCCCGCTGGAAGGCCGCCCCAAGCATCAGGATATTGGCAAAGACGCTGTCGCCCATCAGCCGTTCGGCGGCCCGGTTGGCATCGAAGGCCAGCACGCCATCGCCCACGGTTGACCGGATCAGCGCCTCGCGCTCGGCGATCTTCAACTGCGCGTCGCGATGCAGAACCAGGTCGCCCGTGGGCATTTCCGCGCGGTTCAGCACCACCTGCGTGCCTTGTCGATAGTGGATCGAGGCCTTGGGCGAAGAACACACCACCGCGTCACAGCCAATGACGGCATCCGCCGCGCCGCGTTCGATCCGCACCTGGTTGATCGCCGCGGGCGTCTGCCCGATGCGGACATAACCAAGAACGGTTCCGAATTTCTGCGCGAACCCGGTGAAGTCGAGCACGCTGGCCCCCTTGCCTTCGAGATGCGCCGCCATGGTGACAAGCGCCCCCACGGTCACCACGCCCGTGCCCCCCACGCCCGCCACCAACAGGTCAAAGGGTTGCGACAGGTCTGGCGCGGTCGGAACCGGTAGCTCCTCCTTCAGGGCGTCGAGATCCAGCGCCACGGGGGCCGGTTTGCGTCTCTGCCCGCCCTCGATGGTCACGAAGCTGGGGCAAAAGCCGTTCAGGCAGGAAAAATCCTTGTTGCAGGTCGACAGGTTGACCCTGCGCTTGCGGCCAAAGGGCGTTTCGCGCGGCTCGATCGACAGGCAGTTCGATTCCACCGAGCAATCGCCGCAGCCCTCGCAGACCAGCGGGTTGATATAGGCGATGCGCTTGGGGTCCTGCATGGTGCCGCGCTTGCGGCGGCGGCGCTTCTCGGTCGCGCAGGTCTGTTCGTAAAGCAGCACCGACACACCCCGGATCTCGCGCAGGTCCCGTTGCACGGGCATCAGTTCGGCCCGGTCGTGGAAGGTGGTGCCCACCGGGAAATCCGCGCGTTTGAACTTGCCGATATCGTCCGAGATCACGGCAATCCGCGACACCCCCTCGGCGCGGCAGGCCTGCGCCACGGCGGCGGGGCTGACGGGGCCATCGACGGGCTGGCCCCCGGTCATCGCCACCGCGTCGTTGTAGAGGATCTTGTAGGTGATATCGGCTCCTGCCGCGACAGCCTGGCGAATGGCGAGCGAACCCGAGTGATACCACGTCCCCTCGCCCAGGTTCTGAAAGCGGTGCCCGCCGCCGGTAAAGCGCGATGCGACCGACCAGGGCACGCCTTCACCGCCCATCTGGGCATACCCGAAGGTCTGGCGGTCCATCCAGCCCGCCATGACGTGACAGCCGATCCCGGAATTGGCGACGCTGCCTGCGGGCAGCTTGGTCGAGCTGTTATGCGGACAGCCCGAGCAGAAATACGGCGTGCGGGTTGCGCCGGGCACCGACAGCACCGGGGCCGGTGTCTCGGTCAGCGCGCGGGCCTTGTCCAGAAGCCCCTCGCCCGGAAAGAAGCCATGCAGCCGCTCGGCCACCACGGGCACAAGCCCCAAAGGGCTCAGCTCGCCGGTCCAGGGGATCAGCGGATCGCCCGCCGCGCGATGCTTGCCCACCATGCGTTGCGGCTTGTGGCCGGGCCAGTCATAGAAATATTCCTTGAACTGGCTTTCGATGATGCCACGCTTTTCCTCGACGACCAGCACCTCTTCCTTTTCCGACACGAAGGCCAGCGCATCGCGGCGCGCCAGCGGCCAGACCATGCCCACCTTGTAGATGTCGATGCCAAGCCGGCGGCACGCGGCCTCGTCGAGGCCCAGAAGGCGCAGCGCCTCCATCAGGTCGAGATGGCCCTTGCCGGTGGTCACGATACCATAGCGCGCGTCGGGAATGTCGTAGATGCGCCGGTCGATCGGGTTGGCTTCCACGAAAGCTTCCACCGCATCGAGCTTGGCGCCGATCCGCGTCTCGATCTCGGCGCTCGGCATGTCAGAGCGGCGCACATGCAGGCCGCCCGGCGGTGGCGTGAAATCCGGTTCGACGAAATCGCGCGCGGCCGGGATCTCGACCGACTGGCCCGCCTCAACCGTTTCCGAGATCGCCTTGAACCCAACCCAGGTTCCGGAAAACCTCGACAAAGCAATGCCATAAGCGCCGAAGCTAAGGTATTCTTCGATGCTGGCGGGGTTCAGTGTCGGCATGAACCAGGCCATGAAGGCCACGTCGGATTGATGCGGCATGGAGGAAGAGACGCAGCCGTGATCGTCCCCGGCCACCACCAGCACGCCGCCCCGGGGTGACGAGCCATAGGCGTTGCCATGCTTCAGCGCATCGCCCGATCGGTCCACGCCGGGGCCCTTGCCATACCACATGGAAAAGACGCCCTCGACCTCGCATCGCGGGTCTAGCGCGGCCTGTTGCGCGCCCAGGATTGCGGTGGCGCCAAGATCCTCGTTCACCGCAGGCAGAAACTCGATCCGGTTCTCGGCAAGACGCGCCTTCTGCCGCCACAATTCCCGGTCGAGCCCGCCAAGCGGCGAGCCGCGATAGCCCGACACGAACCCCGCGGTCGTGAGCCCCGCCGCCCTGTCGCGCCGGGCCTGGTCCAGCATCACCCGCACCAGGGCCTGCGTGCCAGTCAGGTAGACCCGGCCCTCGCTGCGGGCATAGCGGTCGTCCAGCTGATACATGTCGAAACGGGGGGATTGCGCGGTCATTCGGGGCTCCTGTCCTGTGACGGCAGGCTATCCCGCATGATGCGGAAAAAATGACCAGTAAACTTGCGATCAAACCTCGTTTGTGAAATTCTGTTTCAAGATTACCAGAAAGGTGGTCAACCATGCCAGAGCCAGACGAGACCGACGACACGATTCTGCGCGCATTGAGCAAGGACAGCCGCATCTCGAATGCCGACCTCGCCGAGAAGGTGGGCCTTTCGGCCTCGTCCTGCTGGCGGCGGGTTCGCGCGCTGGAAGAGGCGGGCGTGATCGAGGGCTACACGATCCGCATCAATGATGCGCGGCGCGGGCTTGGTTTCAAAGCGATCGTGCATGTGCAGCTGACCCGCCACGACCCCGAGCAGCAACAGGTCTTCATTCGCGCGGTCCGGCACCGCGAGGAAGTGCGCGCCTGCTATGCCACCACTGGACAGGCGGATTACCACCTGCACGTAACCTGCGCCGATATCGACGCCTATAACCGCTTTCTCGAACAGTTCCTGTTCCGCATCCCGGCGGTGTCGAGCGCCCAGACCAACGTGATCCTGCGCTCGGTCAAGGATTAACCGGCGGCGCGCGCGGCGTCCTGCCCGATATAGTGGATCAGCGTCTCGGCGGTGCCCCTCTCCCACAGCATCCCCAGCCAATGCCCGAAGGCCGCTGCAAACGCCTCGTTGCGGGCGAGCTCGCCATAGACGCCGTCCTGGTCCAGCCAGGCGCGCGGGGTGGTTCTGGCCGTGTTGGACAGGGTCACGAGCGCATCCCAGTTGGGATCGTTCGGCGCGATCTCTGCACCGCTGTCACTCATTCCTGCGCAATAGCGGCACCACAGCGCGCTTTCCAGCGCCAGCCCGTCGAAGCGCCCGCCCGCCACCAGCGCATCGCGCAGAACCGGCACGATGAACTTGGGCTGGCGGTTGGAGCCATCGAGGCAGAGCCTGCGCACGGTGTCGCCGATCTTGGGATTGGAAAAGCGCCGTTCGATCAGGTCGAAATAACCGCCCAGATCGGTATCGGGCACCGGCGGCACGGTCGGGATGATCTCGTCTTCCTCGATCTTGCGCAGGAAGCCGCGGATCAGGGGATGGGCCATCGCCTCGTGCACGTAGTGAATGTCCAGCAGCCCCGCCGGATAGGCGATGACCGCATGCCCGCCATTGAGGATGCGCAGCTTCATCAGCTCGTAGGGCGCGACATCCTCCACGAATTGCACGCCGACCTCTTCCAGCGCCGGGCGACCAAGCGGGAAGTCATCTTCCAGCACCCATTGGGTGAAGTCCTCGCAGAAGACGGGCCAGCCATCGGCAATGCCGAACTCCTGCGCCAGGATCGCGCGTTCGCGGTCCGTGGTGCCGGGGGTGATGCGGTCGACCATGCCATTGGGAAAGGCCACGGTCTCGGCGATCCAGTCTGCGAATTCCGGGTCCGACAGCCGCGCCAGCCCCACCAGCGCGTTGCGGGTGACGCGCCCGTTATGGGGGATGTTGTCACAGCACATGACCGTGAAGGGCGGCACGCCCGCCTGTCGGCGCTGGCGCAGCGCGGCCAGGATCATGCCGAACACGGTGCGCGGGGCCTCCGGGTTGGCGGCATCGGCGGCAATCGCCGCGTGGGACGGATCGAACCGGTCCTCGGCGTCGAGGAAATAGCCGCCCTCGGTGATCGTCATCGACACGATGCGGATATCGGGCGCGGCCATACGCGCGATGGTGGCGGCGGCATTGGCGGGCTCCACGAAGTCGATCATCGAGCCGATGATATGGGCTTCACTGCGGTCGGCCTCCTGCTCGACCAGGGTGGTGAGCCAGTCCTGCGCGGCCAGCACATCACGGCCCCGGCGCTCGCCTTCCAGCACCCCTGCCCCGACAATGGCCCAATCGCGGCTGAGGCCCTGGTTAAACAGCCTGTCGAGATACATCGCCTGGTGCGCCCGGTGAAAATTGCCCACCCCGAAATGCAGGATGCCGGCCGACAGCTCGCTGCGGGCGTAGCCGGGAACGGCGACGCCGTCGATCCTGGGCAGGTTGGCAAGGGAAAGGGTCACGGTCATGGCGTCAGCTCATCCAGTTGCCGCCGTCGACATTATATGTCTGGGCAACGATGTAATCGGCCTCGGACGAGGCAAGGAAGATGGCCATGCCCGTGAGATCCTGGGCGCTGCCCATGCGCCCATAGGGAACGGCCTCGCCCACTTCGCGCTTTTTCTGGCCCGGCGCCTTGCCCTCATACTTGGCAAAGAAGGCGTCGACCCCGTCCCAGTGTTCCCCGTCCACGACGCCGGGGGCAATGGCATTGACGTTGATCCCGTGGCGGATCAGGTTCAGGCCCGCCGACTGGGTCAGGCTGATGATCGCGGCCTTTGACGCGCAGTAGACCGCCACGAGCGATTCTCCGCGCCGCCCGGCCTGGCTCGCCATGTTGATGATGCGGCCCTTGATACCCTTGTCGATCATGTGCCGGGCCACGGCCTGAAGGGTAAAGAGGCTGCCCGCCACGTTGATCTGGAACACCCGGTCATAGTCTTCGCGGGTGATCTCGACGATGGGAGCGGCGGTGAAGATCGCAGCGTTGTTGATCAGGATGTCGATCTGGCCGAAAGCGGCAGCGGTTTCGGCTACCGCTGCCTCGATACTGGCCTGGTCGGTCACGTCCATCCGCACCGCGATCGCGGCCTCGCCGATCCCGGCTGCCGAGGCCCGGGCACGGTCGATGTCGATGTCGGCGATCGCCACCCGTGCGCCCTCGGCCACGTAGGCCTTGGCAAAGGCGAGCCCGATGCCGCGCGCCGCGCCGGTAATCAGTGCCGTTTTTCCAGCCAGACGGTTCATGCGATGCGCAGCCCCTCGGCGTCGAACTTGTGGATGTGTTCTTCCTGCGGGGTGAGCCAGACCGTATCACCGTGGCGGGCGGCGAACTCGCCATCCACTCGCACCGTCATTGCAGGCCCGCCCGCCTCGCGATGGACATGCAGGAAAGTGTCGGACCCCAGGTGCTCGGAGACGCCGACCGTGCCTTTCCAGGCCCCATCGCTGGTCGAGATCGAGACATGTTCGGGCCGGATGCCGACCGTGTGCGCGCCGCGCTTGGCGGCTTCCTCACCGGTCAGGAAATTCATCGTGGGCGAGCCGATGAAGCCCGCGACGAAGATGTTGCGGGGCGCGCGATACAGGTCCAGCGGGCTGCCTACCTGCTCGATCACGCCGGCCTGCAAGACGACGATCTTGTCGGCCATGGTCATCGCTTCCACCTGGTCGTGGGTCACGTAGATCATGGTGGTGTCGAGCCGCTTGTGAAGTTCGCTAATTTCCAGCCGCATCCCGTGGCGCAGCGCGGCGTCGAGGTTCGACAGCGGCTCGTCGAAGAGGAAGGCCGCCGGTTCGCGCACGATGGCCCGACCGATGGCGACGCGCTGGCGCTGGCCGCCCGAAAGCTGCCCCGGCCTGCGGTCGAGATAGTCGGTAAGGTTCAGCGCCTTGGCGGCGGCCTCGATCCGGCGATCCTGCTCTTCCTTCGCAATGCCCGCCATCTTCATCGGGAAGGCGATGTTCTTGCGCACCGACATATGCGGGTAAAGCGCGTAGGACTGGAACACCATCGCAAGGCCCCGCTTGGCGGGCGGAACCATGGTGGCATCCTCGCCGTCGATGCGGATCTGCCCGGCGGTCACGTCCTCCAACCCCGCGATCAGCCTCAGAAGAGTGGACTTGCCACAGCCCGAGGGCCCGACGAAGACCACGAACTCACCATCCTCGATGGTCAGGTCCAGCGGCGGAATGACCTCGACCTCGCCAAAGGCTTTGCGGACTTTATCAAGCGTAATGCGTCCCATGTTCTTGGTTCCTTATTTGACGGCGCCGAAGGTCAGGCCACGGACGAGTTGTTTCTGGCTGAACCAGCCAAGGATGAGGATGGGCGCGATGGCCATGGTCGAAGCTGCGCTGAGCTTGGCGAAGAACAGGCCCTCAGGGCTGGAGTAGCTGGCGATGAAGGCCGTGAGCGGCGCGGCACTGGCGGCGGTCAGGTTCAGGGTCCAGAACGCCTCGTTCCAGGCCAGGATGAAGTTCAGCAGGATCGTGGACGCGATGCCCGGCACCGCCATGGGCGTCAGAACATAAAGGATTTCCTCCTTCAATCCGGCCCCGTCCATGCGCGCGGCCTCCAGGATCTCGCCCGGGATTTCCTTGAAGTAGGTGTAGAGCATCCAGATGATGATCGGCAGGTTGATCAGCATCAGCACGATGATCAGCCCGATGCGGGTATCGAGAAGCCCAAGCTGCACGAACAGCAGCGAGATGGGATAGAGAACGCCCACGGCCGGCAGCATCTTGGTCGAGAGCATCCACATCAGGATGTCCTTGGTGCGCTTCGAGGGCACGAAGGCCATCGACCAGGCCGCCGGCACGGCGACCAGGATCCCCAGGAGCGTCGAGCCGCCCGCCAGGATCACCGAGTTCCACAGGAAGCGCATGTAGTCGGAGCGTTCCTGCACGATGGCGTAGTTTTCCAACGTCCAGTCGAAGTTGAAAAAGAGCGGGGGATTGTTGATCGCCTGCGCCTCGGTCTTGAAGCTGGTCAGGATCGTCCAGTAGATCGGGAAGAAGATCAGAAGCCCGATCGCCCATGCGGCGGCGGTGGTGATGATCTTGCGGCGGGTGGTTGCTGCGCGTGCCATTGTCGCCCCCTTACGCGTCGAGGTTCTTGCCGACGATGCGCATCAGGAAGAGCGCAACGATATTGGCCAGGATGATGGCGTAGACACCGCCGGCAGACCCCAGACCGATGTTCTGGCTATCCACGATCCGCTGGAAAATCAGGTAGGTCAGCGTCCGGGTTCCATAGGCACCGCCCGTGGTTACGAAGATTTCCGCGAAGATCGACAGAAGGAAGATCGTCTGGATCAGGATCACGATGGTAATGGCCCGGCTCAGATGCGGAAGAACGATGTAGAAAAAGCGCGACAAGACAGATGCGCCGTCCATTTCCGCAGCCTCCAGTTGTTCGCTGTCGAGCGACTGGATCGCGGTCAGGAGAATGAGCGTGGCAAAGGGCAGCCACTGCCAGGACACGATCATGATGATCGACTGGATCGAGGCATCCGACAGCCACGACACCGGCTCGGCCCCGAAAGCGCGCCACAGATGGGCGAACATGCCGTTCACGGGGTCCATGAACATGTTCTTCCACACCAGCGCGGTCACCGTCGGCATGACGAAGAAAGGCGCGATCACGAGAATGCGGACAATCCCCTGCCCCCAGAAGGGCTGATCGAGCAGGATCGCCAGCAGGATACCGAGAACGACGGTAATGGCCAGGATGCCCCCCACGATCAGCAGCGTCGTCTGAACGCTCGGCCAGAAGGAGCTGGAGCTGAGGAAACGGCCGTAGTTTTCAAGGCCGACCCAAGTCAGGCCGCGTTCGATGGAGTCGCCGCGAAGTGGCAGGTACCGCGTGAACGAGAACCACAGGGTCATCGTCAGCGGAACGAGCATCCAGACCAGAAGGAGGAAGACCGCAGGGGCCATCATCAGTCGGGCGGCAGAGCGGGAATGCTGGGTGGCCATGACGGGGTCCTCTCTCTCTGTCGGCGCGGATCATCGCGCTGCGGACAGAATGCCAAGGGCAAAAGGGTCCGACCAGAGAAAGGTCGGGATGTTCAGGGGGAGAGATCGGGGGTGGGGGGCGGATGAGGGCCGCCCCCCGGGGAGGAAGAGACCGGCCTTAGTAGCCCGCAGCTTCCATTGCGTCAGTGGTCAGCGCCTGTGCGTTGGCCAGAGCTTCCTCGATGGACTGCTGGCCTGCATAGGCGGCCGAGAATTCCTGGCTCACCTCGGTGGCGATGCCTGCGAATTCCGGAATGGCCACGAACTGGATACCGACATAGGGAACCGGGTCCACGGTCGGGTTCGTCGGGTCAGCCGCGTTGATCGAGTCGAGCGTCAGCTGAGCGAAGGGAACCTCGATGTAGTTCGGGTTCTCGTAAAGCGAGGTGCGCGCACCCGGCGGCACGTTTGCCCAGCCCTCGTTCTCGGCCACGAGCTCGATGTAGTCGGCCGAGGTGGCCCACTCGATGAACTGAAGCGCGGCATCCGCCTGCTGCGTGCCGGCCGGGATGGCCAGCGCCCAGGCCCAGAGCCAGTTGGAGCGACGGTCAACACCTTCGGCATTCGGCGCCAGGGCGAAGCCCACGCTGTCAGCCACGGAGGAGTCGTTGGGGTTGGTCACGAAGGACGCGGCAACGGTTGCGTCGATCCACATGCCGCAGCGGCCCTGCTGGAACAGCGACAGGTTTTCGTTGAAGCCGTTGTTTTCATAGCCCGGAGGACCATAGGCGTTCATCATGTCGACGTAGAAGTTCAGCGCTTCGGCCCATTCGGGCTGATCGAACTGGGCGTTCCAGTCCTCGTCGAACCAGCGTGCCCCGAAGGAGTTCGCGGTCACGGTGATGAAGGCCCCGCCTTCACCCCAGCCCGGCTTGCCGCGCAGGCAGATGCCGTACTGTTCGTTGTCGCGGTCGGTCATCGCGGCGGCGGCGTCACGGATGAACTGCCAGGTCGGCGCGTGGGGCATTTCCAGGCCCGCTGCTTCCATCAGGTCGGTGCGATACATAACCATGGAGCTTTCGCCGTAGAAGGGCGCGGCATAGAGCGTGCCGTCATGGCTCAGACCTGCGCGCATGGCGGGCAGGATGTCATCGACGTTGTATTCTTCCGACAGGTTGTCGAGCGGCACCAGCCAGCCATTGGCGCCCCAGATCGGGGTTTCATACATGCCGATGGTCATGATGTCGAACTGGCCACCGTTGGTGGTGATGTCGGTGGTCACGCGCTGGCGCAGCACGTTTTCTTCCAGCGTCACCCACTCGACGGCGATGCCGGTCTCTTCGGTGAACTGGTCGGTGTAACCCTGCATGCGGATCATGTCGCCGTTGTTCACGGTCGCGATGGTGATGGTCGTTCCATGACCATCTGCCAGAGCCGCCGAAGCGGTCAGGCACAATGCAAGCGCACTGGTGGCGCGGATAAAGGTCTTCGAAGACATCCTGTCCTCCCTTGATGGATGTAACGAGCCTGACCATGCGAGAGAATCATACGCGCGTCAACATAATTTTTACGCGCGTAAATTTTACTGGAAATTCAGGCCGAAGCCCGCACAACCAGATGGGCCGGGAAGAGCGTTTCGTCGCGGCGCTGGAATCGGCCCCCGCTTTCAATCAGCTCGAAAAGCGTTTCCACGCTGCGCCCTGACACGTTGGTATAGTCATGCGCGGCAGTGGTGAGCGCCGGACAGGTGAAGCGCGAGAACGGATGGTCGTCATGCGAGGCGACGCGCATGTCGCAATCGGCGCTTCGCCCCACTTTCACGCCGCGCTCGTAGCAGGCAGACAGCACCCCGATGGCAAGTCGGTCGTTGGAGCACAGGATGGTGTTGGTCGTGAAATCGCCTGCGGCCAGCGCCGTATGGGCCCCCTGCCGGCCGATCTCTTCGAAGGCCCAGCCATCGCCCTCGATCCCGATCACCACCGGATCCTGCCCATGGCGCATCATCGCCTCGATATAGGCCAGGCGGCGCTTGTTGGCGTTCGGATTGGCTGGGGTGCGCATTTCGAGGAAACAGGGCGGCTCACCGGTTCTCATAAGGTAATCAACGGTTTGGTTGACAAAGCTGGCATTGTCAGAGCCAATAAACGCCTCGCCCATCCCCTCGATATTGCTGTCGAACAGCACCGTGGGCACATCGCGGCAGAACCGCTCGATGGCGGCTTTGTCCGAGGCCCGGCCAAGCGGCGCCAAGAGCACGCCCGCCGGCTTGATCGACAACAGGCTTTCAAGGTTGTCGTTTTCCTGCTGCCCTTCGCCATGGGAACTCAGAAGGATCGGCCGGAACCCCGCCTCGATGCAGAGCCGTTCGATATTTCGGGCGATCTCGGCAAAGAACGGGTCGGCGAGATAAGGCACCACGATGCCGATATTCTTGGTCAGGCGCCGATTCTGGTTCACCGCGTAGATATTGGGGCGGTAGTCATACTGCTCCAGCGCCGCCTCGATGCGTTTGCGGGTCGAGGCGCGCACGCTGTCGGGATCGTTGAAGTATTTCGAAACGGTGGGACGCGAGATGCCGCAGAGCGCCGCGAACTCTTCCATGTTCCTGATTCTGTCGTCGCTCATTTACTGCCTGTCTGTTCCGTTCCTCGGCGCGCGGGGCCCGGTCGAACTTTACGCGCGCCAACCCAGATAAGCTATTCGGGCAGGACAACAACCGTCAACCTTGGGGAGTCGCCGCATGTCTGCTTCCCGTGCCCGGGGAATCGGGGGGGAATTTTTGGGGTTGGCGATTCTGTTTGTGTGGTTTTGACGCGATTTTGGGGACATCTCGATGCGGTCGGTGAAAAGCTGCGCCGAGGTCAGGATGTTGCGCAGGTCGTGGCTGACCCGCGCCACCGCGCCGCCAAGCTGCGCCAGCCGCTCCAGATCGGAAGAGCGTCGGGTGGGGAAAGAGTGTAGACGAGCGTGTAGATC
>NZ_CAXREX010000217.1:0-3561 GCF_964229645.1 Nioella sp. | reverse complement strand
GACCGGCCAGTGCCGCCGCACTTTGTCATGGTCCCCGCCGATCCCGCCCGAGGTCAGGATCAGCGCCTGCCCCTCCGCCTCGAAGGCACCTATCGCCTCGCGCGATGTCGACACCCCGCGCGGCGCGTCACTCTCCACCAGGACATGCCCCGCCACCCGGCGCGCCTTCAGGTTCAGCTCGGTGACTCTGTGCCGGAACCCGAAGGTCAGCGCCCCGGATTTCGCCAGCGCCTCGGCCCGCGCCACGAAAGGCGCGATCACCCCCGGCCCCGTGCCCCATGTCAGGTGAAAGCGTGGGACCGAATTGCCATGCCCATGCGCCAGCGCGCCGCCCCGCTCGGCCCAGCCGACAACGGGAAACCAGCGCATTCCAAGGCCCGACAGCCAATCGCGCATCTCACCGGCGGCGAAATCCAAGTAGGCCTCTGCCACGGCCCGTGGGTTGGCATCTTCCGCCCGGTCGAACTCGGCCGAGCCATACCAATCCTGGGCCGCCAGCTCCCGGCTGTCGCGGATTTTCATGCGCCGCTGTTCCGGCGTATCCACCATGAACAACCCGCCAAGCGACCAGAAGGCCTGCCCGCCCAGGCTCTGTGGCCCTTCCTGGTCCAGCAACAGGACACTGCGCCCGCGATCCGCCGCCTCCACTGCGGCCACCAGCCCCGCAAGCCCCGCCCCCACGACGATCACATCCGCCCGGTATCTCTGCATGGCCACTCCTCCCAAGCCCTCCCGCAAAGCCTATGCGCCCCTGCGCCGGGCCCCAAAGCAGAACGCCACGTCAGCCCCTCTTTGGTTTTCGAAAATATCCCCGCCGGTGGCCCCGAAGCCCTGCCCCCGCCTGCGGGGGCGGGGATGAGTAGAAAGGAACGCGGGGGCCCCCGGCCCCCGCACAATTGGATCCCGCCACATAGAAAAAGGGCCCTCGAAAGGGCCCTTCCAAAAACACGCCGTTCCAACCGATCAGACGGTGCGCTCGACCATCATCTGCTTGATGTGCGAAATCGCCGCCGCCGGGTTCAGACCCTTGGGGCAGGTCTTGGCGCAGTTCATGATCGTGTGGCAGCGGTACAGCTTGAAGGGATCCTCCAGCTCGTCCAGACGCTCACCCGTCGCTTCATCGCGGCTGTCGATGATCCAGCGGTAGGCATGCAGCAGCGCGGCAGGCCCAAGATACCGATCGCCGTTCCACCAGTAAGACGGGCACGAGGTCGAGCATGACGCGCACATGACGCATTCATACAGACCATCCAGCTTCTTGCGGTCCTCGATGGATTGCTTCCACTCTTTCGCGGGGCGGTTGGTCTTGGTTTCCAGCCAGGGCATGATCGAGGCATGCTGCGCATAGAAATGCGTCAGATCGGGGATCAGGTCCTTGACCACCGGCATGTGCGGCAGCGGATAGATCCGCACGTCGCCTTTCACCTCGTCCAGGCCATAGATACAGGCCAGGGTGTTGATCCCGTCGATGTTCATCGCGCAAGAGCCGCAGATCCCTTCCCGGCAGGACCGGCGGAAGGTCAGCGTCGGATCGATCTCGTTCTTGATCTTGATCAACGCGTCCAGGATCATCGGACCGCATTTGTCCATATCCAGGAAATAGGTGTCCACCCGCGGGTTTTCCCCGTCATCGGGGTTCCAGCGATAGATCTTGAACTTGCGCACGTTGGTTGCGCCATCGGGCTTGGGCCAGGTCTTGCCGGTCCGGATGCGAGAGTTCTTGGGAAGCGTGAATTGTACCATGGTCAGGACTCCGTCTAGGCAGCAGCGGCGGCAGGACCGCCCGTGGCCCGCAACGCCGCGATCGCGGCGTGGCTGCTTTGAATTTGGAACATGTCGAAGTAGGTGGCAGGACCGAACGCGGCGATATCCGTGTCCAGGAACTCGGCGACGACGGCGTCGTAACTCCCCGCCAGCGTGGTGTTCTCCGCATCGAGATTGCGAAGAATGACCAGCCCCGTCGGATAGGCGTCCAGCACGTCGATCTGCAGGTCCGGCCGGTGTTTCAGCAGGATTGCCAGCGTCTTCCAGACATCCCCGGTCCATTGCCGGGTCTTCTTGGGATCCCAGTCACGTGCCGTCATGGCAGCGGTGAAGGGCAGGCAATCATGCAGGATCGCGATGGCCCCGGGGGCCGACCGCTTTTCAAAGTTCATGAAATCGCGCAGCAGGAATTCGAACCGGTGCATCCCGTCCAGGAACCCAAGTTCGGGGCGGATGCCCAGGCCTTCCAGGAAGCCCAGGTCGAAGAAGCCGTCGCTGGTGATCTGGAAGAAATGCCCCTCGGGCCGGTCCTTCATCGAGAAGTTCGTCAGGATCAGCTGGGGATCCACGGCGATGAACTTGCCCGGACAGACCTCAAGCGACCCGCCGCGGTTGGTGCCGATCTCGAAATACCACTCGGGCGTGACGAAATCATGCAGCGCCGCCAGCACGTCATAGTAGTGCGGGCCGTCCACGGTCGGGAACCCGGGTTCAGGGGTCTCTCCGCGCGGGTCCTTCAGGACCCGGGCCTTGGCCCCGGCGCGATGGCCGATCGGCAGCAGTTTGCCCTGCCGGTTCTCGCGCTTACGGCGCTGCAGCGTCTCAACGAAGAACACGCGCGCCTCCTGCGTTGCGGATATCAAGGATCCGCGCGGGGACCCTGCCCCCATGCAGCATCAGGGCGGCAAGGCCACCCGGACGCGCATGGTTCTGGGGCAGGGCCCGACGCATCAGAACGTCCGTGCCTTGGGCGCGATGCGCTTCAGCTCGATCCCGCCTTCGGCTTCGGTCGACAGCGGGTCGGTGATCACCGGGCGGTAGCTCAGCTCGACCTTGTTGTCTTCCACGCGGGAAATCGTGTGCACGCGCCAGTTCTCGTCGTCGCGCTCGGCGTAATCCTCGTGGGCATGCGCCCCGCGGGATTCGTGACGTGCCTCTGCACCGACGATGGTCGCCAGGGCGTTCGGCATCAGGTTCGTCAGCTCCAGCGTTTCCATTAGGTCCGAGTTCCACACCAGCGACCGATCGGTGACCTTGAGGTCGGTGATCTTCGCGGCAATCGCGGTCATCTTCTCGACGCCTTCGGCCAGCGTCTTCGATTCACGGAAGACGGCGGCGTCCGACTGCATGGTGCGCGGCATTTCCAGGCGCAGATCCGCGGTCGGGATGGCCCCCTTGGCGTTGCGATAGAAGTCGAAGCGATCAAACGCCTTGTCGATGGATGCCTTGTTGGTCGCCGGGATCGCCGCTTCGCGGTCGACGACCTGGCCGGCGCGGATCGCGGCGGCACGGCCAAAGACCACGAGGTCGATCAAGGAGTTCGACCCCAGACGGTTCGCACCGTGCACCGAGGCACAGCCCGCTTCGCCCACAGCCATCAGGCCCGGAACCACCTGGTTCGGGTTTTCGGCGGTCGGGTGCAGCACCTCGCCCCAGTAGTTCGTCGGGATACCGCCCATGTTGTAATGCACGGTCGGCAGAACCGGGATCGGTTCCTTGGTCACGTCGACACCGGCAAAGATCTTGGCCGATTCCGAGATGCCGGGCAGACGTTCCGCCAGCGCTTCGGCCGGCAGG
>NZ_CAXREX010000216.1:0-21954 GCF_964229645.1 Nioella sp. | reverse complement strand
GGGCGCGAAGACGGGCTGGCGCTGGATATCCGGCTGACCGACGCAGGCCGCGCGCATCCTTTCCTTGCGGGGCGAGACGATGGCTACGCGGTGCCTTGCGTCCATCGCGACGAGGTGCAGCGACTGCCCGAAGGGGCGGTGCTTCTGTCGGGAAACGCGCATTCCCCGGTGCAGGCCTTCGCCTATGAACAGGGGCGCATCCGCTTCTGGGGCGTGCAGTATCACCCCGAGATAACACCTGTCGGCATCGCGGAGATCTTCGAGCGGCTCGGCACGGGAACGGAGGCGGTTCGCGCCGACTACAGGGCGGCTGAAACGGATGCGGGCGCGGCCCGCCGGTTGGGGGCCGCGCCCGGTGATTTCGTGCCCCTGACCCGGTTGACCGAAATCAGGAACTGGCTGACGAGCCTCGCGGGTTAGGGCGCCTCGGCGACCAGCTCGAACTCGGCCAGCTTGTCGCCGTCATCGTCGAGCAGGATCAGCAGCCCGTTGCCCTGCGCCACGAGCGCGGCATTGTCCAGAACGCCCATGAAGGCGCGTTCCAGGTCGGCTACCGGGCCGAAACAGGCCATCAGGGTCATGCCGTATTCGGCGGTGGAGACGATGCCGTCTTCCATCCGAAGCTCTCCGAACATGCCGTTGCACCCGGCATAGGCGTAGAAGGCCCCGTCGATATCGACGTTGAACTGGGTCGCGGCCAGAAGCTCTGCCGCGACCGACAGCGGCGCGCCCGTGTCATCCACGATCTCGGCCAGGCGCCAGGACCCGGCAAAGCTGATCGGGTCGGACGGGGTGTCCAGATCGACCTCGTCCTCCACGGGGATCGGGACGATCGGCAGGACAGGCAGGGGCAGGGGAAGCGGACGGGGATCGGAGATCACGATCGGGGCCGGAGCCCGGGATATGACGGTATCCTGGATGAACCGCTCAGCCATGGCAAAGGCCGACCCATGGGACGGGACGGGCATTGGCTGGGCAAAGCGGATGGGGCCAGGGAAGGTACCTTGCTGGACGATCACCATGTCCGCATGTGCTGCGGGCGCGGCGAGAAGGGCGGCAGCCAGGGCTGCACGAAGGAAATGGGGACGCATGGAATGCTCCTTTCTGCGTTGGTGCGGTCCCCGCACATCACCCGTGTGTCGAATGGCGCTGTCGCACGGTTCAATCTGCGCGGCCGGCCTTCGCCCCGGGTTCCATTCCGCCCGCAACTGCGCTAAGCGCGGGCGGGTAAGACGCAAGGGACGAAAGCGATGAAATTCACCCTCTCCTGGTTGAAGGACCACCTGGACACCACCGCCTCGCTGGACGAGATCTGCGAGGTGCTGAACGACATCGGGCTGGAGGTCGAAGGGGTCGAGGATCGCGCCTCGCGCCTGAAGGAATTTACCATCGCCAAGGTCACCCATGCCGAGAAGCACCCCGAGGCCGACCGGCTGCGCGTGTGCAAGGTCGAGACCGACGAGGGCGAGATGCAGATCATCTGCGGCGCCCCCAATGCGCGGGCAGGGATTACCGTGGTCCTGGCCAAGCCCGGCACCTACGTGCCCGGCATCGACACCACCATCGGCGTGGGCAAGATCCGGGGCATCGAGAGCTACGGCATGATGGCGTCGGAACGCGAGCTGGAGCTTTCCGACGAACATGACGGCATCATCGAACTGCCGTCCGGCGAGGTGGGGGAACGCTTCATCGACTGGCTGGCGGCAAACGACCCGGCCAAGGTCGATCCGGTGATCGAGATCGCCATTACCCCCAACCGCCAGGATGCGCTTGGCGTGCGTGGCGTGGCGCGCGACCTGGCCGCGCGCGGCCTTGGCACGCTGAAGCCGCTGGATGACGCCACCGTGCCGGGCAGCTTCCCCTGCCCGATCGGGGTCAGCATCGACGCCGACACGCTGGACGATTGTCCGCATTTCACCGGTCGCCTGATCAAGGGCGTCAAGAACGGCCCCTCGCCCCAGTGGCTTCAGGACCGTCTGCGCGCCATTGGCTTGCGACCGATCTCGGCCCTGGTCGATGTGACGAACTTCTTCACCTATGACCAGAACCGCCCGCTGCACGTCTTCGACGCCGACAAGGTCAAGGGCAGCCTGCGGGTGCACAAGGCCGAAGGCGGGGAAACGCTGGTTGCGCTCGATGACAAGGAATACACCTTCCAGCCGGGCCAGATCGCCATCTCCGATGAGGAAGCGGTGGAAAGCATCGCGGGCATCATGGGTGGCGACCCGACCGGTTGCACCGAGGAGACCGTGAACGTCTTTCTCGAAAGCGCCTACTGGGACCCGGTGCGCACCGCCTACACGGGCCGCGACCTGAAGATCCATTCCGACGCGCGCTACCGGTTCGAGCGGGGCGTCGACCCCGAATACACCCTGCCGGGTCTGGAAGCGGCGACGAAAATGATCCTCGATCTGTGCGGCGGCGAGGCGTCGGAGGTTGTCGAAGCAGGTGCCGCTCTCAACACCGCGCGCAGCTACAAGCTTGATACCGCGCGGGTCATCAGCCTTGTGGGCATGGAGATTCCGAAAGAGGAACAGGCGCGCATCCTGACCGCGCTTGGCTTCTCGGCCACTGGCTCTGGCGAAGTGCTGGAGGTCTGGGTGCCGTCCTGGCGGCGTGACGTGCAGGGCGAGGCGGACCTGGTTGAGGAGGTCGCGCGCGTGGCCTCGCTGACCAAGCTGGAGCCGCAGCCCATGCGCCGCCCGAAACCGGGCGTGCCTGCCCCGGTTCTGACGCACATGCAGACGCGCGAACGTGCGGCCCGGCGCACGGTGGCCGCGCTCGGCTACAACGAATGCGTGACCTACAGCTTCATCGACAAGGCGTCGGCGGCCCTCTTTGGCGGCGGCACCGATGACGTGATGCTGGAAAACCCGATTTCCAGCGAGATGAGCCACATGCGCCCCGGCCTTCTGCCCGGCCTCTTGCAGGCGGCGGCCCGCAACCAGGCGCGCGGCTTCATGGACCTGGCCCTGTTCGAGGTAGGCCACGCCTTCCAAGGCGGCGAGCCGACCGAGCAGCATTTGCAGGTGTCCGGCCTGCTGGTCGGCCATAACGGCCCACGCAGCCCGCATGGCGGGCGTCGTCCGGTGGATGTCTTCGACGTGAAGGCCGATGCCGAGGCGGTGCTGGCCGCCATGGGGGCTCCTGCCAAGGTGCAGATCCTGCGCGACGGCGATGCCTGGTGGCATCCGGGCCGACACGGGCGCATCTGCCTTGGCCCCAAGAAGATGCTGGGCATCTTCGGCGAACTGCACCCCAAGGTGCTGGCAGAGATGGACGTGAAAGGCCCGGCGATGGCCTTCACCCTCTTCCCCGAGGAAATCCCGATGCCGCGCAGCCAGGGGGCGAGCCGAGGGGCGCTCGACATGGCCGACCTGCAGACGGTGGAACGCGACTTTGCCTTCGTGGTGGACGCGGGCGTCGAGGCAGTAAACCTTGCCAATGCCGCCGCTGGCGCTGACAAGAAACTGATCGAGGATGTGCGCATCTTCGACGAGTTTGCCGGCGAAAAGGCCGAGGCGCAGATGGGCGCAGGCAAGAAATCGGTGGCCCTGACCGTGCGCTTGCAGCCGCGCGACAAGACACTGACCGAGGAAGAGATCGAGGCCGTCGGCGCGAAGATCGTCGAGAAGGTCACGAAGGCCACGGGCGGTGTCCTGAGGGGTTGATCGGTTTCGCCGCGCAAGGCGCGTCGATCCGCGGGGGGATCCTCCCCCCGCACCCCCCTGGGATACTTGTGGAACAATGAAGCGGGAGGGAGCAGCGACATGCTGAAGGTTTACCTGTCTGGCGAGATTCACACCGATTGGCGTGAACGGATCGTGACCGGCGCCGAGGGGCTGCAGGTATCATTCTCGGCGCCTGTCACCGATCATGACGCCAGCGACGACTGCGGCGTGGCGATCCTGGGCGCGGAAGACAGCAAGTTCTGGCACGATCACAAGGGCGCCAAGGTGAACGCGATCCGCACGCGGCGCGGGATCGAGCAGGCCGACGTGGTCGTGGTGCGCTTCGGCGAGAAATACAAGCAGTGGAACGCGGCCTTCGATGCCGGCTATGCGGCCGCGCTCGGCAAGTCGATCATCGTGCTGTCGATGCCCGAGCATCAGCACGCGCTGAAAGAGGTCCACGCCGCAGCGCTGGCCGTGGCGGAGGAGCCGGAACAGGTGGTTGAGATCCTGCGCTACGTTCTGACCGAGGCCTTGCCGGGTTCCGCCTGAGCGAAGAGGCGCGCAAGCGTCGCCGCGCCTTCGGCCAGCCGGTCGGGCGGGAAGGCGGCAAATCCCAGCACCAGCCCCTGAGGCCCGTCCCCGTCCGGCCAATAGGCCGACAGGGCCCGCAGGCCAAGCCCATGCGCACGGGCACGCGCCGCGATATCGGTGTCCGGTCGGTTGCCCCAGTCCGGGCCGGGGTGGCAGACAACATGCATTCCGGCCGGATCGTCGGGCAGGGTCACGCGGCCGGGCAGCAGCCGCAGGATCGCCGCGCGCAGCGCGGCCCTGCGATCCGCGTAGGTCCGGCGCATCCGGCGCAGGTGGATCGCGAACTCGCCGCTTTCCATGAAACTGGCCAGCGCCGGTTGCGGCACCAGCGAGGCGCGGGGGCCGGTGCGTGCCATGGCGGCGCGGACCCTGTCCAGAAGCGGCTGCGGCACGACCATGTAGCCAAGCCGCAGCGTAGGCGAGAACAGCTTGGAAAAGCTGCCGACGTAGATTGTCTGCGCAGGGCCGAGCGCGGCCAGCGCAGGCCGGGGCGTGCCGGTGTAGCGAAACTCGCTGTCGTAGTCGTCCTCGATGATCCACGTCCCCTGCCGCCGCGCCCAGTCCAGCAGCGCGAGCCTGCGGGCCAGTGGCATGGTCACCCCGAGAGGATAGTGCCGAGAGGGCGACACCACGGCACCGCGCGCCAGCGCCTCGGTGGGCAGGATCGCACCGCCGTTGTCTACCGGCAGGGGCTGGTGCCTCAACCCTGCGGTCATCGCCGCGTGGCGCATCGGCGCGTAGCCCGGGGTTTCGATCAGCACCGTTTCCCCCGGTGCGAAGAGGGCACGGAACAGCGTTTCGAAGGTCTCCACCGACCCGGAGGTCACGATCACCTGCCCGGCCGAACAATCCAGCCCGCGCCACGCGCCCAGGTGGCTGGCGATGGCGGCGCGCAGGCGCGGCCAGCCGAACGGGTCGGCGTTGCCCAGAAGGCCGGGGTCGGGGCTGCGCCAGGCCCGGTCCAGATGCCTTGCCCATGTTCCGT
The DNA here is from genome assembly GCF_964229645.1 of Nioella sp. Lineage (GTDB taxonomy): Bacteria > Pseudomonadota > Alphaproteobacteria > Rhodobacterales > Rhodobacteraceae > Nioella. The sequence continues at coordinate 16,704 of NZ_CAXREX010000216.1, read as the reverse complement.
GCGGGAAAAGCGCCATGTCCGGCAGGCCGGGCTGAAAGACCCGAAGGGCGGAGGGGCCCTCTGCCCGAGGGCCATCCGCCGGGACCTGCACGGGAGGGGACAGGTGCGGAAGGTCGCGCGCCACGAAGGTGCCCGCGCCGCGCCGCGCGGCGAGGTAGCCCTCGGCGATCAACTGGTCGAGTGCGGTCAGCGTGGTCTGGCGCGAGACCGACAGTTCCGCCGCAAGGTCCCGGCTGGCAGGCAGGCGTTCGCCCGGACGGGCGGTGCCGTCGAGGATCAGGGCGCGCAGGGCCTCGGTCAGTTGTGCGTGCAGGGGCGCGGTGCTGGACCGGTCGAGGCTGAGGGCCAGCAGGGCGGCCTGTAAATTGGTCTGCATATAATTCCCGAAATTGGATATTTCTTACAGACTAATCGCATGGAAAACCGTCGGCAACACGCTGGAAAAGGAACCCTGCCATGACCCTTGCCATCACCGACCGCAGCCGCCTGCGCCGCCTGCACGAGCGGGGCCATTTCGACCGCCCGACCATCGACTCGATCCTCGATGCGCAGCCGCAATGCTGCGTGGGCTACGTCATCGACGGCAGGCCCTATGTCACGCCCACCCTGCAATGGCGAGAGGGCGATCACGTCTACTGGCACGGCTCCAGCGCCAGCCGCGCCATCCGCGCCAGCAAGGGGGCCGAGGTCTGCCTGACGGTGTCGATCCTTGACGGCTTCGTCATGGCGCGGTCGGGGATGCACCATTCGGTCAATGCGCGTTCGGTCATGCTGTTCGGGCGCGCCTTCGTGGTGCCCGATGACCAGAAAGAGGCGCGCCTGTCGGCCTTCATCGACGGGCTCTGGCCGGGCCGCGCGGCGCATCTGCGCCCGAACCAGCCGCAGGAACTGAAGGCCACGACCGTGCTGGGAATGGAGATTACCGAAGGCGCGGCCAAGATCCGCACAGGCGGGCCGCAGGATGATGAGGAGGACTACGCCCTGCCGATCTGGGCGGGTGTGATCCCGGTGGAAACCCGCGTCGGGCCGCTGCAGCCCGACCCGCTGAACCTGCCCGGGGTCGATGCCCCGGCGCATCTGACGGATTTCCGCTGGAAGGCGTGATCAGTCGCGGGGCGGGGTGACCAGCCCCCTTTGCACCGCGGGCCGCGCCAGGAAACGATCGAGATAGGCGATGCAATTGGGGTGGTCCCACCACCCCACGGCCTCGCGCGCGTCGATCAGGCACAGCATCCGTAGCCACGGTGCGGTGGCGATGTCGGCCATGGAATAACTTCCACAGAGCCAGTCCTGCCCGTCGAGGCGGGTCTCGATCACCGATAACAGCCGCCGGGTTTCCGCAATATACCGATCCTTGGCGCGGCGGTCCTGGATCGACGCGCCCTCGCCCCGGTAGAAAAAGCCCAGTTGCCCGAACATCGGGCCGATGCCGGCCATCTGGAACATCAGCCATTGCAGCACCTCGAGCCGCTCGGCGGTGCCGTTACCCATCAGGCGCCCGGTCTTTTCCGCCAGGTAGATCAGGATCGCCCCGCTTTCGAACAGGCCCAGGGGCGCACCGTTCGGCCCGTTCGGGTCGATGATCGCGGGGATCTTGCCATTGGGGTTGAGGGACAGGAAGGCGGGGCTTTTCACGTCTTCCGGCTTCAGCGTGACCTTGTGGGCCTCGTAGCGCAGGCCAAGCTCTTCGAGAGCGATGGAAATCTTGACGCCGTTGGGCGTGGGGAAGGCATAGAGCTGGATCGCCTCGGGGTCCGTGGCAGGCCAGCGGCGGGTGATCGGGAAGGCGGAAAGGTCGGTCATGGTCATTCCGCGGGCTGAGGGGGGCTGTCACTTTTGAGGAGACAATCAACCAAAGAGTGTGGAAGATATTCTCGCCCCGGGGCCATGCCTCGGCAACAGGACATAAGGAAACAGGTGAGATGCTCAAAGAGTTCAAGGATTTCATTGCGCGCGGCAACGTCATGGACATGGCCGTGGGGATTATCGTCGGCGCGGCCTTCACGGCGATCGTCAAATCACTGGTCGATGACCTGATCCAGCCCTTCATCGGGCTTTTCACGGGGGGCATCGATTTCTCGAACCTCTTCTACACGATGGGCGGCGGGGACTACGCGACGCTCGATGCCGCACGAGAGGCAGGGGCCGCGACCTTCGCCTACGGCTCGTTCATCATGGCCATCATCAACTTCCTGATCATCGCCTTCGTGGTTTTCATGCTGGTGCGCACGCTCAACAAGGTCAAAGAGGCCGCGATGGCCAAGGAAGAGGCCGAGGCCGCGCCCGAGCCGCAGCCCGATCCGGGCCCGAGCGAGCTGGATATCCTGATCGAGATCCGGGATTCGTTGAAGGCGCGCGCGGGCTAGAGCCCGAAGGCCTGAAGCGCGAAGAGCGCACCGAGCCCCGTTGCGATGGTGGCAATAGCGTTCTTAGTCCAATAGCCCACGGCCAGGGCAAGACAGGCGGCGGTCAGGCGGGTGGGATCCGTTTGGCCGCCGGTTGCATTCGGCCACAACACCATCGGCGTGATCAGCGCGGGCAGGATCGCCACGGCGGTGTAGCGAAGGTGGCGCAACACCCATTCCGGGAGGTCGCGGTTGCCCAGGAGGCCGAGGAAGGAAAACCGGACCAGGAAGGTGCCCACGCCGAGAGCGGCGATGATCCCCCAGATGGCGGTGCTGCTCCATCCGGTCATTTCGCCATCCTCCGCTCGACTTCCGCGCCGACGATCATTCCACCCGCGCCTGCCAGCAGGATCCAAAGGTTGTTCGGTACCCATTGCAGGCTGATGGCGAGGATGATCGCGGCGAGGGCGGCGGCGACATGGGCCGGTGTTCGCAGGGCGGGCGCGAAGAAGGACATGAAGGCGATCGGCACGGCGAAGTCGATCGACAGTTCGGCCGGAATCGCCGCCCCCAGGACCGCCCCGGCCCAGGAGGCGATATACCAGGGCACGCAGATCACCGTGGCGGTGCCCATGTAGTAGCCCACCTTTTCCGGCAGGCTCAGATCGGGCCGGGCCTCGTAGCGCAGATGGGACAGGGCATAGGTGCCGTCGACGTTGAAATAGGCGATCAGCACGCGTTGCCAGCCCGGGGCTGCCCCCAGATGCGGCGCGAGAGAGGCGGCATACATCGCCATGCGCAGGTTCACGGCCAGTGCCGAGGCCAGGACGATGACAGTCGGGGCCTGCTCCTGCATCAGTTGCAGCGCGGTGAATTGGGCCGCGCCTGCGATGACGACCACGGAAAAGCCCATGACCTGCGCGATGTTCAGCCCTGCCTCGGTCGCGACCACGCCGAAGAGCATGCCAAAGGGCGCCACGACCAGAAGGAAGGGCAGGGCGTCGCGAATGCCGCGCAGGTAAGAGGAGGTGGAGCTTGCCATGAAGCCGCCTTACGATAAGCCTTAACCCGGCCTTAGACGGCAATCGGAGCGGATGCAAATGACGGATCGTGATGGGCGACATTCACCTCGCGTGATGAGGGTGTCAGCGTGAAGGCCCCGCTTGGGGTCATTTTGGCCGGGGGGCAGGCGCGCCGCATGGGCGGGGGCGACAAGGGGCGCCTCGTCCTTGGGGGACGGACGCTCTTTGACCGGGTGATCGAGCGCTTTACACCGCAGGTCGGGACCCTTGCGATCAACGCAAATGGCGATCCCGCACGCCTTGCCGATCTGGGCCTTCCGGTTCTGGCCGATGGTGTGGCGGGCTTTCCCGGACCGCTTGCGGGCGTGCTGGCAGGGCTGGATTGGGCCGAGGGCCAGGGTGCGACGCATATCGTGACGGTTGCTGCGGACACGCCCTTTCTGCCCGAAGACCTGGTTCCGAGGCTTCTCCTGGCTTCGGAGGGGGGCGCATCGGTCGTGTTGGCCTGCACGAGGGAAGGCGCGCGCAGGGTCCGCCACCCCACGGTCGGCCTGTGGTCGGTCGCTCTGCGCGATGACCTTCGGGCCGTGCTGGCAGGTGGGCTGCGCAAGGTGGGGCAATTCGCCGATGATCACGGGGCCGCGCTGGCGGAGTTTTCTGCCGGTCCGATTGATCCCTTTCTCAACATCAATACGCGAGAGGACCTGGCCCGCGCCGAGGCACTGCTTGCGTGACTGTGCGGTTCGACACGGTTCTCATGGTCGACTGGTCCGGGGGAAACGACAGGGGGGCGAAGCCCAAGAAGGATGCGATCTGGGCCGCCCTGGTGCGCGAGGGAAGGGCCGGGGAACCGATCTATCTGCGTAATCGCCAGGTGGCCGAAGCCTGGCTTCGTGACGTGCTGAAGGAAGAGCAAGGGGCGGGCCGCAGGGTGCTGGCTGGCTTTGACTTTCCCTTCGGTTACCCGGCAGGGGTGGCCGAGCGGATCACGGGGCGGCCAGACCCTTTCGCTTTGTGGGATTGGCTGGAAGCCCGGATCGAGGACAGTCCGAAAGCAAACAATCGCTGGCAACTGGCGGCCGAGATGAACGCGCGCTTTCCCGGCACTGGCCCGTTCTGGGGCAATGGCGGCAAGACGGACGTGCCAGGATTGCCGCGCCGGGGGCGAGAGCGGGAGGGGCACGGCGCGCCGGAGCTGCGCGAGGTCGAGCGGATCGCCAAGGCCACGTTCAGCGTCTGGCAACTGGCCGGGGCAGGGGCCGTGGGGTCCCAGGTCTTGATGGGCCTGCCGGTGCTGAACCGTCTGCGTCGGCGCTTCGAGGCCAGTGTCTGGCCTTTCGACCCCCCGCGGGGCAGCGTGATCATGGCCGAGATCTGGCCGTCTTTCCTGGCCCCGGAGGTGCGCGCCCAGTGTGCAAGGACGAAGGAGATTCGCGATGCCGTCCAGGTGCGATTGATGGCCCGTGCTTTCGCCCGCTTACCCGAGCCGCATCTTGCCCGGATGCTGGCCACACGGTCCCCAGAGGAGGGATGGATCCTGGGTCTTGGCTTCGAAGAGCAGCTAAGGGCCGCGCTTTAATCGAACGTGCCGGTCACCCGGCCAAGCAGCATGAAGGCCCGGGCGGTGCGCGTTTCGGACATCATCGCAATCTCGGCATCGGTGGCGTTCTGCTCGAATTCTTCCAGCGTCCGGTCGAACTGGCGCAGGAAGTGGTGCACCGCATCGCGGAAGACCGGGTCCTGCTTCATGCGGCCCGAGGACAGGGCGAGCGACGAGCGGTCGCGAATGCCGCCAAGTGCGGCAACGGCCTTGCCCCGATCGCCCTGCGCGAACTTGCGCCAAATTTCCGGTCTTGCGCGGTCAGGACGCAGGTCGTCCATGTAGATCCCGTCCTGGCTGAGCAGGGTCAGTACGTCCTGGCTGGCCCGGATGAGCTTCTTGGTGGACGGGTCCTTGAGCGCGCGACGCAGGGTGCGGAACCCTTCCTTGTCGTGCTCGTTTTCCGGGAAGTTCAGGGCCTTGATGAAGTCACTGATCGAAATCGGATCGTCGAGCGCCTCGGCGGGCGTCCCGAGCCCGAGCGAGGCTTGCGGCGCGTCGGCCTCCTGCTGCGGGTGCACGATGGCGGCGCGATCCTCATCCGCCTCGGCGGGGCGGCGCAGGCTGGTGAAGGTGGGGGTGGTTTCGGCGGGGCGCTGTGCTTCGGCCAACTCGGTGAGCTTGGCGATGACGGCGGGCTTCATCTCGACCGCATGGCGTTGCTGCTGCGCGATATAGGCTGCGCGCATCGCGTCGATCGCACTTTGCAGGCGCGCGGATTCCTCGCGCATGATGCGGGCTGTCTTGGCCGCCGATGCGGCGACCCAGATCAGGGCGATCGGCATGAAGATCGCCAGCATCAACATGGTGATTTCCAAAGGAGAGCCTCCCAGGCCCGCAGCCGACGACAGGTCGGTGCCGAAGAAGAACCAGAGAACCCCGGCAAGCCACAGCACCGACAAGAGGATTGCAATGACCTCGACGGTGGTGATCCGCGGGGTCACACGCTCCTGCGAGTAAATGCCCAGTTCCAGCGAGGTCGGGTGCTTGTCGTCTGCCATAACCACCAAGTTCCGCGTTCCGGCAGAACAATCATACTAGATATAGGAGACCTTTACGATCTCATAATCCTTGCTGCCCCCCGGCGTCTTGACTTCGACACTGTCACCTTCCTCTTTGCCGATCAAGGCACGTGCGAGGGGTGAATTGATGTTGAGCAGGCCTTTCTCGATATTCGCTTCGGCCTCGCCCACGATCTGGTAGGTCTTTTCTTCCTCGGTATCCTCGTCCACCAGTTCGACCGTTGCGCCGAACTTGATCGCGCCGGACAGGGACTTGGGGTCGATGACCTGCGCCAGGCTGATCAGGCCCTCCAGCTCCTTGATGCGGCCTTCGATGAAAGACTGCTTTTCACGGGCGGAGTGGTACTCGGCATTTTCCGACAGGTCCCCATGCTCGCGCGCCTCGGCAATCGCCTTGATGATGGCCGGGCGGTCGACGGTCTTGAGCGACTTCAGTTCCGCGTCGAGGGCTGCATAGCCCGAAGGGGTCATGGGAATCTTGTCCATCGGAATAACGTTTCGTGTCCCTGTTGATACTAGCGCTTCGAAGCCTGAACGATATGGGGCCTCCGCCCGCAGTTCAACGGGGAAAGCCCGAAATGTCGAGCAGCTTCTTCTATCGGGTCAATTGCCCCCCACGACCCCGATTTCCACGGTGCCGCTGACCGTCAGGCCCTGGGCCGGACGGGGCTGGGGATGGGTGGGTTCTCCGTCGACGCCGCAGGCGGCCAACAGGGTTGTCAGGGCCAGGGCGGGGATCAGGCGGCGGGTCATGCGAGGGTATCCTTCCAGCGGGCAATCTGGGCGCGCACCTGGGCGGGCGCCGTGCCACCATAGGACATTCTGGAAGCAACGGAATTGTGCACGCCCAGAACGTCGAACACATCGGCGGTGATCTGCGCATGCACGCTTTGCATGTCGGCAAGACTGAGGTCGGGCAGGTCGCACCCCTTGTCCTCGGCCAGCTTCACGAGCGATCCGGTCACGTGGTGGGCATCGCGGAACGGCATGTCGAGCACGCGCACCAGCCAGTCGGCCAGGTCGGTCGCCGTCGAGAAGCCCGAGCCTGCCGCAGCCTCCAGATTGGCGACGTTCGCGGTCATGTCGCGCACCATGCCCTCCATCGCGGCAAGGGCCAGCGCCAGGTTGTCGGCGGCGTCGAAGACCTGTTCCTTGTCTTCCTGCATGTCCTTGGAATAGGCCAGCGGCAGGCCCTTCATCACGGTCAGCAGCGCCACGTTGGCCCCGAGGATGCGCCCGATCTTGGCGCGGATCAGCTCGGCGGCGTCGGGGTTCTTCTTCTGCGGCATGATCGAGGACCCGGTGGAGAAGCGGTCCGACAGGGTCACGAAGCGGAACTGGGCCGAGGACCAGATCACCAGCTCTTCCGCCATGCGGGAAAGGTGCATGGCGCAGATCGTGGCGGAAGACAGATACTCCAACGCGAAATCGCGGTCGCTGACGGCGTCGAGTGAGTTTGCCGAAGGCCGGTCAAAGCCAAGCGCCTCTGCGGTAGCATGCCGGTCGATGGGAAAGGAAGTGCCCGCCAGCGCCGCCGCGCCGAGGGGGCATTCGTTCATGCGCTTGCGGGCGTCCTCGAAGCGCGAGCGGTCCCGCGCGAACATCTCGACATAGGCCATCATGTGATGGCCCCAGGTGACGGGCTGCGCCGTTTGCAGGTGGGTGAAGCCCGGCATGACCCAATCGGCCCCGGCCTCGGCCTGCGCCAGCAGGGCCTGCATCAAGGCCGTCAGACCGGACATGGCGGCATCCATCTGGTCGCGGACCCAGAGTTTGAAGTCGGTCGCCACTTGGTCGTTCCGGCTGCGCGCCGTGTGCAGGCGGCCAGCAGGTTCGCCCACGATCTCTTTCAGCCGCGATTCCACGTTCATGTGGATGTCTTCCAGGGCCGTGGAAAACTGGAACGTGTCAGCCTCGATCTCTGACAAGACCGTGAGCAGCCCTTCCCGGATGGCTTTCGCATCACTATCAGTCAGGATACCCTGAGCCGCCAGCATGGCCGCATGAGCGCGAGATCCGTCAATGTCCTGCTTCGCCAATCGCTTGTCGAACCCGATCGAGGCATTGATCGCCTCCATGATCGCGTCAGGTCCAGCGGCGAAACGGCCGCCCCACATTGCGTTCGAGCTCTTGTTCGACATGGTTCTGAGAACCCCCGGAGGTAAGTGAATGTTCCGTCATCTACGACTCGCCCCGCTCTACATGGCCTTGTGCCTCGGTGCAAATGCCGTGGTGGCCGACGGGCTGGAAGACCTGCTGAACGGCGACATGCGCGCGATGGTGCTGCATGAGGAACCGCAGGAGGTTCCGACGGTCTCCTTCACCGACATGGACGGGGAAGAGCTGACGCTGGCGGCCTTCGCGGGGCGTTATGTGCTGCTGAACTTCTGGGCCACCTGGTGTGCCCCCTGCCGCGAGGAGATGCCTTCGCTCGACAGGCTCCAGCGCGCCCTTGGCGGAGAGGCGTTCGCCGTGGTGACCGTCGCTTCGGGCCGCAATCCTCCCCCCGCGATCCGGCGCTTTTTCGAAGAGGAAGGGGTGACGGATCTGCCCGTCTACCTGGACCCGCGCCAGGCGATGGCGCGGCAGATGGGGGTGTTCGGGCTGCCGACGACGGTTCTGATTGACCCAGAGGGGCGTGAAATTGGACGCCTGCGAGGAGATGCGGATTGGGCCGGGGCAGAGGCCCTGGCGCTGATTGCGGCGCTCATCGGGGGCGAGGACGGGTAGAACGCGTCGAGGTGCTGCCTCAGTCCTTCGGGGCCAGGGAAGCCACCCGGGCGTGGCACGGGCACCCGACAAGGTGGTCGTTTACCATACCGACAGCCTGCATGAACGCATAGACGATCGTTGGCCCGCAGAACTTGAACCCGGCCTTCTTGAGATCCTTCGAGAGCCGTTCGGAAATCTGTGTCGATGCGGGCACCTGGTTCATCGCCGTCCAGTGGTTTTGCAGTGGCGCGCCTGCAACGTAGCTCCAGAGGAAATCCGAAAATCCCTGCTCGGCCTCTATCCGCTGCCAGGCGCGGGCGTTTGTGATCGTTGCTTCGATCTTGCCGCGATGGCGCACTATGCCCGGGTCCTGCAGCAGGCGCTCGACCTCGCTTGTGCCCCAGGTCGCGATGATATCCGGGTCAAATCCGGCGAAGGCTTTGCGGAAGGCCTCCCGTTTTCGCAGGATGGTAATCCAGGCCAGCCCGGCCTGAAACCCGTCGAGCACGAGTTTCTCGAACAGCGCCCGGCTGTCCCATTCCGGCACGCCCCATTCCTTGTCATGGTAGGCGAGGTATTGCGGGTCTGTTCCTGGCCAGGTGCAGCGTCCGTCCGGCATCATTTCCCCCAATCGATTTCAATTGCGACAAATTAGAACAAAAAGAGAAAATTCACCACTGATTAACGCCTGATCCCGCAAGGTCGCCCGGACCAGAGAAGGAGGCTGCCATGCGGGGGCGCAAGCGCGCGAATCTTGTGGATGCGGGCCAGGAAAGCCCGCTCGACTTTGCGGTTCAGACCCGGGACAGGGGCACGATGCAGATGGTGCGCGAAGCCCTGGATCGCGGGGATGCCGTGCTGGCCTATCAGCCCATCGTTCAGGCTTCGAACCCCACCAAGATCGCCTTCTACGAGGGGTTGATCCGCATCCTGGATGAAACCGGGCGCGTGATCCCCGCCAGAGATTTCATGGGTGCGGTCGAAAGCCAGGAACTCGGGCGCGAGATCGACTGTGCGGCCTTGCGCGCGGGGCTGCGGGCCCTGCGGCAGACCCCGGACCTGCGCCTGTCGATCAACATGTCCGCCCGATCCATCGGATACCCGAAGTGGAAACAAACCCTCAACCGCTGGCTGAACGGTGACCCCAAGCTGGCAGAGCGCCTGATTCTCGAGATCACCGAAAGCTCGGCCATGCAGATGCCGGAACTGGTGACCACCTTCATGGGGGATTTGCAGGATAAGGGAATCACCTTTGCACTGGATGATTTCGGCGCAGGGCACACCGCCTTTCGCTATCTCAAGGAATTCTACTTCGACATCGTCAAGATCGACGGGCAGTTCGTGCGCAACGTGCAGCAGGACCCCAACAACCAGGTCCTGATGGAGGCACTGATCTCGATTGCCGGTCATTTCGACATGTTCACCGTTGCCGAAACCGTTGAAAACGGGGCCGAGGCGGCCTGGCTGGCGCAGGCGGGCATTGATTGTCTGCAAGGCTATTTCTTCGGCGCGCCCAGTCTGACCCCGCCCTGGATAAAGGGGGCCGCACGTCATGCAGGCTGAATCATGCTGCGGTGCAATCGACGGTTGATCTGCACCGCAGCATGAGACACCGTGTCAGTTGTTCTGTATACGCGGGCACACTATGACCCTGCGTAACCGCAACCTTTCCGTCGCGCCGAGTCGGGCCTGCCCGTCCGGATGACTCGAAGAAATCGAAAAGGGATCTGACATGACCAATGTCGTCATTGCCTCTGCTGCACGCACCGCCGTCGGGAGCTTTCTCGGCTCTTACGCCAACACCCCCGCGCATGAGCTGGGCGCTACCGTCCTGAACGCCCTGGTGGAGCGCGCCGGTGTCGACAAGGCCGACGTGTCCGAAACCATCCTCGGCCAGGTGCTGACCGCCGGTCAGGGCCAGAACCCCGCCCGCCAGGCCCATATCGCCGCTGGCTTCCCGCAGGAAAGCGCGGCCTGGGGCATCAACCAGGTTTGCGGCTCGGGCCTGCGCGCCGTCGCGCTGGCCGCGCAGCACATCATGCTGGGCGATGCCTCGATCGTCGCCGCCGGTGGCCAGGAAAACATGTCGCTCTCGCCCCACTGCGCCGCCCTTCGCCAAGGCCAGAAGATGGGTGACATGAAATACATCGACACCATGATCAAGGACGGCCTGTGGGACGCGTTCAACGGCTACCACATGGGCCAGACCGCCGAGAACGTTGCCGAGCAGTGGCAGATCAGCCGCGAGATGCAGGACGAATTCGCCGTTGCCTCGCAAAACAAGGCCGAGGCCGCCCAGAAAGCTGGCAAGTTCGCGGACGAGATCACCCCGGTGACCATCAAGACCCGCAAGGGCGACATCATTGTCGACAGCGATGAATACATTCGTCACGGCGCCACCATGGAAGCCATGCAGAAACTGCGCCCGGCCTTCACCAAGGATGGCTCGGTGACCGCAGCCAACGCATCGGGCCTCAATGACGGTGCCGCCGGTGCCCTGCTGATGTCGGCTGATGAGGCCGAGAAGCGCGGTATCGAGCCCCTGGCCCGCATCGCGTCCTACGCCACGGCCGGGCTCGACCCGCGCATCATGGGCGTGGGCCCGATCTACGCATCGCGCAAGGCGCTCGCCAAGGCAGGCTGGAAGGTCGAGGACCTTGACCTCGTCGAAGCCAACGAAGCCTTCGCCGCGCAGGCCTGTGCCGTGAACAAGGACATGGGCTGGGATCCGGCGATCGTGAACGTGAACGGCGGCGCCATCGCCATCGGTCACCCGATCGGTGCGTCGGGTGCCCGCGTGCTCAACACGCTGCTCTTCGAAATGCAGCGCCGTGGTGCCAAGAAGGGCCTTGCAACCCTCTGCATCGGTGGCGGCATGGGCGTGGCGCTCTGCGTCGAGCGTCCCTGATCGCGCGCGCCCCGGACGAGAAAAGAGACATAACAGGGCGCCCGGTGAGGCGCCCTTTTCCTTCAGGGACCTTCGCAGCTGCGGCAAAACATCCGCGAAACAATATTGCGCAAACTGCAGCAAGTGAATAACAGAGTTACCAACCGGACACACCAGATTGGAGAAGATCATGGCAAGAGTTGCACTTGTTACCGGCGGCACCCGCGGCATCGGGGAAGCCATTTCCAAGGCGCTGAAGGCCGAAGGCTACGAAGTCGCCGCCACCTATGCCGGCAATGACGAGAAGGCCGCCGCCTTCACCGCCGAAACCGGCATCAAGACCTACAAGTGGGACGTGGCCGATTACGACTCGTCCGCCGAAGGCATCGCCAAGGTCGAAGCTGACCTCGGCCCTGTCGACGTGGTCGTGGCCAACGCGGGCATCACCTGGGACGGCTTCTTCCACAAGATGACGCCCGAGCAGTGGAACAAGGTCGTCGCCACCAACCTGACCGGCGTGTTCAACACCGTGCGCCCCGTTTGGCCGGGCATGCGCGACCGTGGCTTTGGCCGCGTGATCGTGATTTCGTCGATCAATGGCCAGAAGGGCCAGGCCGGCCAGGTCAACTACGCCGCCACCAAGGCCGGCGACCTCGGCATCGTCAAGTCGCTGGCCCAGGAAGGCGCAGCCAAGGGCATCACCGCAAACGCGATCTGCCCCGGCTATATTGGCACCGAAATGGTCCGCGCGATCCCCGAGAAGGTTCTGAACGAACGCATCATTCCGCAGATCCCGGCTGGTCGTCTTGGCGAGCCCGAGGAGATCGCACGCTGCGTGGTGTTCCTGGCCTCTGACGATGCCGGTTTCATCAACGGCTCGACCATCTCCGCCAACGGCGCGCAGTTCTTCGTCTAAGCAGCACAGCCTTGCAGATCGGACCCTCGCCCTTCGGGGCGGGGGTCTTTTTGTGCCTGCATGCGACCGAACGGGTTCAGCAAGGCGATCAGATGGCGAAACGCGGCGGCGCGTTCGATATGGGCTTTGTCAATGCCGCGGCGAATATGCGCTTGGGTGGTAGCTTCATGCATGGGGGCGTCCTTTGAAGAGAATAATTGATCTGATGCCAAGATGATCTCTAACAATAATAAGAACAAACGAGACTTTACGCGCTTTCAGAAAAGAAATACTTAACTGAAATGTCTGATCGCCTACCTCCGCTTACCGCTATGCGCGCCTTCGATGCAGCCGCGCGCCACCTGAGTTTTGCCAAGGCCGCAGAGGAGTTGAACGTGACCCCTGCGGCGCTCAGTTTCCAGATCAAGTCCCTGGAAGAGCATCTGGGCGCCCTGCTTTTTCGCCGCCTGAACCGGGCTGTCGAGTTGACAGAGGCCGGACGCGTGCTGGCGCCCGGAGCCGAGGAGGGCTTTGCCACCCTTCGGGCGGCGTGGCGGTCCGCCCGACGGCTGACCGATACGGCCAGCCTGACCATCACGGCCGGGCCGGCCTTTACGGCAAAGTGGCTGGCACCGAGGATTTTCGCCTTCGCACAGGCTCATCCCGATATCGAGCTCCGCTTTTCGGCGACTCTACGGCTTCTGGATTTTGACAGGGACAATGTGGATGCGGCCATTCGCTTTGGGCTGGCCGGGGGAGACGAGGGGTTGTTTTCCGAACCGCTGATCCGGGAATGGATGACACCCATGATGCATCCCGATCTTGCACAACGCTACCGGACGCCCGAGGCCCTGCTGACCGCCCCCTTGCTGCACCAGGACGATATCCGGTTCCTCAATCCGCCGCTCGACTGGTCCGCCTGGTTCCGCGCGGCGGGTCTTCCCGCGCCGGGCGGAGGCGGCGCAAGATTTTCGCAGGCCGATCATGCTATTGACGCTGCAGCGGCAGGGGCTGGTGTGGTTCTCGGGCGGATCTCGCTGGCTCAAAAGGACCTGGCCGAGGGGCGGCTTGTCGCGCCCTTCGCGCTGGCCCTGACAACAGAAGCGCATTACCGCTTCGTGTGTTCAAAAGGGATGGAGGAACGCCCGCAGATCAAGGCGCTCCGGCAATGGATTTCAGAGCAAGTAAAAGACCTAGAGCCCTACCGTGAGGGTAGGCAATTCCTAGCGGCGGGCGAGGCTGCGCGTTGATCGCAGCCTCTTGTTTCCCGGATCGGATCAGGCGTCGAGGCGCGCGATCTCTTCCTTCAGGCGCAGTTTCTGCTTCTTCAGTTCCTGGATGTCGAAATCAGTCGTCCCGGGGCTGCGTTGGATTTCTTCTACCTTTCGCGAGAGGGTCTCGTGTTTCTTCTTGAGTTCCTGAAGATGAGCACCAACCGACATGCAATGTCCTCCTCTCTGATGTGTGACGTTCCGATGACAAGGAGAGCACGGTTTCCGAGTCGTGTCACGCAAAGCCTGCGCAGCATTGTCGGAATGTCGCGAAAGGCCGCTTATTCGTCCCAGGGCAAGGCGGCACCGTCACGCAGGATGGCGCTTGCTCGGGGCGCGTAGCTGTCCCCGTCGTCCGTATGCGAAAGGCCCTCGTGCATCACAAGGGGGGGCAGCAAAACGAACGGGCTTCGCCCGCCCTTGCGGGCCCGGATCAGCACGCGGCCTGCATGGCGGCCATCCCGGCCCGCGATCGGGCGCAGGGCGATGGATCCGAGCCGGGGGTGGAGTGCGGCCATGATCTCGGGCAGGCGTTCGGCCAGCTGGATCATTGTCAGCCAGCCCTTGGGGGCAAGGCGTCGTGCGGCCACATCAACCCAGGTCTCCAGCGGTGTTTCCGTGCGCAGCGCCGCTTCGCGGCCCGGATTACTTGCGGCGGTTCCACCGCCAAGGGGGTAGTAGGGCGGATTGGCGATCACATGGTGATACGTTTGTTGGCGCATCGAAGCAGGAAGATCGGCAAGGTCGGCGGTCTCGATCCCGGCCTGTGCGCCCAGGTTGCGCCGGGCCAGGTCAGCGTAGTCTTCCTGCCGCTCCACACCAGCCAGGGAAAGCCCCGGCACGCGCGCGGACAGGCACAAGAGCGCCACGCCCGCCCCGCAGCCAAGTTCCAGCACCGACTGCCCGGGCGTTGCTTCTGTCGCTGCGGCCAGCAAAACGGGGTCGGTCGCCGCCCTGTAGCCCGCGCGGGGCTGCCAGGCATGCACCCGGCCACCCAGAAAGGCATCATGGGTCAGTTGGTCGTCGTCCCAGGCCATTCAGGGCCGCCCGAGCGGGATCTCGTTATCACGCATCACGCGCTCGGCGGCGATCAGGTCCTCGTCGCGGACCATGAGGCGGCGGGGGAAAATCCCGATGGAGCCTTCCAGAACGCTCATATGGACGTCCAACTCGAACACCTCTATATCCTCGCCCGACAACAGTGCCGTGGCGAAGGCGATGACGGTCGGATCGGTGCTGCGTAACAGTTCTTTCATGGTATGGGCAGATAGGCCCACGACGCCCGCTTGTCGAGAGAAGGATACCCGCCCGCATGAGTCTTGCTGACGCCGCGACCAAGCCCCATGACCGCCTGCGCGATTACCTTGCCGATGACATGGAGGCGGTCAACACGCTGATCCGCACGCGCATGGCGTCCGAACATGCGCCCCGGATTCCCGAGGTAACGGCACATCTGGTCGAGGCGGGCGGCAAGCGCATCCGCCCCCTGATGACCCTGGCAGCGGCACGGCTTTGCGGCTACGCGGGCACCGATCACCAGAAGCTCGCGGCAACGGTCGAGTTCATTCACACCGCCACGCTTCTGCACGACGATGTTGTCGACGAAAGCCAGCAGCGGCGCGGCAGGCCCACGGCGAACCTCCTGTGGGACAACAAGTCTTCCGTGCTGGTGGGTGACTACCTGTTTTCCCGGTCCTTCCAGTTGATGGTGGAGTGCGGATCGCTGCGTATCCTGGACATCCTGTCCAACGCGTCGGCCACCATTGCCGAAGGCGAAGTGCTGCAACTGACAGCCGCGCAGGACCTTCGCACCGACGCCGCGATCTACACGCAAGTGATCCGGGGCAAGACCGCCGCCCTGTTCGAGGCGGCCACCGAAGTGGGCGGCGTGGTGGCTGGAGCGCCCGAGCCGCAGGTCGAGGCGCTTGCGCGCTACGGTGATGCGCTCGGCATGAGTTTCCAGGTCGTTGATGACTTGCTGGACTACGGCGGTGCCGCCGGGGCCATGGGCAAGAACACGGGCGATGATTTCCGAGAGCGCAAGCTGACCCTGCCGGTCATCAAGGCCGTCGCCAGGGCCGATGACGAGGAGCGCGCCTTCTGGGTGCGCACCATCGAAAAGGGGCGTCAAGAAGAAGGCGATCTCGACACGGCGATGGCGCTGCTGCGCAAGCACGGCGCGTTGGAAGACACCCGCGCCGAGGCATTGCGCTACCGTGACGAGGCGAAGGCGGCGCTTGGCGTGCTGCCGGACCATCCGCTGCGCGACATGCTGGCCGATCTCGCCGATTTCGTGGTGGAACGCGTCAGCTAGGGCGCGGGGTTCGGGGCCTCACCCCAGGATTTCACTGGCTTCTACCCACCAGTCAGGGCGCGTTGCCGCGATGGTTTGCGCGGCCTTGTCTGCGGCGTGCCGGTTTTCGTAGAGGCCAAAGCAGGTGGCGCCCGATCCGCTCATCCTGGCCAGCGCTGCACCGGTTCCCGCAAGTGCCGACAAGGCGTCTCCAACTGCCGGGGCCAAGCCGATCGCGGCAGGTTCGAGATCGTTTCTCTGGCGGGCGAGCCAGCCGACAAAGCCTTCGAAGCCAGCCCAGGTCGGGGTCTCCATCGCCGGATTGTCCTTGCGGGGCAGGGCCTTGAAGACCGGTCCGGTCGGCACGGGCACGCGCGGGTTGACCAGAACCACGTGAAGCGTGGGCAGGGTGGGCAGCGGGGTCAGGTCCTCGCCGATCCCCCGCATCCGCTGCGGGGCAGTCGACAGGCAAACGGGCACATCCGCCCCAAGGGAAAGACAGGCGTCGGGGCCGGGCAGGGGACGGTTCCACAGACGGGCCAGGCCGCGCAGGGTTGCCGCAGCATCCGCAGACCCTCCCCCGATTCCGGCCGCGTGCGGCAGGTGCTTGTCCAGCGTGATCCGTGCCCCAAGGTCCTGCCCGAAGAGGGCAGCCGC
>NZ_CAXREX010000215.1:0-14118 GCF_964229645.1 Nioella sp. | reverse complement strand
CGCATGCCCCGCCGGGGCATGCGGGCGCGACAGGGGGCTTTGCCCCCGTCGCCTTGCAGGCGACGCCCCCAGGATATTTTGGGAACAATGAAGAGCCTGGGCTGGGGGTAAGGGGTGACGTGTTACGGTAAGGTTTGAGTTTCGGGAATCGTGTAACATTTCTCTTGCATCGAATCGCGTTGCAACATATCCCGACCATGCGGTCAGTTATTTGCGCGACACTCGGGAGGACTCCGCCTTATGGATGCATTCATCTGCGACGCCACGCGAACGCCAATCGGACGCTACGGAGGGGCGCTGAGCTCCATCCGCACCGACGATCTGGCCGCGCTGCCCATTGCCGCCCTGATGGCGCGCAACCCGGATGTGAACTGGGGCGCGCTTGATGACGTGATCTATGGCGACGCCAACCAGGCAGGCGAGGACAACCGCAACGTGGCGCGCATGGCGGCCCTGCTGGCCGGGCTGCCGGTGAGTGTGCCGGGCACAACGGTGAACCGGCTCTGCGCCAGCGGCATGGATGCCGTGGGCATGGCCGCTCGGGGGATCAAGGCGGGTGATTATGACCTTGTGATCGCGGGCGGCGTGGAAAGCATGAGCCGCGCGCCCTTCGTCATGCCCAAGGCCACCAGCGCCTTTTCGCGCGCCAACGCGGTTTACGACACCACGATCGGCTGGCGTTTCGTGAACAAGAAGATGAAGGCGGCCCATGGCACCGACTCGATGCCCGAGACCGCCGATAACGTGGCCGAGGACTACGGCATTTCGCGCGCCGACCAGGATGCCTTCGCGGCCCGGTCGCAGGCTCGCTGGGAAGCAGCCCAGGCCAAGGGGATCTTCGCCGATGAAATCACCCCCGTCAGCGTGCCGCAGCGCAAGGGCGATCCGATCGTGGTCGATACAGACGAGCATCCGCGCCCGGGCACCACGGCGGAAAAACTGGCCAGCCTGCACGGCGTGAACGGCCCCGACAAGACGGTGACGGCGGGCAATGCTTCGGGCGTCAACGATGGCGCTGCGGCGGTTCTGCTGGCATCCGAGACGGCTGCTGCGGCCAACGGGCTGACGCCCATGGCGCGGGTCGTGGCAATGGCGGCCGCCGGGGTGGAGCCCCGCGTGATGGGGATCGGTCCGGTGCCTGCCACGCGCAAGGTGCTGGCCAAGGCGGGGCTGAGCATCGAGCAGATGGACGTGATCGAGCTGAACGAGGCCTTCGCAAGCCAGGGTCTGGCCAGCCTGCGCGAACTGGGCGTGGCCGATGACGCGGCGCATGTGAACCCCAACGGGGGCGCCATCGCGCTGGGCCATCCGCTTGGCATGTCGGGCACGCGCCTGGTGATGACGGCGGCCTATCAACTCAACCGCACGGGCGGGCGCTATGCGCTGTGCACCATGTGCGTGGGCGTGGGGCAGGGCGTTGCCCTTGTCCTGGAACGGGTCTGAAGGAGGGTTTCGGACATGTATGCACAGATGATCAAGACGGCCTCGAACGGCGTGAAATCCAAGGACGAGATGTCCGACGAGGAACGCGCCTTCCAGGACAAGATCGACAATGACATCAAGATCGAGCCCAAGGACTGGATGCCGGAGGACTACCGCCGGACCCTGATCCGCCAGATCGGCCAGCACGCCCATTCCGAGGTTGTGGGGCAATTGCCCGAGGGCAACTGGATCACCCGCGCGCCGACGCTGGAACGCAAGGCCATTCTGCTGGCCAAGGTGCAGGACGAGGCGGGCCATGGGCTTTACCTCTATTCTGCCGCCGAGACGCTTGGCGTCAGCCGGGATGAGCTCATCGAGCTGCTGCATGAAGGTAAGATGAAATACTCGTCGATCTTCAATTACCCGACGCTCAACTGGGCCGATATCGGTGCCGTGGGCTGGCTGGTCGACGGGGCCGCGATCGTGAACCAGGTGGCGTTGCAGCGGACCTCTTACGGGCCCTACAGCCGCGCCATGATCCGCATCTGCAAGGAAGAAAGCTTCCACGCGCGCCAGGGCTATGACGCGATCCGGGCAATGGCCTTCGGCACGCCCGAGCAGAAGAAGCAGGCGCAGGACGCGCTCAATCGCCTGTGGTTCCCCGCGCTGATGATGTTCGGGCCCTCGGACGGGGAATCCGTGCATTCGGAACAGTCGATGGCGTGGAAGATCAAGGTGAAGTCTAATGACGAGCTGCGCCAGCAATTCGTGGACCAGACAATCCCGCAGATCGAATACCTGAAGCTCGACCTGCCGGACCCGAACATCAAGTGGAACGAGGAACGCGGGCATTACGATTTCAGCGAACCGGACTGGCCCGAGTTCTTCAACGTGATCAAGGGCAATGGCCCCTGCAACGTGGACCGGATGAAGGACCGCGTTGCCGCCTGGGACGACGGCGAATGGGTGCGTGACGGGCTGCTGGCGCATGCCCGCAAGAAAGCCGCCCGCAAGGTCGCGGCCGAGTAATTTCGTCAAGGAGGACGAGAGATGAAAAACGAATGGCCCCTGTGGGAAATCTTCATTCGCGGCCAGCATGGCCTCAGCCACCGTCACGTCGGCAGCCTGCACGCGCCCGACGCGGAAATGGCGATCAAGAACGCCCGTGACGTCTATACCCGCCGCAACGAAGGCGTGTCGATCTGGGTGGTCGAGGCCAGGCATGTCGCGGCCAGCTCGCCCTCGGAGAAGGGGCCGCTCTTCGAGCCGTCGGAAAGCAAGATCTACCGCCACCCGACCTTCTACGACATTCCCGACGAAGTGGGGCACATGTGATGACCCGGGACGAGGCGCTTTTCGAATTCCTCCTGCGCATGGGGGACAACACGCTGATCCTCGGGCACCGCGTGTCGGAATGGTGCGGCCATTCCCCGGTGCTGGAGGAAGACATCGCGCTGGCCAACACCGCGCTCGACATGATCGGGCAGACACAGCTTTGGCTGGGGCTGGCGGGCGAGGTCGAGGGCAAGGGTCGGACGGCCGATAACCTGGCCTTCCTGCGCGACGCCTGGGACTTCCGCAACGTGCTGATGGTGGAGCTGCCCAATGGCGATTTCGGCCAGACGCTGATGCGCCAGTTCCTCTATGACGCGTGGTCCTTCGTGATGACCGACTGGCTGAAAGGTTCGTCCGAGCCGCGCATCGCGGCCATCGCCGAGAAGGCCCACAAGGAGGTGACCTACCACCTGGAACGCTCCGGTGACACGGTGATCGGCCTTGGGGATGGAACCGAGGAAAGTCATAGCCGGATGCAGGATGCGCTCGATTATCTCCATCCTTACGTGGGCGAGATGTTCGAAAAGGACAAGGTGGATGAGGCGTTGGCCGAGGCCGGGATCGCCCCGGACCCCGCTGAATTGCGCGCCGAATACGACGATATCGTCACCCGCGTGCTGTCCGAGGCGACGCTGGCCATTCCCGGCGGGGCCTACAGCCACAAGGGCGGGCGCACGGGCCGGATGCATACCGAGCATCTGGGTCACCTGCTGTCGACCATGCAGTGGTTGCAGCGCGCCTATCCCGGCGCGACCTGGTGAGCGTGATGGCCAAGCCCTCGGTCGAGCAGGTCTGGGACTGGCTCGATGCCGTGCCCGACCCCGAGATCCCGGTGATCTCGCTGGTCGACCTCGGGATCGTCCGGGCCGTGGACTGGCAGGGCGAGACGCTGGTTGTCACGCTGACGCCGACCTATTCGGGCTGCCCGGCCACCAGCGTGATCGAGATGGACGTGGAAACCGCGCTGCGCGGCCACGGGATCGACAAGCTGGAGCTCAGGCGCCAGATCTCGCCCGCCTGGACCACCGACTGGCTGACCGAGAAGGGTCGCGCCAAGCTGGAAGACTACGGCATCGCGCCGCCACAGCCAGCGGGCGGCCCAAACCGCTGCCCGCAATGCCACAGCACCAACCTGGAGCGGATCAGCCAGTTCGGCTCCACCCCCTGCAAGGCAACGTGGCGCTGCCGCGACTGCCTGGAACCATTCGATTACTTCAAGTGCATCTGAGGGAGGAACCCCATGGCGCGCTTTCACGAGCTCACCGTAACTGACGTTCACAAGACCATCCGCGACGCCGTTGTCGTGACCCTGAAGTCCGAGGACCCTGCGGCCTTCGACTTCATCCAGGGCCAATACCTGACCTTCCGCCGCGATTTCGACGGCGAGGAATTGCGCCGCTCCTACTCGATCTGCGCAGGGCGGCAGGAGGGTATCCTGCAAGTGGGGATCAAGCGCGTCGATGGCGGGGCGTTTTCCACCTGGGCCAATGAAGAGCTGAAGGTGGGCGACACGCTGCTGGCCATGCCGCCGATGGGGGGCTTTCACACTGCGCTCGATGCGTCCCAGGCGCGCCATTACCTGGGCTTTGCGGGCGGATCGGGGATTACCCCGGTGCTGTCGATCATCAAGACGGCGCTCGCCACGGAACCCCGGTCCAGCTTCACGCTGGTCTACGCCAACAAGGGCGTGAACACGATCATGTTCCGCGAGGAACTGGAGGACCTGAAAAACCAGTATATGGGCCGTTTCAACGTGATCCATGTGCTGGAGGCCGACGCGCAGGAGATCGACCTCTTCACCGGCCTTGTGACCGAGAACAAGGTGGCCGAGCTCGTGCGCACCGGCTGGATCGACATCGACAGCGTCGACACCGCCTTCATCTGCGGGCCCGAGCCGATGATGCTGGGGATCGCCAAGGCGCTGCGCGCACATGGGCTGGACGATGCGCAGATCAAGTTCGAGCTTTTTGCCTCGGCCCAACCGGGGCGGCTGGCGCGCAAGGTCGTGTCGAAAGAGGCGGGCAGCGCGGCCAACCAGGCGGCGATCTCGGTCACGCTGGACGGATCGACCCGCGTGCTGACCGTGGGCAAGGACCAGAGCCTGCTGGACGCCGCGCTGGAAAACGCCCTGGACGCGCCCTACGCCTGCAAGGCGGGGGTCTGCTCGACCTGCCGCTGCCGGGTGCTGGAAGGCGAGGTGGACATGGTCGCCAACCACGCGCTGGAAGATTACGAGGTGGCCAAGGGCTATGTCCTGTCGTGCCAGTCCTATCCCGTCACCGACCGCGTGGTCGTGGACTTTGACCAGTAAGGGGCGCCTGTCATGGAGATGAAGATCGAGGACTACCTGGCCCAGGGCGGCGTTCTGACCAGCCCTGCCAACGTGCCGCCCCGCTACCGCGCTGAGCTGATGAAGCTGATGGCAACCTTTGTCGACAGCGAACTGGCGGGTGCTGCGGGCTTTGCCGACATCATCAACGAGGGGCCTGGCATCAAGGAACGGATCGCGGCGGCGCGGATCGTGCTGGAAAAGACCGATCACGCCGACAAGGTTTTGCGCGTGATGGGCGAATTCGGCGTCGATCAGGGGCGCTATGCCAACCACCACCCCTGGACCGCGCGGCTTGCGCGCGAGGCCGATATCGGGGCCACGCGGGGCGAACATGACATGCGGCTGGCGGTGTTCAACTACCCGCTGGCGGGTTGGGCCGACGCGGTGGTGATGAACCTCTTGATGGGGCGCGCCGTGGTGGTGCAGCTGGCCGAGATGCAGATGGTGTCCTACCAGCCGCTTGCGGTGGCGTTCCGGGCCATTGCCCCGGTTGAACTTCGCCATGCGGAACTGGCCGAAGAGGGCATCGCGCGGCTTCTGGACGAAGGGCAGCGCGAGGCTGTGGAGGCCTCTGTCGCCTATTGGTGGCCGCGTGTGGCGGCCAGCTTCGGGCAGGGGGAGTCGGGCCGGTTCGACGCGCTGAGGGCCATGGGCCTGCGCCGCTCCACCACGTCCGAACTGCGCGCCCGGTGGGATGCAGAGGCGCGCGGCGCGCTCGACCGGCTTGGTCTGGGCACGCCCTGAGCGGGTCTAGAACCCGGCCCGGATCCAGTCGGCAACGGCCCTGTGCGACCGTGTTTCGGGCGTCTTGGCGGGCCGGACAAGATAGAGCCCCCGCGTCTCGTCCGGGGGCTCTTCACGCAGGCGCACCAGCCGCCGCTTTTCCAGCGCATCGTTAACCAGCACATCGGGCACCAGCGCAATACCCTGGCCCGCCTCGGCCGCGTCGATGGCGAGGGCCGTCTGGTTGAAGCTGAGCCGTTTCCACGGCGTCTCGGGCGCCTCGCGCGCGAACCAGGCCTGCCAGGGGCGGTGCCCATCCTCGATCAGCGGGTATTGCGCAAAGAAGGACGCGCGCGCCAGCACCGGGGCGCGGGCCACGAGCGAGGGCCCGGTGACCGCGACCAGCCGGATGGGGGCGAGCTTTTCCACCGTGACCGCGCTTTCCTGCGGGGCGGGGCCCTGCCGAATGGCGAGGTCCACGTTGTCGCGCGCGAAATCGGTGATCCGCTCGGAGGCCACGATCTGAAGCTCGACATTGGGATGCGCCTCGGCAAAGCCCGGCAGGCGGGGAACCAGCCATTTCGCAGCCAAAGACGGGGGCAGAGAGAGCGTAACCCGGTCAGAAAACGAATGTAACTCAGCTATAGAGCTTGAAATGAGCCCAAGAGCTTGTGCCACGGGTTCGTGCAAGCGGTGCCCTGCTTCGGTCAGGCTGAGGCCGCGCGGGTGCCTCGTGAAGAGCCTGGTCTGAAGAACATCTTCCAACACCCTGATTTGCTGAGAAACTGCCCCTTGCGTCACGTGAAGCTCCTCCGCCGCAAGACGGAGGTTCAGGTGCCGTGCCGCAGCCTCGAAATGGCGCAGCGCATTGAGATTCTGAAAGCTCATGGGAATCATGACTATAGTAAAGCTAATGACTATGGAAAAGAAATGATTGGAAATCCCTGTTTTGATCATGTTTCCTGAGCAGGAGGTTCAATCGGAGGGAAAGACGATGGCGACAGCACAGAAAGTGGCCCTGGTCACGGCGGGCGGCAGCGGCATGGGGGCGGACGCGGCCCGGCATCTTGCGGCGAAAGGCTGGCAGGTGGCGATCCTGTCCTCCTCCGGCAAGGGGGAGGCGCTGGCCAAGGAGCTTGGCGGCGTCGGGGTGACCGGGTCGAACCTGGAGCCGGGGGATCTTCAGGCCCTGGTCGATGCGGCCATGGACCGATGGGGGCGGATTGACGGGCTGGTCAATTCCGCCGGGCACGGGCCCAAGGGTGATATCCTCGACATCTCGGACGAGGACTGGCACCGGGGGATGGAGGTTTACCTGATGAACGTGATCCGCCCGGCCCGGCTGGTGGCCCCGATCATGGCCAAGGCGGGCGGTGGCGCGATCGTCAATATCTCGACCTTCGCGGCTTTCGAGCCCGATCCCCTTTTCCCGACCTCGGGCGTCTTCCGGGCGGGGCTGGCAAGCTTTACCAAGCTTTTTGCAGACAAGTTCGCGGCCCGAGGCGTTCGCATGAACAACGTGCTGCCCGGCTTCATCGACAGCCTGCCCGAAACAGAGGACCGGCGCGCGCGCATCCCCATGGGCCGTTACGGGACCGTCGCTGAGGTGTCGGGGCTGATCGGCTACCTGTTGTCGGAGGACGGGGCCTATGTCACCGGGCAGAATATCCGCATCGACGGGGGGCTGACGCGCGCGGTCTGAGCCGCCTAGGCCTCGTGCGAGGGGCGATGCCCGAGCACTTCGACAAAACCGGCGGCGGTGATCATCAGCGCGCCGCTGGCCTCGCGCCAGCCGAAGGGTTCGCCTGACCAGATGGCGGCGGTGATGACGCCCACGACGATATCGCTCATCAGAAGCAGCCCCACGCGCGCGGGGCTGAGCAGGGTTGCCGGCCAGATGGTAAGAAAGAGCATCGGCACCACGATCATCCCGGCCACGAGCGCCCAGGGCGCCGCCGCGCCGATTGCCCTGACATCAAAGGCCTGGGCGATGCCGCCGCCCCCGACCAGAAGCGTCGCCCCGGTGATGACCAGCGCGCCGAAGACGAAGGAAAACACCTGCTCGGTCACCGCAACGGTGCCCGCGCGATAGAGGAAGAAGGAGCCGAGCGCCCAGGACATGCCCGAGATCAGCGCCAGGAGATCACCCAGGTTTGGGCCATGGCGCAATGCCCCGCCCCCCATCATCACGGCCAGCCCGCCAAGCCCAAGCGCCAGCGCCCCGAGCCGGGCGGGCGAGAGCCGTTCCCCAAGAAAGGCAAGGCCCAGAAGCGTGGCCCAGATCGGCGAGAGGTAGAAGAGAAGGACCGCGCGCACCACTTCGGTCAGCACGAGGCTGGTGGAATAGAGGCTGAAGGCGGTGCCTGTCAGCAGACCGCAGGGGATCAGCACGGCCAGATGCGCCAGCGGACGGGCCTTGAGCACGATCAGGACAGGAACCATCAGCGTCACGGCGACGGCATAGAGCGCTAAGCCCGACCAGGCCCCGGGAAGCCCCGCGCCCTGCATGCCACGGATCGGCACCCACATCAGCCCCCACAGCGCCCCCCCCAGTACGAGGCCGATGGCGGCAAGACCCGGTTGGCGGGCAATTTCCTGCAGGCGGGACATGGGGGCTCCTGACCGGCGCGCGGTGGCGCGCGTCGGGGTGACGTTGCCCCGGAAGCCGGGGCGCGCGCAAGCCCTGTCAGATGCCGGGCAGGCCCTTCAGGGTGAGGTCGGCCACCAGCGCGGCATAGGCATCGCGCGCGGCCCCGTCCGCGCCGCCGTTCCACATGTAATACCAGTTCAGCATGCCGAAGACCGACATGGTGACTGCGCGCAGCTTGGCCCGATCGTCGCCGAACATCTCGGGCGCGGCGGCGCGGATGCAGTCGGACAGGTAGCGCACCATGTCGCGCTGGTAGGCGCGCATGCGGTCCTGCTGATCCTGCGGCAGGGCAGAGAGCGCGTTCAATTGCACCTGGTGTTCGTGATCAGCCCCCTGGTAGGCGCGCAAGATGTCGCGGATCACGCGGCGCAGCCGCTCTTCGGGCGAGAGCCCCTCGACATTGGTCGCAAGGATCAGGTCGCGCAGCTCCGACAGGTAAGTGTCGAGGATATCGAAGAGAATCGCGTCCTTGCTGTCGTAGTAGTGGTAGATATTCGCCTTGGAGATCCCGCATTCGCGCGCAAGCTGCGCCATCGAGGCGCGGTCGAAGCCCTCGGTGGCGAAGATCTTGGCCGCCGATTGCAGGATCTGTTCCCGCTTCTGGTCGTGGTCTTTCGCGATTGTCCGTGCCACGCCTTATCCCTTCTCGCGGTTGTCGACGACGCGCTTGGCCTTGCCCTCGCTGCGCGCCACCGCGCCGGGATCGCCCACGTTCACCTCGATCGAGATGCCGACGATGTCTTTCACCCGCTTGGACAGCATCCGTGCAGCGGCGGTTTTGGAAAGCTCGTCGGTGGCGTCGGGCAGCGCCTCCACATGCACGCGCATCGCGTCCATCCGGCCCGCGGTGTAAAGCTCTATCTGGAAATGGGGCGCGAGGCCGCCGGTCGCCATCAGCTGTTCCTCGATCTGGGTCGGGAAGACGTTGACGCCGCGCAGGATCATCATGTCGTCGGAGCGTCCGGTGATCTTTTCCATACGCCGCATGCTGCGCGCCGTGCCGGGTAGCAGGCGCGTCAGGTCGCGCGTGCGGTAGCGGATCATCGGCAGGCCTTCCTTGGTCAGCGTGGTAAAGACCAGTTCACCAAGCTCGCCATCGGGCAGCACCTCGCCGGTTTCGGGGTCGATGATCTCGGGCAGGAAATGATCCTCCCAGATCACCGGGCCATCCTTGGTTTCCACGCATTCATTGGCGACGCCCGGCCCCATGATCTCGGAAAGCCCGTAGATATCGACGGCATGCATGTCGAAGGCCTGCTCGACCTCCTTGCGCATGGCGTCGGTCCAGGGTTCGGCCCCGAAGATGCCTACCTCCAGGCTGCTTTCGCGCGGATCGAGGCCCAGTTTGTGGAACTGTTCGAGGATGTTGAGCATGTAGGAGGGCGTGACCATGATTGTGGTCGGCTTGAAGTCGTTGATCAGCGTCACCTGCCGCTCGGTCATGCCGCCCGAGACGGGCACCACCGTCGCGCCAAGCCGTTCGGCCCCGTAATGCGCGCCAAGCCCGCCGGTGAAAAGGCCATAGCCATAGGCCACGTGCACGATGTCGCCCGCGCGGGTGCCGCTGGCACGCATGGAGCGTGCCACAAGGTCCGCCCAGTTGCTGATGTCGTTCTTGGTGTAGCCCACGACGGTGGGTTTGCCGGTGGTGCCGGAGGACGCGTGGACGCGGATGATCTGGTCGCGCGGCACGGCGAAGAGGCCGAACGGATAATTGTCGCGCAGGTCCGACTTGTAGGTGAACGGGAACTTCGCCAGGTCGGAAAGCTGTTGCAGATCATCGGGATGCACGCCTGCCGCGTCAAAGCGCTGGCGATACATCGGCACGTTCTCATAGGCATGGCGCACGGACCATTTGAGGCGCTCGAGCTGCAGGGCGCGGATTTCGTCGATCGAGGCGATTTCAATCGGATCGAGCTCTTCCTTGCGGGGGCTGAGGTCTTTCATGTCGGTTTACTCCTCGAACAACTGGCCCTTGATCGCGCGGGAATTTCCCCGGAATTCCGCGATCACGGTGCCGTCCTGGTTGGTCACGGTCACATCGTAGATGCCGCTGCGGCCCGTCAGGCTGATTTCGCGGGCGGTGGCGGTCAGCCGGTCCCCGATGCGGCCCGGCGCGACGTAGGTAATGGTATTCGACTGCGCGACCGTGTTCTGGTTGCGGCTGTTGCAGGCGAAGGCAAAGGCGCTGTCGGCCAGCGAAAAGGTGACGCCGCCGTGACAGATGCCGTGGCCGTTGGCATGGTGCGGCTCAACCGTCAGGGCCAGCGTGGCGCGGCCCTCGCTGACCTCGACGATCTCCATTCCGAACCAGGGCGAGGCATTGTCGTCGGCCCACATGGCCTTGGCGCTTTTCTTGGCGCGCTCATCAGGGGTCATCGGCCTTTGAACTCCGGTTGGCGTTTGTTCAGGAAGGCGCTGACGCCCTCGGCGTAATCGGCGCTTTCGCCGCAGGTTTTCATGGCGTCGGCTTCAAGGTCGAGCTGATCGGAAAGCGTGTTGGTGGCGGCGGCCTGGATGCAGTGCTTGGTCAGCCCGAGCCCGAGCGTGGGGCCAGCGGCCAGCCGGGCGGTGAGGGCGCGGGCCTCATTCATCAACTGATCATCCGGGTAGGTGCGCCAGATCAGGCCCCAATCGGCGGCGGTCTGCGCGGGCAGGGGTTCTGCCGTCATGGCCAGCGCCTTGGCACGCGCCTCGCCCAGAAGGCGGGGCAGGTGCCAGCTGCCACCGGTATCGGGGACGAGACCAACCTTGCTGAAGGCCTGGATGACTTTGCCGCTTTCGGCGGCCAGCACGATGTCGCAGGCCAGGGCCAGGCTGGCGCCCGCGCCTGCCGCGACGCCGTTCACGGCGCAGATGACCGGAAGGCGCATGTCACGGATGAGCCGCACAAGCGGGGCATAGAAGCTGCGGACGGTGTGGCCGAGGTCAGGCGGGCCGTCCATTTTCGACGGGTCGCGGTCGCCCAGGTCCTGGCCCGCGCAGAACCCGCGCCCCGCGCCGGTCAGCAGGATCGCCCGCGCGTCTGCATTGCGCGCATCTGACAGGGCCGCGCGTAGGGCAAGGTGCATCTCCTCGTTGAAACTGTTCAGGCGTTCGGGGCGGTTGAGCGTGATTTCACGCCAGTCCCCGTGCTCCGTCACCAATACCGTGTCGCTCATCTGCGCGCTGTCCTCCCTCGTCGGAGGAATCTCTTGCATAAACCGAACGGTTGGTCAATAAATTCCGAAACCACGCGAGAAGGAGAGGGGCCACATGCCTGCCGACATGCCTGTAACCGTCAGAAAAGACGGCGATATCGCCTGGGTCATCATCGACAGCCCGCCGGTGAACGCAACCTCGGTCGCGGTGCGCTCCGGGCTGGAACAGGCGGTGGCAGAGGTCAAGGGCGCGCGCCTCGCGGTGCTGAAATGCGCGGGCCGCACCTTCATCGCGGGGGGCGACATGTCGGAATTCGACGGGCCCGCGCTTCTGCCGCATCTGCCCGATGTCGTGCAGATGATCGAAGACAGCCCGGTGCCGTTCCTGGCGCTTTTGCATGGCACCGTCCTTGGCGGCGGGTTCGAGATCGCCATGGGTTGTACCTGGCGCTTCGCTGCGCCGGGGACGAAATTCGGCCTGCCAGAGGTCAATGTGGGTCTGATCCCCGGCGCGGGTGGCACGCAGCGCGCGCCGCGTCTGGTGGGAATGGACGCAGCGGTTGAAATGGCCTGTAAGGGTCGGATCTACGCGGCAGAGGACATGCTGGTGCTTGGCGGCATCGACAGGATCGTGGACGATCCCGATGCCGCCGCCCGTGCCTTCGCCGCCGACCTGCCAAAGCGGCCCCTTGCGGTCAGCCAGCGCCCGGTCGCGGCGCTCGACGCCCAGGGCTACGCGGCGGCCGAGGCCGAGATCGCCCGCAAGGCCAAGGGGCAGCAGTCGCCGCTTCTCAACCTCGAAGCTCTGCAATGGGCGGCGCTGCCCTTTTCCGAGGGGCAGCCAAAGGAACGTGCCCGCCACCTTGAAATGCGCGCCAGCGCCGAAAGCCGCGCCCTGCGCCACGCCTTTTTCGCCGAACGGCACGTGATGAAGCCCAGGGCGATCGACGGGGCCACACCGCGCGCGCTGGCGCATGTGGCGGTTGTGGGCGGCGGGCTGATGGGTGCGGGGATTGCCACCGCCTGCCTGTCGGCGGGCTTGCGCGTGACGCTGGTCGAGCGCAGCGCAGACGAGGCCAGCGCCGCGCAGGGCCGGGTCGAGGGGCTGGTTGCGGGGGCGCTCAAGCGCGGGAAGATCACGCAGGCCCGCTACGAGGCCCAGATGACGGCATTCGAGGCCGTGGACAATTACGCGGCGGCCTCCGGGGCGGACCTCGCCATTGAGGCGGTGTTCGAGGACCTGACGGTGAAACAGGCGGTGTTTGCGGAATTGGCAAAGCATCTTTCGCAAGATGCCATCTTGGCCACCAATACCTCCTATCTCGATCCGCGCGAGATTTTCGCTGACACGCCGAACAAGGCGCGCTGCATCGGCCTGCATTTCTTCTCGCCCGCCCATGTGATGAGGCTCCTCGAAGTGGTGAATACGCCCGAGACGGCGCCAGAGGTGCTGGCCACCGGCTTCGACCTGGCCAGGCGGCTGCGCAAGGTCGCGGTTTTGTCGGGCATCTGTGACGGGTTCATCGGCAACCGGATGCTGTCGGCCTATCGCCGCGAAGCGGAATACCTGCTGGCCGACGGGGCCCTGCCGCACGAGGTGGACGCCGCGATGCGCGCCTTCGGCATGCCCATGGGACCCTTCGAGTTGCAGGACCTGACCGGGCTTCAGATCGCCTGGGCCAATCGCAAGCGGCAGGCCGCGACGCGCGACCCGAACGAGCGCTACGAACGCATCGCCGATACGCTGTGCGAAATGGACCGGCTTGGCCAGCGCAGCGGCAAGGGCTGGTATCGCTACACAGATGGCAACCGGACGCCGGAGCGCGACCCGGAGGTCGAGGCGCTGATCCTCGCCTATTCGGCGGAACGGGGCATCACGCGGCGCAGCTATTCGCAAACCGAGATCCGCGACCGGCTGCTGGCCGTCTACGCCAACGAGGGCGCGCGGATCGTGGAAGACGGGATCGCCGAGGACTTCGCGGCCGTCGATATGGTCAAGCTGCACGGCTACGGCTTTCCGCGCTGGCGGGGCGGACCGATGCATTATGCGGCGCAGGTGGGATGGGCCGGGATGGCCCGTGTCATGGCCGAAGTCGCGGGTGAAAGCCCCGGCTCCTGGGTCATGGCAGACCACCTTGCCCGCGCGCTGGAAGGAGAAACGGAATGAGCCTGCTGAACATCAAAAGCTTCGCCGCTGGCGAATGGATCGCCCCCGATGGCTCGGCCCGGCTAATCGCCAGCGCCGTGACCGGCGCGCCGCTGGCGCAGGCGGGATCGGCCCTGCCGGTGCAGGCGATGCTGGACCACGCGCGTGACGTGGGCGGTCCCGCCCTGCGCAAGCTGACCTTCCACGACCGCGCCCGGATGCTGAAGGCGCTGGCGCTGGAGCTGGGCAAGCATAAGCAGGCGCTTTACGACCTGTCGTTCAACACCGGGGCCACGCAATCCGACCACCTGATCGATATCGACGGGGGCATCGGCACGATGTTCGTCTTCGCCTCCAAGGGACGGCGGGA